>PBOG01000054.1 GCA_002724245.1 Planctomycetaceae bacterium
CTGGGAGGGATCTGGTACCACTGGATGTACTTGTTTTCGACACCGTTTTACTGGATGATCGGACCGATTATCCGACGGTTACGCGTGATCACGACCGGTGATTTCTTTCGTATTCGCTACGGGCGTTCGTTGGAGATGGTCTATTCGCTGGTGGCGATTCTTTACCTCATCCAATCGATTGCGATGCTGCTGCGAGGTGCGGGGTCCGCGATCGCTGGAGCGACGGGGGGCGAAATTCCTACCCAACCAGCGATTGTGCTGCTGGCTGTTTTGTTTTCCAGCTATGTCGTGGCCGGCGGACTCGTATCCGCCGCTTACACCGATGCCTTGCAGGGAATCCTGATCATCGTACTCTCCGTGATTCTGGTGCCTGCGGGATTGCAACAAATGGGTGGCTGGGAACAGGTGCATGCCCAACTCGACCCGCATATGTTTCAGATTGCGGCTTCTTCGGAACACATCCCGACCGATACGTTCGAGGGTACGGTGGGGTTTATTATCTCGGTTTCTTTACTGGCACTAGCTGGAGTCGTCGTCCAGCCCCACGTGATGAATGCCACCGGCTCAGGAAAAACCGAGCTCGAAGCACGCGTTGGGATGTGTTATGGGAATTTCATCAAGCGTTTGTTAACGATGGCCTGGGCTTTTACGGGGCTGATTGCCGCCGTTCAGTTTTCGTCCCATTGGCAGAGTGCGAATAACCCTCGGCAGGCGAGTGAAGAGCTTTTTGGCATGGCGATCCGTGAATGGCTGGGGGACGGTTGGCGGGGGTTGATGATTGCCTGTTTGGTGGCCGGAGTGACCAGCGCGGAAGTTTTCATGGTGGTGGGGGCAGGTGTATTTACGCGAAATTTCTATCAGCCACTGATACCAGGACGAGAGCAAACGCACTATTTGAAGGTGGGCCGAATCGCTTCCGCGATGATGCTGGTGGCCGGCATCGCCGTCGCGTTTTACGCTGGGAGTGTCACCGGGCTGGTACTGGCTTCTGTCGAAGTGATTAGTCTTTTGGGCGCTGCGTTTTGGCTGGGTGTCTGCTGGCGGAGAGCGAATCCGACTGCCGCCTGGTGCAGTTTTCTGGCGAGTGTTTCGGTGTGGCTATTGAGTTCGGTACAGATTCCGGCCAGCGCAGGGCTCCAGCTCCTGCAGCCAGTTGCCCGCAACCTGGTATGGTTGGGTGAGCAACTTCAGCTCCGTGATCATTCCAAGCCGGTGGAGATCCTGATGATGCTGGCGGTGCAATTCGGAGTGATGGTGGTCGTCAGTCTGGTGACACGCGCGCAGTCGCGGACTGAGCTGGACTCATTTTTTGCTCGCTTGTTAACTCCGGTGGGCGAAGAGCAGGTCGCTGAGTCGCAGCATGTTGCGGAAACAGCGCAGACGTTAGGCCTTGGGAAGACTCGGCTGGATTTTGAGGCGGTGGCGGACAATGCCTACCAGGGCCCCCGCAAGTACGCCCTGGAGTTACCGCGCCTGACTGTCGTCGATTGGGGCGGATTCCTGGGGGCTTGGGTGCTGGTCGGTGTGTTAATTGGACTCTTGATGTGGCTTGCCAGCTGAACGGTGGCTTCACGAAAAGTGCACGGCCCTCACTAAAGTCCATGCCCCTCAAGAATGCATGACTATGCCTCCATCAACATTCATCGTTTGACCGGTGATGTTGTGTGCCAGAGGGGATGCCAGATACAGTGCGAGGGCAGCCACGTCTGCCGGTTCTTGCCAGCGGTTCAGCGGCGTTGTGGCCGCGATTTTCGCCGTTGCCCACTCGTCATACGATAGTTGCTGGCTCTCGGGCTGGGCATTCTGCCAGGCCTGCCAGACGGATTCGTTGACCGCGGTTTTTACCATTCCAGGACAGATCGTATTAACCCGTACATCGTATTGGGCCAGATCTTTTGCAGCACACTGCGCGAAATTGATCACAGCGGCCTTGGCCGCACTGTAGGGTGGATCGGTTTGGGAACCAATTTGCCCGGCAATCGACGACAGAAACAACACGGTCCCCTGGCGCGCAGCCGTCATTTCCGGCGTAAATGCATGTGCTGCGTTCACAGCACCCAGGAGATTGATGTCCAATACACGTTGCCAGTCTGCGGGGGATAAATTCCAGAAGGGGAATCCGTACTTTCCCGAACCAGCGCCTGCGGCGTAGATCAAGTGGTCAACACGGCCGAACTCACTGATTACACGTGCGGCGATTGTTTGCAGTGATTCGTAGTCTGTGGCATCAGCTACGGCTGCCAGTGTTTGGGCTGAGGTGGCCGCCGCCAATTCATCCGCGAGAGATTGGACGCCTGTATCGACATCCACGATTGCGACGTGAGCACCCTCCTGCGCAAAACCGCGAACGATTGCCTGGCCGATACCTTTGGCCCCGCCGATGATGACTGCGACACTATTGGCTAGCTGCAAGTCCACAATATTTCCCCCTCGTGCCGCCTTTTCGGAGGCCTTACGAATCAGCGACAGGTGGCTGGGTACAGAGCTCGAGGCAATGTCCATCGGGATCTGATACGTAGATCTGGAAGGCACCGTCCGGTCGCGTACGGCGAGGGGTATAGGCTACGCCTTTTCCCTGGAGATACGCTTCCCAGGCGTCCATGTCGTCGATCATCAGCGCCCAGTGATTGCCCCGGCTTTTGGCACCGGATACCGGTTCGTCCCGTTCCCCGATCAAATGAAGTTCCTGATCTACTCCTAACAGGAACCACGCTCCGGGGAAAGTAAATCCCGGTCTGGGTATTTCCTTCAGTTGCATGACGTCGGAGTAGAACTGGATGCTTTTGTCCACATCTGCAACGTGTAAAGCCACGTGATTCAATTGTGTGGTTTTCATAGGGCTCGATCGGGCAACGGTTTGAATAGGCCGGTGAAACAGCGCGTTGTGAAACGGGGTTTAGCCATAGAGGCGGTAGGCTTCTGATGCGCCGATGCGACGCCCGCGGATCTTGCCTCCCGCTAGTTGTTCGCCGTTGGGGTCGACGTAGACACGCTTGGTACGTCGCCCTTCGGTGACTCCCAGAATGTGGATATTGAAAATGAAGCCAGTCTCGCTGGTCGCTTTAAACCAATGCACGTTGTCTTTTTTGTCCGAGACCGATGAGTACTGGCCAACGGTAAACGCCTGGTCAATGGTGGGCTTGATGATCATGTGGTCTTTGGTGTCTTCCAGGCGATCGTAGTGACGCCCCTGGAAACTACCTTTCAAGACCAGGAATGCGGTTGCCATGTTGTCGTGCCCATGTGGTACGACCGACCGATCTTTCTTGAGCGCGAACATCTGGTTGCCAAACACCAGATTGGTGGGAAGTCCTTCGACCTTTGGGAATCGAGGGCGCAGGCTTTTCTCACCCTTGTCACGAAAGCTGAGGCCCTTGGTGAGTTTGTCGAATTCGATGAATTTCAGTAATTCCACAAGTTCGACTTTTGAGAACAAGCCCTCGACTTTTTCCTGCCATTGGACCTCTCCGAGTTTTTTTCCTTTCAGATCGTGGCCCAGTTCGTCTAGTTCTGCCAACCAGCGTGCCGTCACCGGTTTGATCTCGGCCGCAAAGGCGTCCGTCGCATAGAGGGCTTCAAGCAGGGACAAGGTGAGCAAGGAGCCGACAGTCTGTTGGTTGAACGCACGGCGTGAAACATCGGTCATGACAAGCTCCAGCAAGGGATTACAGGTTCAATGTGATGCATGTTCAGGCGTTTGCCGAGGAGATGTACCATCGCAGACGTCGTTGTGAACCTTGGCCAATCTAGGACATCAGTCTGTGCCTGGCTGCCGGTGACCCGGGCTCGTAGCCACTACTCCTCCCAGTCTTCGTCCTCCTCTTCCTCGTCGTCCTCTTCCTCGTCGTCCTCTTCCTCGTCGTCCTCTTGCCACTCACCGGCTCCATCTTCTTCCCAATCTTCTACGTCTTCTTCGTCGCCTTCCTCTTCCTCTTCGTCGTCTTCGTCTTCGACTTCCTGCCAGTCTCCATCAGCGAAGTCGTCGTCCTCTTCCTCTTCGTCGTCCTCTTCGTATTCCTCTTCGTCTTCGTCTTCGTCTTCGTATTCGTCTTCCTCGTACTCTTCTTCTTCGTCTTCTTCGTCTACTTCCTCGTAACCACCGTCTTCTGGTTCGCTATCCTCGAAGTCGTCATCCTCTCCGAACTCTTCATCTTGGTCTTCGTCATCGCTTGTCGAGGCGGTGATATTCTCTGGTGCCAGGGGTTCGGACTGGGGGGGGGCCAAGGTATCACCTGTCGCAACACTCACACTCACTTCGGACTCCTCTTCCAACGATAGAACGGCTTCGGGAACGGATTGACTACTGACTGGTGTAATGGACTGCGCTTCATCTGCGATTTCAGTCCTGGGCAGCTTTTCCAGGCTTTGTAGACCAAACATTTGTAAGAAACGTCTGGTCGTTGTGTAAAGGTAGGGACGCCCCAATTCTTCGCTTCGGCCTGAAATTCGTACCAGATTTCGTTCCATGAGTTGTCGTAACATCTCCCCACACGTTACGCCCCGAATCGCCTCCACATCGGCTCGGATGACGGGTTGTCGATAGGCGACGACCGCCAGTGTCTCCATGGCGGGGGCTGACAGCCTGGTTTCCTGGGGAGTGTGTTGCAGGCGTCTCAGCCAAGGCGCAAACACCGCACGGCTGAGAAGTTGAAATCCCCCCGCCACCTCTTCGACACGGAATGCACGACCAGCACTGTCGTACATCTGGTTGAGTTGTCGAACCATTGCTCTGGCCTCGGTACCGTCCGCCAGGCCCACATACCGACTGAGCTTGCGACTTGAAATCGGGTCACGGGTGAGGAACAAGACAGCTTCCAGGCGACGGATCCGCCTGTCGCGTTCACCGGGTTGGCCAGCAGATTGTCGCGATTCTGGTGAATTGGCCAGGAGGGAGGAGCGAATCCGCGCCGGCAGACTCCTAGGAGCCAGCGGGCACATCGCCTGCCGCGTGTAACGTCCGGCAACGCTGCCGAGCCGACGAGCGGGGGTAAAAACTCGATCGTACATCATTCCTGACAAACCACGACGAGTGAATGAGTGACAGCATCTGATATCGATGCGAAAACAGCCTTGCGCCGAGGGCAAAGTATCCGCAACAGGACAGATTCGGCAAGTCGGATATCTACAAAATGAGTGCCAGGACACCGATGGCAGACAGCGTGCCTGCAGGCATCCTGGCAGGTTCTGTATTCACTAATTGCCAGGGCGCGACAGCATGGACGCACGTGGATGCACCTAGTTGGTGTTTACTTGGCCTCCGCGACAAGTTCATCGATCAGCTTGTCGAGTGTGGCGCCGCCAGGTGACCCCGTGAACTTGTGGCGAATGACACCTTTGTGATCAATCAGATACATTGTGGGCCAGCCGCGTACATTCCAGGCGGTTGAGATCGGGCCTCGTGTACTGCCGCCGTTCCAGAAACTACGCCAAGTAATTTGCTCTTCCTTAAGGACTTCTTTCAGTTTTTCACGGTCTCGGTCACTGTTGATACCAAGTAGTGCGAAGGGTTCACCAGCCAGACGTTTCACGAGCGACCGCTCGTGCGGGTACATGGCCCGGCAGGGGCCTCACCAATGTCCCCAAAAATCAAGCATCACGACTTTCCCTCGATAATCGCTCAATTTGAACGGGACGCCTTCGAGATCCTCGGCAGTGATTTCTGGCGCCACATTACCAACGGAAAGCTGCGTAATTTCATTGAGAATGGGTTTTGCCTGGTCGCCGAGCGTGCCACTCATCAGGGTTCGACCGTTGAGTGTGACCTCGCCGTTGACGTCTGCGTACGTGGAGATGACACGTTCCAGGACAGTGGTTGCTGCCGCCACCACTGGGTCAGGCTCTAGCTTTGCAATACGGTCCACATAGCTGGCACCATAGCTCCGGTTGTACCGAGCACGCTGAGCCTTCGAAGCCCCACGCAGCCGGCGGGACAGTGTCGCTTGGGAATGTAGCAGTTTGGCCAATCCCAACAGGGCCGGACCTTGGACGGCGGGACTCAGGTTTGCCTTCAGCAGGGTTCGCAACACCCGCTCGTTGGAGTCCGAATGGCTGGCACGCAACGTCACAGAACGGATGCGTTCCACAAAATCGGATTCCTCTGCGTGGTCTTGGATCAGAACATTTAATGCGTCGATGCGGCTGCCGCCGGTACTTTGCTCGACAACGGATAGCAAGGTTGGCAGGTCGCTGGATTCTTTGAGTGCGCGTGCAAACAAATCCTCTGCCTTGCTCTTTAACTCATTTGCGTTGCCTGATCGTTGAATCATTTCAACCGTGTCTTGGCCATAAACCCGTACGTAACGTTCGGGACTGGCCTGTACTTGCGGGGAAATGCGAGCAGTGTAAACGTGTATCCGCGCCAGACGAATGCATGCCGCACTGCGCACCTGGGGATGGGGGCTCTTGGCTAGCATGGCAGTCAACAGACGTTGGCGGGCTGCGGACGGTGACACTCCAGGTCCAGTGCTGATCGCCTCTGTGATGCGCGGATCTTGAAGGTGAAGTTTGATTAACAGGTCAACTGCGTCATCCAGTGTCTGGTCAATGCGGACGTGGCCGGCAGTCCATGCCAACGCATCGAGGGCAGTTTTTTCCTTGGGGTGTTGTCTGGCGTATTCCAGAAACCGTTTTCCGTACGTTTTAGGCTGGGGACGTTGTTCCAGGATGGCCCGTCGCTCGGGTGGAGTTTTCGCGGCTCGCATCTTGGTGAGCAGCTCATAATTCGCTCGAAGATACTCAAACAAAATCTCTTCATAGCCATTGGCCGGTTTTCGTTTGGGAGGTGGGGTGTCGTTGCCAAAAAACAAGCTCAGAGGAATCGCTGGTACCGGTGCGGCTGCCTTTTTCTTTGTTTTCCCGGTTGCGCGGTTTGCCGGAACTGCCTGCTGCGCGGAACCGATCTGAGTTGCCAGCAGTAAGAGTGAGAGACTCGTAGTGGTGAACAACCTGGTTGGCAGTCGTCTTGCAGTGAGCATGAGCAGTCCCGAGAACACGGAATTAAGGGCTTGGCTGAGGCGCGAAGGCCACGGCGTACGAAGCGAGCTGGTGATCGAAATTTGCCATGGCGGCTACGGGGATCGCGATTGTCAGACTGGCACATGGTGTCATTTGCATGCCCTGCCGGTCGGAGATCTAGACGGATTGAGGTCAAACATGACAGGGCCAGCACGCTGCCACGGGTTGCTGTGGTTGCAGGAGCAGTAGGACACTGGTGTATTGTAGCGTGACCGGAGGCCGAGCGGACTATATGTTCAAGCAGCTTTTTGGCGGATTGGACAGCTGCATTCACCGCCGAGGATGGCGTCTGTTGGCAGAGACAGCGGTCGCAATTGGCCAGCGCGCTGCTGATCGGGTAGCCCGGTCGCAAGCCTCAGCAAGTCCGAGGGCCTGTTAGGCTTTTTCCTGCCGTTGTTCATTCAACCACCCAGGCCAGCCAGTTCGGCGACCGGTGGTCTGGGTAGGGAGAGATTTCAGTGGGAGGAGTTTTCCCGATCCGGGTACAGGGCCAGATTGAAGTCTAGCCAGATCCGGTGTTCAATACGAACAGTCGGGGCGAGAGGATTCGAACCTCCGACCTTTTGACCCCCAGTCAAACGCGCTAACCAGGCTGCGCTACGCCCCGCACACGGACAGCAGCAGACAAGCCAGTGGCGTGTCACTGCCGACTCGCAGTGAATATCGCAGATTGGGATTGGCTGTCAACAGGTTGGCGACGCGCGTCGCTCTGGCATGCCGGTGGCACCGCAGTGGTGACTGGGAACCGGGCAGAGAATCTGCCCAGGGTTTGTGATGAGAAATGTGAATGGAGATTGCCTGGTGTGACAATATTTGGAGAACGTCTGTTGAATGCAGTTCGCCGCTGTCGGACACCGGTCCTGGTTGGACTGGATCCGCGGCGGGACCAGTTACCCCCTGGTCTGCAGCCGGCGGCAGATGCGGAGCCGCAGTCTGTGGCAACCGCGTATGCAGAATTCTGCCGCGGTGTCATTGATGTGGTTGCGCCGAGTGTTCCGGCAGTCAAGCCGCAAGCTGCTTTTTTCGAGCAGTTGGGCGCGCCGGGGATGGTGGCGCTGGCGGAGGTCATTACCTATGCACGCGAAAAAGGTCTGTTGGTGATTCTGGATGGGAAGCGAAATGACATTGGGTCGACGGCTGCTGCCTACGCGGATGCGTATCTGGGACAGGAAAGTCCCTGGGGAGCAGATGCGTTGACGGTCAATCCGTATCTGGGTAGCGACAGCCTGGAACCGTTTGTTGAGGTTGCGCGACAGCGTGAATCCGGGGTTTTTGTGCTTGTCAAGACTTCCAATCCAGGTAGCCACTTGTTGCAGGATCTGGTTGCTCAGGAACAGACAATCTACCAGCGGGTCGCTGCCGTGGTTGAGCAGCTGGCCCAGCAGACATGCGCAGATACTCCCTACGGATCGGTTGGTGCGGTTGTTGGTGCGACGTACCCCGAACAGTTGGCGGAGCTGAGGCAGTCCATGGCACACACCTGGTTGCTGGTGCCCGGTTTTGGGGCTCAGGGTGGTTCGGCAGCCGATGTGTCAGGTGCCTTTGATGACCATGGCGGGGGAGCGATTATCAACAGCTCGCGGGCGATCATTTTTGCCTATCATCGGAAGCCGTACCAGGATCGCTACGGTCCGCAACAGTGGCAGCGTTGCGTTGAGGAGGCAACGCGGGACATGGCGCAGCAATTGGCAGCGGAAACACCCGCGGGCAGCCTGCTGGACGAATCGACGTTGTGAATCGGTTCGTTGGCGATTTCAGTTCCCTGATGCACTTCTGGCAGCCTGGGCCTGTTCGGTTTGGCGGCTGTGTCCAACTGGCATAAAATGAAATGTGCTGGAGAAACTGATGCGACCCGATCTGTGGCTTCTGGAGAACGCTCAATGAAGAGAGCACCCACGCGAATAACAGCAGGCCGGCAAATCCGCAATGCACTGTGCCTGCTGGTGTTACTTGGCAGTGGAAGTCTGTTCGTTCCTGTGGCAAACGCTGCCGAAACGCCTCAGTTTGAAACACACATTGCCCCTTTGTTCAAACGTCACTGTGTGAAATGCCACAATGCGGAGCTGCGTAAAGCAGATCTCGATCTGAGTACACCTCAGGGACTGTTTCGCGGTGGCGAATCCGGTCCCGTGCTCGTTTCTGGCGATCCCGAAAAAAGTACTCTGTACGAACAAGTGCATGAGGGTGCGATGCCACCCGCAGAGGAGTCGCAGTTACCAGCACACGATATTGAGACCATTCGTTTCTGGATTAAATCGGGCACACCCTTTGTTGCCAGAATTGCCTTGGCTGAATTGACCGCGGCGGCTGAGGTCAGTAACCATGAAATTGAGCCGTTGATGCGTCTGCGCTGCGCAACCTGTCACGGCTTGCGTGCCAAGGAAGGCGGTCTCGATGTACGTTCCAAGGCAGCGCTGTTGAAAGGCGGGAAATCGGGGCCGGCCATCGTATTAGGAGATCCTGCAAACAGCCTGTTGCTCAAACGCATTCACGCCGGGGAGATGCCACCCGACGAGAAGCTCATCGAGGCCGGTGTGAAACCGATTACGGTGGCCGAGATCAGCCGCCTCGAACGATGGATCGAGATTGGTGCGCCCGAAGTGCTCGTTGCTCCGGATATCGCATCGGCCGAGATGGACCGGTTGGTATCCGATGAGGACCGGCAGCACTGGTCCTTCAGGAGATTGCGTCCAGTCGCAATACCCCGAGCGTCTGCGTTCCAGGACACTGCGATGGTGCCGCGTCAGCCAGTCGATCTGTTCATTGTCCATAAACAGCAAGAGCAAGCTCTGCAGATGGCCCCGGAGGCAGAGAAACTGACCTTGCTGCGGCGGATTACTTATGACCTCACGGGCCTGCCGCCGCATCCAGAGGACGTCGAGCAATTTCTGGTCGCCGAGCAGCCCGATGCATACGAACGCGTCGTCGACCGGCTCCTGGTATCTCCACGCCATGGCGAACGTTGGGCGACGTTCTGGCTCGATGCGGCCGGCTACGCCGATTCGGAAGGGAAGCGAAGTGCGGATCCAATTCGGCCTTATGCATACAAGTACCGAGATTATGTGGTGCGTTCTTTCAACGTAGACAAGTCATACGATCGGTTTCTGTTGGAGCAGATTGCCGGGGATGAGCTGGCCGATTACACCGACCCTGCGCAGGTTACCGAGGAAATAGTCGATAACCTCATTGCGACGGGTTTTCTCCGTATGGCTCCTGATGGGACCGGTTCTGATGTGGTGAACTTCGTTCCCGAACGGTTGGAGGTGATGTCGGACCAGATCGAGATTTTTGGCAGTACCGTACTGGGGCTCACGATTAAATGTGCGCGATGCCATAGCCATAAATACGATCCCATTCCCCAGCGGGATTACTATCGGCTGCTGGCGATCTTCAAAGGTGCCTTTGACGAACACGACTGGTTGAAACCTGCTTTCGTACCCGGGCAAACAAAAGTCCAGAAGGCGGGACGTCTGTTGTCGATCGCCACGCCGGCAGAATTGAGTCAAATGACTTTCCGTAACCGCCGGATCGAGCAGGAGATTGAACAGCAGCAACGAAAATTAACGCAGCTTGCTGTATCGGTTCGCCAACAGCATCTGGAGGAGCAGCTTAAGAGCGTGCCGGCAGATCTACGACAGCCACTACGGGCGCTACTGACTGTCGATCCTGGCAAACGGGGGCCTCGACAGCGTGAACTGGCCGCACAATACGAAGCCAAACTGGCCTTGGACGATGCGATGTTGAAGAAGCATCCGGCTTACAAGCGTGCTGCTGTCGAGATTGATCGCACGATCAAGTCACTGCAAAGTGAAAAAGTTGATCGGCCACAGATCCGGGCACTGTGGGACCGCGGTGTTCCTTCTCCCACCTATGTCTACCGCCGTGGGGACTATCGGCAATGGTCCAGCCTGGTGGGGCCGGGCGTTCCGTCTGTTCTGACGGACGGCAAAACACCTTTTGTCTATCAGCCTCCGTGGCCTAACGCGACCAAGACAGGACGACGTCTGGCACTGGCGCGCTGGCTCGTTGAGTCTGATCATCCACTCACCTCACGAGTGATGGTCAATCGAATCTGGAAACACCACTTTGGGCGCGGCATTGTCACGACGATTGATAACTTTGGGAAATTAGGGGTGCCACCTTCTCATCCGGAGCTGTTGGACTGGTTGGCGAATCAGTTTGTGCAAACGGGCTGGAGCCTCAAACGCTTGCACCGTTTGCTGGTTACATCCCAGGTCTATCGACAGACTTCACGTGTTTCTTCTGAGCAGCTTCGTGACGATGCGGAAAACCAGTGGTTCACACGCATGCCACTGCAGCGGCTCGACGCCGAGGAACTGCGTGACTCGCTGTTGGCCGTTGCTGGCAGGCTTGACGAACGCCCCTTTGGTCGTCCCGACGCGGTCAATGTTCGCAAGGACGGACTGGTCACTTCGATCGGAGCAGAGGGGAGCTGGCGGCGGAGCTTGTATGTGCGCCACCGCCGCAAAGAAATGCCGACCGTGCTGGAGACGTTCGACTTGCCACAAATGAACCCGGCATGTCAGCAACGTCCCACTTCCACGGTGGCCCAGCAGGCCCTGTTCTTAATGAATAATACGGCGGTGCGCGCGCTGAGCCAGGATTTTGCTCGCCGAATTTTGGGCCAGACGGCTGACCCCGTGGCGCAGGTGGAACGCGCCTACCTCACGGCGCTGGGCCACGGCCCGACTGCAGAGGAGCGGGAGGTTGCGGTACAGACATTGTTGAACCTGGAAGCAGAATTTGCGGCGTTGTCCAACGTTGCTGAGCAGCCCCAGGATTCAGCAGAACAGGCTTTGGCTGTACTCTGCCATACGTTGATGAATTCCGCGGCGTTTTTGTTTGTGGATTAGTAGTTGCGGTGGGTTCAAGAGTGATTGGGATCCCCATCAGGATCGGTTGAGACAGGTGCGCCGGCCGGCAGGATTTTCACGACAGGTGTTGAACGGAGGGGTGTAGTGATGAAAACGAGAACGAGCACACGTCAAGATTGCCCCGGAGACGTGGCCCTGCGACAGAGTCGCCGTGGTTTTTTTCACCGGGCAGCGGACGGCGTACATGGTGCGGCTCTGACCTATCTGCTCGGACGCGATGTGTTTGCCCAGGAAGGACTACCGACACCGACTCGGCAACCTGCCAGTGGCGGTCCTCGACAGGTTTATGACTTGAGTTCTCGGCAAACCCATTTTCCGGCCCGGGCGCGTTCGGTGATTCACCTGTTTATGAATGGAGGTCCCAGCCAGGTCGATCTGTTTGATCCAAAACCGGCTCTCGACCGAATGCATGGACAATCATACTTCAGCGAAATTGCTCAAGACGTCTCGTCGCCGCAGCAGGCAGGCGGGTTGCTGAGAAGCCCTTATAAGTTCGCCCAGTACGGTGACAGTGGCACCATTGTCTCAGAAGTGATGCCGCATTTGGCTCGCCAGGTTGATGAGATTGCGGTGATCCGTTCGATGTACAATTCGCATCCCAACCATGAACCCGCTTTGTTCAAGATCCATTCGGGTCGTTTGCTGCCAGGGAGGCCCGCTCTGGGTGCGTGGGTTGTCTATGGATTGGGTACGGAAAACCAGAGTCTGCCTGCTTATGTCGTACTCGATGACCCGCTGGGCTTGCCGGTGAATACCGTGCAAAACTGGCAGGCTGGGTTCTTGCCCCCTGTCTACCAGGGATCCCGCATTCGTTCGACCGGTTCACCGATTTTGAATCTGAGGCCGGAAGCGGACCGCCCTGCTGTGATTGACCGGTTACAGGGCGACTTGCTGAGTCGACTGGATGAGATTCACCGCCGCCAACGCCCTGGGATGCTGCAGCTGGACGCCCGCATCAAAAGTTATGAGTTAGCAGCGCGGATGCAGTTAGAAGCAAGTGATGCGCTCGATATTGGTCAGGAGTCGCAGAGAACTTTGGAACTCTATGGCGTAGGCAAAAAACCCACCGATTCCTACGCGCGGCGTTGCTTGATGGCGCGTCGCCTGGTCGAGCGCGGTGTACGGTTTGTGCAGCTCTACATCAACGGGCAGATTTGGGACAACCACAATGGTTTGCAGAATGGCTTGAAGACGGCTTGTGATCGCACGGATCAACCGGTCGCTGCGCTGTTGACGGATCTCAAACAGCGTGGCCTGCTGAATGAGACGCTTGTCGTGTGGGGCGGTGAGTTCGGTCGATTACCCATTGCCCAAATACCCGAGGGAAAAGATTTGAGCAGTGCTGGACGCGATCACGGTCCGCGTGGTTTCAGCTTGTGGATGGCGGGTGGCGGGATCAAGGGGGGAGTCACCTATGGAGGGACTGACGAAATTGGATTTGCTGCGGCGGAAAATCCAGTTAGTATCGCTGATTGGCATGCGACCATCTTGCATCAACTGGGCCTCCATCACGACCATCTCTTTTTTGATCGAAACGGCTTGCACGAAAAGCTGACCGATACCTTCAAGCCCCGTGTTGTCAAAGAAATTCTGGCTTGATCTGGATGCGCAACAGAGAGGATTTGCTGATGAGGTGTTGTCGGATCGCGCCGTGTTGCCGTGTTCATCCCGGACTGTTGGTGTGCCTGTCATTGTTGCTCATCTGCTGGGCAACGGTAGCGGCTTCCGCGGAACCCCCGCGGTTGCGGGTGATGACGTATAACGTCCGTTATGCCAGCGATCAGGGGCCTCACCGCTGGCAGTTGCGGAGGCCCCTTGCCCAACGCATGCTGGCCGAGCAAGACCCAGATGTGATTGGTATGCAGGAAGCGCTGTACCGGCAAGTGAAGGACTTCGACCAGGATTTGCCTGAACATGCTTGGATTGGTTTAGGGCGGGAAGGCGGCAGTCGTAGTGAATTTATGGCAGTGTTTTACCGCCGCGAGAGATTGGATCCTGCTGCCTTCGGGCATTATTGGTTGTCCGATACTCCGAATGTAATCGGGTCGGCGACGTGGGGACACTCGAACCGCAGGATGGTCACCTGGGTGCGTTTTTTAGACCGGATGTCCGGGAAACAGTTCTACCTGGTCAATACGCATTTTGACCATGAAGTGCGGACGGCCCGCGAAAAGAGCGCGCGATTGGTGTTCGAGCGGATCTCGAAGTGGAATTCGTCGGTACCCGTGTTGTTGCTTGGCGATTTTAATGCGCGGGCTGAGGAGAGCGAGGTTTATCAGACCCTGGTTGGTCCCCAGCGGCTGGTTGACACGTGGTTGACAGCGAAAGAGCGTGGTCCGCTGTACGATACGTTTCACGGCTATCGAGGGCTGTCGCGAACCGGCCGAAGAATTGATTGGATTCTTGCACGCGGTTCAGTCCAGGTAGAATCGAGCAGGGTTATTACGTTTCAACAGCAGGGCCAGTTTCCCAGCGATCATTTTCCAGTAGTCGCAGATGTCCAGATTGGGCCTTGAAGGCGGCATAGCTTCGTTTGGATGTCAATCCGGTGCATCTTTGTGGCGCACCTTGGAACTACCTCTCCAGGATTTGAAAGCATGAGTTACCGTACAAGTCGATCAAGCCGCGTTAAGCTGACAGCGACGTTACTGTGCAGCATCTTGTTCAGTGTCGTTGCAATTCGCCCCCCGAGCGTGCAGGCAGATGGCTTGCGCGACAACAACGCCGAAGACGTAAGGCGGATTCCCCGCGCGGGAATCGAAGTTGACGCGCAGACTCGCCAGGAACTGGAGCACGAATTGACGCAGTTGTCGGCGATGATCGACGCGTTGCGCGAACGTGACGAGCCGGTAATTTCACGCCATCTTCCTGATGTTGTTATTTTTTCTCGTGCCGTACACGACGCACTTGTCCATGGGGAGTTCTTCGCGGAAGGTGATTTGGACATTGCCCGCCGGTTGCTGCAAGCTGGTCGTCAACGTGCGGAACAACTGGCAGAGAAAAAGAACCCATGGATGCGTCAGCGAGGATTGGTTGTGCTGGGATATGTTTCGCGAATCGATCATTCGGTGCAGCCTTACGGACTGGTGATTCCTCCTGCCTGGCGTCGCACGCAGAAGGACGCTTCCCGGTTGGATATCTGGTTTCACGGTCGCGGGGAGACACTAAGTGAAGTGAAATTTCTTGGACAGCGTATGCAGCAAACGGGTGCTTACACGCCGCGTGATACGATCGTGCTCCACCCCTACGGCCGTTATTCCAATGCGTTCAAATTTGCTGGCGAAGTCGACGTACTTGAGGCGCTTGCCGACGTCCAGCGACGCTACCGAATCGATGAAGATCGTATTTCAGTACGCGGCTTTTCCATGGGCGGGGCGGCTTGTTGGCAATTTGCAGTTCATTATCCGGACCGCTGGTTTGCGGCGAATCCCGGGGCTGGTTTTTCCGAGACACCGGAATTTCTGCGATTCTTTCAGAAAGAGACATTGAACCCAACCTGGTATGAGAAAAAGTTGTGGCATCTGTACGATTGCACGGACTGGGCGAGGAATCTTCATCACTGCCCGACCGTGGCCTACAGCGGAGAATTGGATATCCAGAAGCAGGCTGCGGACATCATGCAGCAGGCATTGCGTCAAGAACAGCTGTCCCTGGTACATATCATCGGGCCCCAGACAAAACACTCCATTCACCCTGGGGCGAAGCGGCAAATTGAGGCACGCTTTGATCGGTTGGCTCGCCCAGGCCGTCAGCGCACGCCGCAGCGTGTGCGTTTTACAACGTACACACTGAAATACAATCGCCTGGGCTGGGTGCAGATCAATGCCCTGGGGAGGCACTGGAGCCGCGCCAGTGTGGATGCTCGGATCGAGGCTGCGGGTTCGATTGTCGTGCGTGTTGAAAATGTCACGGACCTGGCGTTGCGTTTCTCGCCGGGTGAGTTTCCAACTGAATTTGCCCAGCGGCCTCCCACGGTCCTGTTTGAGGATGTGAATGGAGATCAGGTCATGCGCACTACGCTTGCTGGAAGTGACCTGCCTTTGGTACGTACTGATCGGTCCTGGGCCTGTCGTTTTCACCGAGAGGACGGGGGCTGGACCAGAGGCGCTGCACCAGCCGGTGGACTACGTAAACAGCACAATTTGCAAGGGCCGATTGATGACGCATTTATGGACTCGTTTTTGTTTGTGGAGCCCACGGGTACGGCGCGGAGCCCACTGGTTCAACGTTGGGTAGAGGCAGAGCTGGAGCACGCGGTAGTCCACTGGCGCAGACATTTTCGAGGAGATGCCCGAGTCAAGAAAGATACTGAAGTTGACGACCAGGAGATTGCCTCTGCGAACCTCGTCCTGTTCGGGGATCCTCAGAGTAATCGTTTGCTCGCGCGGTTGAGTGAGAAGTTGCCGCTGCAGTGGTCGGCGGACGGTATCCAGGTTGGCAAACGTCGGTTTGATGCGAGCCACCACGCGCCCATCCTGATCTACCCGAATCCGCTCAACCCACGGCGCTATGTTGTACTGAACAGCGGTTTCACTTTCCGTGAGTACGATTACTTGAACAATGCCCGCCAGGTACCCAAGTTACCCGACTGGGCGATCGTTGACCTCAACACGCCGGCGAATTCGCGCTATCCGGGTAAGATCGTGGCCGCGAATTTTTTTGGGGAACATTGGGAGTTGCGGCCGGACGATGCGCGCTAACGAAATCTCAGGCAGATGGCGTCAACACCTTCTACGGGAGCGTTGCCTGTACCGTAGGCGGTGGTAGCCATCGTGCTCAGAGGGCCCGGCGTGCAAGACTAAATGATTGGGCTGTAGGTCCTTGGCCGCTTTGGGAAGCCAGGAACAGGGCGAGCGGCGCCACATCGTGAGGGCGTTTGATCCATTCACTGGCGATGGTGGGGTGGGGCTGATCTGGAGACCAGATGCTCTGCGTGAGTTCCGTGTAGACAGGGCCTGGAATTAACTCGTTAACAGTAATTCGGTCCTGCCAGACTTCACTTGCCAGGCATCGTGTGAACATCCACACCGCGGCCTTGGAAGTGTTGTAGGAACTGTTTCCGGAACGGGACTGGTGTGCCATGCCACTACTGACGTTGATAATGGTGCCCCCGTTCTGTTTCAGCAATGGTAGCGCGGCGCGGCTCACATAATAGGTGCCGATTAGATTGACTTGGACGACGTGCACCCATTGTTGGGGATCATCTTCTCCAACGTTCGTACGTTCTTGTCCGCCACCTGCGTTGTTGACCAGAATTTCCAGTCCTCCCAGTTGCTGGCTGACTTGCTGAATCGCTGCTTCGACTTCGTGGAATTCCGTAATGTCGCAGGTGATCGCGATACTGCGGCGCCCTGCCTGGCGAATTTCTTCTGCTGTGTTGTCGATTTCTGCGGTAGTTCGTGCCAGGACCGCAACGTCGGCACCGGCTTTTGCGTAGGCGATTGCAATCGCTCGTCCGATTCCGCGGCCGGCCCCAGTTACCAGTGCGCGTTGTCCTGACAGTTGCATCAGCTCGTCCTTTCCAGATGACTGACGGAAACCAACAGAGTCAGGTAGCAGGCAAGGCTACGATCTACTTCCGAGGTGCGGAGCTGCCGTCGTGGGTTGGGGAGTCGATTTGACTTGATGTCAACGTACACCGCGAAAGTTGTCGCCATTCTTGGATGTACTGCGGTTTGTCCTTTCACGTCGTGCCTGGATGAACGAGCGTAAGTTGTCTGGGGTGACTGCGGGCAGACGTCGGAGGCGAGGTGTGCCGGTCCCTTCATCGACAGGTGGCACCGGTTCCGGTTCCGCGGACTGCCTCCAGGGGTCTTTCAGGTCAAACTCCAATTCTGCAGGCCGATCGCCAGGGGTGTAGCGGTTGGTGTTGGTTGCAGGCCGCAACGCGGACGGGTAATCAACTTCTCCGAAATAGCAACTGAGTGGACCTGCTTGTTGGAATTGTTCTTCAACGAAACGAATCCCATGTGTTTCCAGAATCGTGCCTGTTTGACGTTCAAGAGTTGCCAGTTCTGTGTGGTAATTGGCCAGGGAAGCGGATTCCTGGGCAATGGCATTGCCCCAGTCACCAATCGCCGTGCGGAATTGCAGGTAGGGAAGAACAATTCCCAGTCGCGATTCTGCTTCGACCTGTTCCAGCGTGTCGGCGGCTGCTTGACGTAGTCGGCGTGAAATCTGGTACTGTTCATAGAGTTGGGCCAGGTTGCGGACACTGATGGCCAGGTTGTGGGACATCGCATGAATGCCCTGCTGTAGATTTTCTCGGTCACGCAGGAGTAAGAGTTCCGTCTGACGGATTTGGGCACGCTCGCGCCGTAGCCCAAGTGGAACTGAAAAGTTGATTGACAGCGTCCAGTCTGTGAACTGACCAGCAGCTGAGGACAGTTGTGCTCCGTTGGGCATTTCACCTGAGATCCCGTTCCAGCGATACATGGCCATGGTATCGACACGGGGTAAGGCCCGGTTCTTATTGAGCAATAAACGTTGCTGGTCGGCTTCCAGAATGAGTTTAAGTTCAATCAGATCAGGACGATTTGTTTGTGCCAGTTCGAGCAGCGGTTTCCAGAGAATGTCTCTGCGCTCTGTGGTCAGTGTTGTGGTAGGTACGATCAGACGGTCATCCTGCGGCGGGAGGCCCAGGACATTTCGGAGCGCGGATTCGCGCAGTAGTAAATCGGCTTGGGCGCCGATTAATCCGGCGCGGAGTGTTGCGGCAAGTGAGGTTGCCTGAGCGACATCGATCTGCTCGTTGTTCCCGACTCGACGTTGGGCTTGTACATATTCCAGATACTCAGCGGCCATGTCGACTTGTTGCTGGCGTGCCCAAACGGTGGTACGCGCGGCTACCAGCGACCAGTAACCGGCGATGACGCTGCGGACCATCTCTTGGATGCGATCTTTGAATTGAAAGAAAGATCGTTCGGTATCAATGCTGGCGATGACGATCGGTACACGATTGACGTCGCGGCCACGTCCCTGCAATAAAGCCTGGGTGTAGCTCAATTCGACTGCGGATCCGGTTTGCGGGTTGAGGGGATAGGTGCCCGGGCGGAAACGAGCGGGATTGGAATTTACACCGAGATTCCAGGTTCCGCCCGACACATTCGGTTGGCTGAGCCCCAGGTTGAATCGACTGGTATCACCACGACCACCCGTAATGATTGCTTGGGTCGGGTCGGACGGATCGAATGCAGCACCGGGCGATTCACTGCGGTTAAAGGCCTCAGAGACTTGAAGTGACGGATTGAATTGTGCGGTATTTTGATCGATTGTGGTGTGGGAAATCGCTGGATCATAAATGGTTGCGCCGCTGCTACTGGCGCTAAGGCCATTCAGAATGCGAATCACTCGAGCGTTTTCCAACGCCATCCGAATGACTTCATTCAAGGAGATATGCCATTGTTGTTGCGGTATCGGGGCATCCGATACGGTTTGTGGTGCCGGTAAATCGGGAACTGTGACCTGGGCAAACTCGCCCGGCTCACGAACTTTGATTTCCCGCTTTTCTGGCTCGATCCAGGGCCAGGATTGGCAAGGCGCAACGGTCCCGCTCAGTAGCCATACAACGGCGACGATCGTACCCTTGAGCAACCGTTTTCCCATACCAGAGAAAGTCGGCGAATTGCCGCGGGACTGTCGATGAATTTCAGCGACGTTCAGGATGGTCAGTCAGGTGCATCCTGATCTGGTGCGGCATCTGACGATTCTAGCGCTTCGTCAGGTTCATCCGGAGTTGCTTCCGCGCTTTGCGGGGCGGGCGTCTTGTCCGGGTTGGGTTCTGCATTTGACGGTTCTGTCGCTTCGTCGGTTTCATCGAAGTCGTCTTCAGCATGTAGCGATTCTAGCGCTTCTTCAAAATTAGTGGTGTCGGCAGCAATGTAGCCGTCACGCAGCACAATGGTTCGGTCGGCATGGCGGGCGACGTTCTGGTCATGCGTTACCAGGATAATCGTGATACCACTCTCTTCATTGAGTTGACGAAACAGCTTGATCACATCACGGCTTGTGCGCGAGTCGAGATTTCCAGTCGGCTCGTCTCCCATCAATATGGCTGGATTGTTGACCAGGGCGCGGGCAATGGCGACGCGTTGTTGTTGGCCACCCGACAATTGCCCCGGATGGTGATCCATGCGATCACCCAAGCCAACGCGTTCGAGCAGGTCCACGGCACGCTGGCGACGTTCACGAGCGGAAATTTCCTGCGAGTAAAGGAGAGGCAGTTCGACATTTTCCAGTGCCGAAGTTCGCGCCAGTAGATTGAAGTTCTGGAAGACAAAGCCGAGTTGACGATTCCGGATCCTGGCACGCGGATTGCGTCCTAAATGAGCCAGCTCTTCATTGTCCAGGAGATAACTTCCTTGAGTGGGACGGTCGAGGCATCCCAGGGTATTCATCAGAGTCGATTTGCCTGAACCGGAAGGACCTACGAGTGCGACGTATTCACCACGTTCAATCGATAGCGAGGCGTCGCACAGTGCGTTGACCTTGATTTCACCAAGGTCATAAGTTTTCCAAACGTTATGGAGTTCAATCAGTGCCATCGGGTCTATTTGCGGCGTAGTTGGAGCGGAAGCAGGGTAACGACGGGGAGCAAGATCACGGTGACTTGCCAGCGCTTGTTGTCGCTCAACCTCTCAGCATAATTACTATGCTGGAATGATGGTATCGGTGATTGGCGGAGAGAACGTGCAAAGCCAATGATTCTCCGCCACATACGTCATTCGTCAGGCAGCTGTTCTGAGTGACTGTCTCGAAATCGATACCCGACGCCGCGGACCGTTTCAATCAGATTAGCCGACTCGCGGAGTTTTTTGCGGAGAGCGCGGATGTGGACGTCGATGGTGCGCTCCAACACGACCGTATTTGTCCCCAGTGACGCATCGATGAGTTCGGAGCGCTGGAAAACCCGGCCTGGTTGCCGCACCAGCGTATCGAGCAGGCGAAATTCAGTGCGCGTCAACTCGAGGGGAACTTTGTTGACTGAGGCTTTGTGACGAGCCCTGTCGATGATCAGAGTGTGATGGCTGACCACATCTTCGTCTACCACGCGGTTACTGTGACTTCGTTCCAGAACCTTGATGCGCTGCAGCAGCACTTTCACGCTGAACGGTTTGGTGACGTAATCGTCGGCGCCGAGGGCAAATCCAATGAGTTGGTCAGACTCTTCAGATTTAGCGGTTAGCATCAGGATGCGCGTGTGCTGGGTTGCCGCTTCGGCGCGCAGGCAGCGGCAAACTTCGTGCCCGTCGAGGACCGGTAACATCACGTCCAGAATTACGATGTCCGGCAAGTCGAGCCGAGCTCGTGTCAGTCCGTCTCGACCATCGTGGGAGACGGTGACTTCAAAACCATTTTGTTCCAGGTTGTAGGCCAGGACGTCGGCTAAAGAACGATCATCTTCGACGATCAACACGCGTGTTTTGCTCATCTTATTCTTGCCAGGCGATTAGACGCGCGAGTGACTCGACTTCTCCATTGTTTTGACGAACTTGTTGATCCAAGGTTATGGATACTTTAGCGCCCTATTACTACGTGACAAATATGAAGGTTTGATGAGGGTATCGTTAACTTCTATTTTTACCTGGCGTAGGCTGAGATGTGGCTGGCTGATCGGACGCGGTAAAGTCGAAGTTGCTCTAAGATCAGCAGCTTGGCCCGGGAGCTACCGATTGGGTCGTGATCAACCGGAAAGTGTTAGCGTAGCAGCCAGTCGATTGCGGCGCGGGTTGGCGTGGTGCCGTTGTACAGCGTAAGAGCGTCTTCTGCATCGGCTGCAGCATAGCTGGCTTGAATCAACCTGGACGAAGGGCCTTCGCCGCAAAGCCACAGTGCATGTGGTGCTGAGAGAGACAGGAATCCCGGCAGGTCACCATATTTGGCTCCGCCGGGAAGAAACGCTGGATCCAACAGCCCAGCGACCTGACCAAACCGGAATTTCTGGGAGTCGATCGCAGCGCGTGTCACCTGACTACCCGCCTGTGCGCGGGCGGCCGCGACCCAGGGACCTGCGCCATTGAGGCCGACGAGATAAACGGCCTTGGGGTGCTCTTCGTGATTTCGGACAAAGACAATCATCGTCAACAGATCATGTACCCGCTTGGCAAATAATGCGTGGTTATAGCCAAAGGTGTAGGCCGCGGCTTCTCGGGGGTTGGCTACTTTGCGTGCCCGTTGGTGGGGTTTGCCATCGTTGAGAAACTCACCCTGCTGTAACAGGTCGACTCCCACAATCGACATGCCAGCGGAGAGCAAGCGATTGACGTTGTCCCGAGGCTCCCCGTTGGGGCCATAGAGTGCCTGTTTTCCAGACGGATCCGACCAGATCACGACACGACCATCCCAATTCTTGGGATGAAAAAACGCTACAGGGAGCTCTTCTTGATGCAGGCGATTACGCACCCGCCCGACGATTTCGATGTAACTGCCGCGATCTGCCTTGGTTGTACGTTCGTAGGAGATGTGTTTCGCATCCGGAAGCTCGCGCCCGATGATGGTTGCCACTGCACCCCCAACGACATGACGATAACTTTTCCACCCAACTGCGTCGCTTGGAGTCAACGCCGCGAGTTGATGCTGACTGTCGTCGTGCCAGGACTGCAACAGTTTTTGCTCAAATGCCTCCCCACCCTCGGGTTGCGGATGGTTCGCTTCGTTCCAGACGGTCATCTCTGCGGTTGTCAGCCGTTGGAAATCTGTTTCGACAATGGGTTCGTGGACACCCAGCTGCAGGTGTGTGTTGAGCCAATGGTACATTGCCAGGCGGCTGGGGAGATTGTAGTTGTGACCGAACTCCACACGTGAATGCAGGTAAATCTGTTTCCCGGCCCCCAGCATCCGATAGTGTTGTTGAAGTTGTGGGAAGCCCTTGGTTTTCATTTCAAGCGTCCAGTCGTTGGCTGCAGTGAGCGCTTGTGGACGCGGCGCTACCAACGCCGCAAATTCGACATTGCCGGTTCCGACACGGAGTCCACATGCGTTTTCACAGGTACATCCACCTTGCATAGCGGTAGACACCATGACTGCTGGGACACTGACTTTGATGCGTGGGTCGATGGCAGCCAGGATGAAGCTTTGTGTACCACCACCACTGGCACCGGTGACTGCGATTCGCTCGGCGTCAACATCGGGCAGGCTTTGCAGAAAGTCGACGGCGCGAAGCGAATTATAGGTCTGTAAACCCATTACGGATTGCAGGTGTGATTCGGCTTGGGGGCTGAAGAGCCCCCACCCTGATGGTCGGTTCATATGGGGGCGTTGAACAGCAAACCGATGTGCCAGGTCAAAGGAAATCTGCGTACTGTCGGCATAGCCAATCATGTCGTAGTGGAAAACGACACAGCCCATCCGTGCCAGGGTGACACAGCGTGCCTGGAGGTGGCTGCGACCGCTATCAGGGAACTGTTCTTCTCCCCGCTTGATTTCTGCCAGGGCCTGCTCCGCTCCTTTGTCGTGAAAGCGACCATTTGCCCAGTGACCATGAGGACACAGAACAGCGGGGGCTTGACCAGATATGGTACGCGGTCGATAGAGATTTCCGGTGACATAGAATCCTGGAAAACTTTCGAAGTAGACTTTTTCAACCGTGTAGGTATTGCGTTCCAGTTTGCCGTGGATGACAGCATTCAACGGCGTTTTGCGGGGCATGGGCCATAAACCTTGGGAGACAAGGATGCGTCGCCTTACCTGTTCTGCGCGATGGTTCCATTCGCGTGTTCCGGCCGATGGTTCAAACGGAAAATAGCCATTCAAGTCCAGCAGTGGTTGCAGACGCTGGTCATCGGGTTGCGTGCCAGCGGGAAGTGCCTTCAGCGGTTCACCGGCGGCAGAGATACCACTGGCGAGAGTTACCATCAGCAGGCAAGCGTAGAGAGTTGCGTTCTGTCGTGGCCTGGTGTCGGAAACGCACTTGATTTGGGTTCTAGCGTAGCGGTGTCGTCGCAACATGGCTCGGAGCCCTTTCGCGTTATGGCCGGATTACTAACCGGAGGCGAGTTTCAACCGTCGATCGCTGCAGTCTAAATAATGATTACTGCGTTGAACACGTGGTGTCTGCGGCTAGTCAACGACGACGTCGTCTAAACCGGCAGGCGCGGATGGATATTGAGGATCCATTTCACGTAGTGTGGTAACCAACAGGTGGGCCACGGCCATGTTCCGATACCATTTCTGGTCCGCTGGAATCACATGCCATGGAGCGGCGTCTGTCGTACAGCGCTCGAGCATTTCCTGAAAGGCGTTTTGGTAGTCGTCCCAGTATTTTCGTTTCTCGAGGTCTTCGTGCGAGAATTTCCAGTTTTTTTCAGGGATCTGCAGACGTTCTTCAAAGCGTTTTTTTTGTTCTTGCTTGGAGATGTGCAGGAAGATCTTGATGATCTTTGTGCCTGTTTCGTTCAGCAGGGATTCAAAATGATTGATTTGCTCGTAACGAGGACGCCAGACGGCTTCGGGGACAATCTCGTGGACACGCACGGCCAGTACGTCTTCGTAATGAGAACGATTGAAGACACCGATCATTCCCGCGGCGGGAACCGCCTGGTGTATGCGCCACAAATAGTCGTGTTTCAATTCTCGACGAGTCGGAGCTTTGAACGAGGTGACCCGAACCCCTTGCGGATTTACACCCTGGAACACACGGCGAATGGTGCCGTCTTTACCGCCAGCGTCTAACGCCTGCAATACGACGAGTAATTTTTGATCTTCGCTAGCGTAGAGACGTGATTGCCAATCACAAAGTTCCTTGCGTAACTTTTTGAAGTCGTTTTCTGCCTGATCACGGTCAGCACAATATTCCTCTCCCCTGGTCGGGATTTCATCCAGTGCGACGGTTCCGCCAGGTTTGAGTTGATGGAGGTGGTGCGTCACGTGGATGACTCCGGGGACAAGTTCCGTGGCTGCCAGTGGCCTGCCAAATCGGCATTTTGAAGAAAATCCAATTCCTCCCAGTTGTCAATTGGCAAAGTCAGTTGTGCCAACGCTGCGGTCGGCATCGTTTCATGGCGCCCGGTCAATTCGAGGATCAGATCCTCGAGTCCAGGATTATGGCCGACCACCATCACCCGCTGAGGTTCTGAGCCAAGTTGTTGCAAGAACGTGCGGTAGACATCAGGCGCTGCCAGATAGAGTGCGTCTTCCCACTGCAGCGTGCCACAAAACCCACTGGTGGAAACCAACGCCTCAACGGTTTCTCGAGCGCGACAGGCCGTGGAGCTAATAATCTGGTCGGGAACCAATTGTTCATCTCTTAGTAGAGTTCCCATACGAGGCGCTGCACGCTGCCCCCGTGGATTGAGAGGGCGTTCGTGGTCGGTTTGGCCTGCCTGGTCCCAACTGGACTTGGCGTGCCGCATAATCAACAGGGTTTTCATCAGGGAAGGCCGGAATTTGCGACGGCTCTGGGAGGGGACGCAGGGGGTGAAACTCGCCGAGTGCTTACCAGGCATTCTGATCCACGCTGCGGCTGAACGCAAATGCGGTGGTGACTTGTTCTGCTGCGCCCCATCCACTAGCCTTGCGGCTTGGTGCACCTTAATTGCGGGAATGTGAAAATTGCGGGAATGTGAATGATGGTGGGAACTGCGGCGGATGAGCGTAGCGACTACATCCGCATTCGCGGCGCGCGCGCCCACAACCTCCAGGACCTGAACCTGGATATTCCGCGGAATCAGTTAATCGTTGTCACAGGACCCAGCGGATCTGGCAAAAGCACCTTGGCTTTGGACACATTGTTTGCCGAGGGGCAACGCCAGTACATTGAAACGCTTTCAATCTACTCGCGGCAGTTTTTCCATCAACGCGAACGGCCGGATGTCGATTCCATCGAAGGATTGCAGCCAACGGTCTGCCTGGATCAGCATCCTGGTGCTGCCAACCCTCGCAGTACTGTCGCGACTTTGACGGAAATTCATGACTACCTGCGTTTGCTCATGGCGCGACTTGGAAATATTTCCTGTCACGGATGTGGTACACCGATTCGTCAGCAGAGTGTCGAGCAAATTCGAGATCGCCTGCTCGAACTTCCAGCAGGCACCAGGCTGATGTTGTTGGCGCCGATGGTTCGAGGGCGCCGTGGGCAGCACCAAGAAGTGTTGGCACAGATTCGCAAAGCGCGTTTCGTCCGGGTGCGGATTGACGGCGAAGTTTTCGACATCGACGACTTGCCCGAACTTTCTCCGCGTCATCCCCACAACGTGGAAGCCGTTGTAGATCGTATCAAGATCAGTGACGCATCAAGTGGGCGGTTGGTTGAGTCGATCCGGGTTGCCGTCCAGTACGGAGAAGGCCTGGTAGTTGCCTGCTTTCCAGACCCCGAGTATCCGGATGGTGGTATCAGTGACTGGCGGGACGAGTTGTTCAGCACGCTCTATGCGTGCCCGCAATGTGGAATTAATTTTGCCGAGATTGAGCCGCGCACCTTCAGTTTTAACAGCCCTTATGGTGCCTGTCCCGATTGCGCGGGTTTAGGCTCTCGATGGCAGTTCGATCCGGAACGCCTGTTTGGTGATTCTACGACTCCCCTGTCGGCTGACTCGATCTTGCCCTGGAAAAACCTGTCGGACGAGACACGAAGTAAAGTAGAATGTCAGTTCGCTGCCTTTGGGGATGCGTGTGACAAGCAACCTCACGCATGGGAGGAATTCACGTCCGACCAGCGGGCATTACTACTCGATGGAAGTGGTTCTGACTTTCCTGGTATTCTGCAGGTTCTGGAACAAGACTATGCCACGGCGACGCAGCGACGACGCCGTGAAGAACTCGAGCTGTTCCGGTCAGAAGTCAGCTGCCGTTCGTGCCAGGGTGCTCGTTTACGTCCCGAGGCGCTTGGTGTACGTCTTTTTGGCCACACGATTCACGACCTTGTCTGTCTGCCAATTTGTGAAGCGATCGCAGTGTTTGAGGGGTTCAAGTTTGATGCGACGCAGCAGCGGATCGCGCAGCCGATACTCGATGATGTATTGCAGCGTTTGGTGTTTCTGGACACTGTGGGTGTCGGTTACCTGACTCTCGATCGTTCGGCAGACACGCTAAGTGGTGGCGAATTGCAGCGCGTACGATTGGCCACCAGCATTGGTACTGGACTGGTAGGAGTGTGTTACGTTCTCGATGAGCCTTCAATAGGATTACACCCTCGCGACAATCAGAGGTTGATTGATTCGTTACGGAATCTCCAGGTGGGTGGTAACACCGTTCTGGTCGTGGAACACGATGAGACGATGATGCGTCAGGCGGATCGCCTTATTGATATGGGGCCCGGTGCTGGTTGGGAGGGTGGACAGATTGTCGCTCAGGGAACTCCACAGGAAGTTGCCAACGACATGAATTCACCAACGGGCGCTTACCTGTCCGGGCGCCGACAGATTCCGGTGCCCGTTCGGCGCCGTCGAACTGCGAAGTCGCGTTCGTTACAGATCGACGGAGTGACGACCAATAACTTGCAGGATGTCAGCGTTCATTTTCCTTTGGAGGCATTGGTTTGTGTCACAGGCGTCAGTGGATCGGGGAAGAGCTCACTGGTCAATGAGACGTTGGCACCAGCAGTGCTACGACGATTTGGCAATGTGGCTACCCCCGGTGGATCGTTTGCAAGCCTGCGTGGCGTCAGTCAGATTGACAATCTAGTGATCGTTGATCAAAGTCCGATCGGGCGTAGTCCACGCAGTAATGCAGCGACGTACATCGGTGTGTTTGACGAAATTCGCAAGGTGTTTGCCGCCACACGTGATGCCAAACAACGGGGCTTTCGAGCTTCTCGTTTCAGTTTTAACGGGAAGACCGGGCGTTGCGAATCCTGTCAGGGTTACGGAATGCAGAAAATAGAAATGAACCTATTGCCGGATCTCTGGTTAACATGCGAAGCATGTCGCGGTGCACGTTTCAATCGCCATACGCTGCAAGTTCGGTTTCGCGAAAAGACAATTGCGCAAATACTGGAGCTGCCAGTTTCGCAAGCCCGTAGTTTCTTCGAGAATTTTGCCGTTATCGAGCGTTTGCTCGCCAGTTTAGAGCGAGTGGGATTGGGTTATCTTCCGCTCGGTCAGTCTGCGACGTCGCTTTCTGGTGGCGAGGCACAACGTGTTAAGCTGGCGTCGCAACTCGCTCTCTCGAAAACCGGCAGGACGCTCTATCTTCTCGACGAACCGACCACGGGACTCCACTTTGCGGACGTGGCTCGGTTACTTGGAGTACTCAATGAGCTTGTCGACCGCGGCAATTCGGTGTTGGTGATTGAGCACCACCTAGACGTTATCAAGTGTGCTGACTGGGTCATTGACCTGGGGCCGGAAGGTGGACGTGCAGGTGGCCAAATCATGGCAGTCGGCACGCCTGAACAGATTGCGGCGCGGCCCGAGAACCAGACGGGCAAGTTTCTCGGACCGCTCCTGCAAGCTGATTGAGACTCTTGCTCGTACAAGCGTGTCGCCTACTTGTTGCCGGCGACGACGTCGCGGGCCTTCTTTTCCTCAGCGGCCGAGAGTTCTGGGTTCGGCGTCGCTTCTCCTTTTTCGCTTCCCAGCATCCATTTCATGCCGCCTAACAGCGACGCGGCGTAGGTTTTGTTGGTCCAGACATCTTCTCGGTGGCCCAGGCTCATGTGCATCACTTTTCCCTGACCGTATTCCTTCACCCATAGAATGGGAACGTGGTAGGGTTTCTTCAACGAAGTTTTCGCCATGTTCAGGCTCATCAGCACACGGACTTTTTGGGGTTGCCAATTCTTGAATCGGTAGATTTCATCCTTGATCACGAATTCCTTGCCCCATACACGGCTGGCCGGATGCTGGCTGTCGTGAACCGTAATGGTGACCGTTGAATTGGATCCCCAGGGATGCCCATTGAAGGTTCCGCCAATCATATCCCAATAGGGTTTAAAGTCCTTGTAGGTATCTGCGGCAGAGTGTGTGCCAATGAATCCATGTCCCTTTTTCTTTAGCCACACATTCAGGAAGTAGTCCATGTCTTCTTGTTTGATGGGAAGTTTACCTGTGGTGTAGAACAGCACGAGGTCGTAGTTGTCCAGATTCTCGCGCGTAAAATCCTTGGCGCAGTCCTGGGTGCATGTTGCGCGGAATAGATTACTCGAGACGCCAAGCTGGGTAATGGCACGTTCAGCGGGTGCCAGCGGTTGGTTCTTGCGATTGACCGAGCCGTGCCGGAAACCGGCGCTTTGCGTAACCATCAACAGACGCGCAGCTCGCTCATTTTCTGCCTGCCCTGAGTTGGCACACGTAAATACAGCCACTAGTATCAGGATTGCGGACAGCTTGTAGCGCTTCATGGGTGTTACTTTCTTGCGTGAGAGAAGATGGATAGCGTAGGCAGCGGAGCGGATTGTTGATTCAGTAAAGCCATCTTGCCTGACCGGCGAATCATCACATTGGATGAGGATGGAACGGCAGGTAGGCAGCAGTGGGTCCTTACGCGTTGTGTAAGACGGCCTGCGGCACAACCTCACCCTAACCAGTCTAGCGTTCTATCTGTTGCAAATCGACCAGTTTCCGCAAGCTGGCTGAGTGCTGAACCAGGAGCAGCGGATGCCGTGTGCGCCCTTGTACTGCGCCCACTAGTTGAACGGAATTAAAAACGGTTTACTCGATTCCAAAGTCACGTACTGTCAGGAGGGTGGTGAGGGGGATACCGCGTTGCTGGAAGGCCTCCGCCCCGCCCTCCAGGCGGTCGATAATGGCGATCACCCGTTCAACCTGCAGGCCGAACTGTTCGACTTGATCGATTGCCCGGAGTGAACTACCACCTGTCGTGACGACATCTTCTACGATGACGACTCGGTCACCCGGTGTAACTGGCCCTTCGACGGCTCGCCCCTTGCCGTGCTGTTTGGCTTCTTTGCGGACAATGAATCCTTTCAGGTCGATTTCGCGCAAGCCCGCCAGTGTGATGACGGCCGCAGTAATGGGATCAGCGCCAATGGCCATGCCTCCCACTGCATTTGGCATGGCTTCGCCAAGTAGCTCCAGAATGCCTTCTGCAATCAAACGGGCACCCCGTGAATCGAGTGTTACTTTGCGGCAATCGAGGTAGTAAGAGGCTTTCTTGCCAGAGGCGAGTGTGAAATCCCCAAACTCCAGGCCCTGCTGACGGATCAGTTCAATCAACGATTCCTTGTCGTACAAAGTCGTTCTCCAAAACGAGAGAGTAGTAGCGACTCAACGTCCACTCGTGGTGCTGATCGCCGGTAGTCATTCTTGCTGTGGGGCGGGTTCTGGTTCATCAAACAGTAACCTGCCAGCTTCAACCGTATGTGTTTCTTTGTGGCCAGAGGGCCAGCTGATGGACAGCGTCATCGGTCCCTGGTGGCCGCCGATTCCGAAAATCGTCTCGGTTGCGTTTTGGGAAGAGTAGCTGTTTTGTGGGAAGTGGTCGCGGACAAGAATATGGTCACCGACAGTAAGTTGCAGCCGCGCGCCGATTCCCTCCGGATTGGACGTGTGCCCCCGCAGCGTGACATGAAGTGAGCGGTGTTGGGTGATTCGGTTGAGGAAGATTTGCAGCGGTCCACCACCCACACCACGCACAACCAGATCTGGGCGCCCGTCTTCGTTCAAGTCCCCGACTGCGACGGACCTTGAGTCGGCGTCGATATCCGTTGCACTGATGTGGGAGACATCGGCGAAAACGCAATCGCCTTGATTGAAGAACAGCCGATTGCGTTCAAACATCGAGAGGTTGAACCCTTTAAGTCGCTGGAAATCGAACGGGTTTTCCAACCAGAATTCACCCAGGTTGTCGTCCAGCTTGCGTGGCGAAGCGTGTCGAAGTTCCATGTTGAGCGGCTGCGCAGCCACAGCCTGCCATATGCAACTTCACCCGTCCGGTTTTTCTGGATCATTCGAGTTGTAGCCACAGGGTGCGTAGAGGTCTAATTGACCATCGAGGTCAAAGTCAGCCATGGCGCCAGACCAACCCCAGCCGACTGCATTGACACCGGCACGCACACTGGTTTCCTGGTAGCTCTGTTGTCCCTGAGCACGGTATAGTCGATTCCCGGTAACAGACGCCACAAACATGTGACGAACTTCCTCGGGGTAGACTTCCATGGGCAGGTGGTGATAGATGCGGTGGCCTGCTTTGGAGTACATGTTCGCGACGTACAGGTCGATGTCGCCGTCGCCATCCAAATCGCCGCTGGTGACGCCCATAGAAAACCCGCCAAACTCTTTGTCTACATCTTCCACTTCGAGGAAACGTTTCCCTTCCTGGTTGATGAGAAACAAATTCCGACCAAATTCATTGGCAGCAAACAGGTCCGGCCAGGGGTCGTCGTTCGCGAAGAGCCAGGTGGCGGCGAAGGCGCGGCCACGTGCGGGTGATGCGTTGGTTGCATGTGTTACATCTTCAAACCGGCCGTTGCCCAGATTGCGGAAGAGCAGGTTTTCCTTGCCGAAGATGCGTTGGTTGTCGAAAAAACCTTTCGTCTTGGCATAAAACGAAGGGAACTCGCGACCGGCGTTTAACAGGTAGATATCGGTTTTTCCGTCTCGGTCGAAATCACACAGGCTGGCGTCTGCGTTAGGCAGTTCCACCGCCCCTGGGATCAACTTCAGCGTTTCATCGCTGTTTGACCATGCGTAGAATTTCCCACCGAAGAGAACTTCTCGACGACCGTCTCCAGTGGTGTCAAAAATGGCGGCGAAAGGTACAAAATATTCCTTTCCGTTCACGGAGGTGGTTTCAAAAACAGGCGATTTCCATCCGCTGTCGCGAAACGTACCATCGCCATTTCCCAGGTATAGCCAGCCACGGCCCATACCCGTGACCAGCAAATCCAGATGTTTGTCGTGATTGATGTCGCCCAAATAGGGGCCACCCGTAAAGTCGTAATAGGCCTTGTCTTTCCAGTTGTCATGCATGGCGCCGGTGTTAATTCCGGAGCTTACTGTGGTCTCTTCAAACAGGTGTTTTGGTGCGGCCAGGAAAGAGATGTCTTCCAATACGAGTTGGTGAATCCAGCCTGCCTGGAGTCCACCGTTCGTTGGTGGAGATTCGGTTGTGACATCAATTCCCTGGTGTTTCAGTCGGAATGAGCCCTGCAACTCTAACAGGCCACCTGTCTTGGACTGGCCAGCGATACGAAATGTGCCCTGACTTTCCCCGACGACGTCTTGCCCGCCAACGATCGAAGGGGCATTTCGTTTTCTTCCAAACGCGATTGACTCAATCTTCTTGAATTGGTCGTGGAGGTCGTCGATCCAGGAAAGAAAACCTGAGCTGTCGAGGCGTTTCCCGGCGGATGAATCTGTAGCAAAACGATAAGTAACGTCGCGTTTTGCGTCGCCGACATCCTTCGGTACGGTGGGAACGGTTGCCTCAAAATCAGGTGCCAACAGCGAGTGGATCCCCTTTCGATCTCCCTGTTTTATCGCCGTATAGAGGGGCTTGAGCGCCTTTCCCAGCAGCAGGTCGGCGCGTTCCAGGTCAAACAACAGTTGGCGTTGTTCAAGCGTCAAATAGGAGTCTGGAATGGCTGGTTCGGAGGCCGCCGATGTGGTGGCATTAGGCTGGGGTGTGAGAACTGGTTCTGGCACTGGCTCCTGTGGGGCGCGTTGCCAGAGATAGAAACCGATGATGCTTGCTAGCCCGAGTACGATGCAGCCGAGTAGGACCTGGATCCGCATAGATGTTCTCAGTGTAAAAGGCTCAACGGAATCCGTGGACTAGGATGCGAATTGGTTTGTATGCACGCGAGTTTCTGGGAACGCGCGGGTGAAATGCAACAGGGGATTCGCGATCGCTGACAAGATTGCATTACAGGGGCGAGTTTGTTTCGACTGGCTGCAGGGCGATTCAAGATGTCGGTGTAACCACTTCTTGAACCTCAAAGGTGTCTGCCGACTCTCTGATTATAATGTCTCGATTTACGGGGAGTTGTTGCATTTCCTGGACCTTCCCGGTGGGCCAACGAATTTCGATGCGGTCAATTTGTGTTACGTCTCCGACACCAATCAGCAATTGGGGAGGGCCTTGTCCCATAAAAGGGTTCGGCGCGAACAGATCACGGACAATCTGTCGGCTGCCACAGTGGAGGATGACGCGAGAACCAATAGCAGGCCGGTTACTGGTTTTGCCGACGAGATGCAGACGCACCCAGTGACGTGGTGGAAACCGGTTCAGGAACAAACGCAAAGGTCCACCACCTACCGAGCAAACCAGCAAGTCGACTGCCCCGTCACGATTGAAGTCCGCGGCCACCACTGACCGTGAATCCGCATCGATGTCGGCTGCGGATGCGAACGAAGCATCCAGGAATGGATTGTTTGGAACGTTCAAGTAGAGGCGATTCGGTTCAAAGGCGCTCAGGTTTTTGCGTTCGGCAGGCATCGTGAAAGGGTTAGCTACCCAAAATTCACCAGCTTCTTCATCCAGCGTTCCTAGCTGAGGTAATTTTTCGGTGCGGTCTAAAGGCTGTGTCACGACAGCCCGCCAGAGACACGTTCACCCATCCGGTTTGTGGCGATCAAACGAGATAAATCCGGTCGTCGCGTAGAGGTCGAGCCAGCCATCCGAGTCGAGGTCAGCCATCGCTGGTGCGTAGGCCCAGCCGACTGCGTTGACCCCGGCCTCGTCACTGGATTCGCGGTAGGCGCCTGCGGCGCGGTTAGAATACAGGCGGTTTCCGGCACATGACCCTTGAATCTGTTGGAAGATCCCGGCAGGGTAATCTTCCTCGGATACATGTGCGATGATCCTGCGGCCCATCTTTGAGTACATGTTGGCCACGTAGAGATCCGACTGTCCGTCATTGTTCAGGTCCCCGGCGGCGACTGCCATGCTGGTGGCGAAATCGCTGGTACCGGAAGCTTCAGAAAGGTCTTCGAACGTGCCGTCGCCGCGATTGCGCAGCAGAACATTGTTACCGAAGTCGTTGGCCAGGTAGAGGTCTGGGTAGTGGTCCTGGTCAAAAAAGAACCAGCATGCACCAAGCGTGTGTCGGCGGCCGCCACTGTAACCTTGTGAGGCGGAAACCAGTCGGAAACGACCATTTCCTTCATTATGCCACAGTTGATTTTCGGCTCCCGACTGGTTGTCGCCAACCCACTGCTGCTCTCCTTGGTGGAGGCTTTCAAAGCCTCGCTGGTACTGCACGTAAAGGTCGAGATAGCCATCACAGTCGTAGTCCGCGATCTGACAGCCCATTGATTGACGATGGAACCGTAATCCAGAAGCTGCGGTCACATCGACAAAACGCTTTCCGGCTTCGTTGTGATACAGTCGATTTCCCAATAGCAGGTCGCTGAAACCGTCGTTATCGTAATCGATCCATCCAGCAACGTAGGTACGAGGATCTGCCGTGGTGCGGATGCCAAGGGAAGCGGCGACATCCTGGAAACGCTGGCCTTCAACAAACTTCAACAGGAAAAATTTTCCATCAAAGCACGAAAGCGCGATGTCCAGCCATCCGTCATGGTCGTAGTCCTCGACGGCCATCTGATAGCGATAGTCTTCGGGAACTCCGTCGATAAGCGACCAGTTATCGACGAGTTCGAGTTCTGCCAAACCCAGTTTTTCGGTTGTCTCCTCCATCAGGGTTTGCTGCGAGATGCATTCGAGGATCTGCGTGATTTTCCAGCGGGTGATTACCGCCTCTTTTTCAAGTTCCTGATCTTCCTGAAAACAGCAGGTAACGTCATGTTCCGACTGCAGCTTGATTTGTTCGCCAGATTTGCCCTCACCGTATGCCGTCAGCAGTAGCCTGGCTTGCCAGGCGTCGGGCGAATTCGTGGCACGATCGATGGACAGTACCCGGAGCTTGGGTTGTTGGATTTCCTGAAACTTGTCGAACCACGCGACCAGGTGACTTGCCAGTTGCGGTCCCGTGGCAGCTTGGGATGCATTGTCATCTTCTGACCAGACAGTTTCACTCAACACACTGTGTGAGCGGGTTTGTGGCTGATCAAGCACCAGCGTGGAGCCTGTAAAAGATGTTGCAAAGAGGGTTTGCAGTTGCGCAGCGTCGCGGGCTTTCCAGGCATCGACAAAGCGGGTCGCAAAACGATTCTCTAACTCAAAGCTGGTGTGTTCCGCGTCCCATATGTGCTGCTGTTTGACGGGATCGAGAACGACTTTGACGTCAGAAGTTTTGGTGTTCAATTCGCCGGTTGATTCAGGTGTAACATCGATGGCTTCTGGTCCGTCCGTCTGGCGGGCACCGCAGCCACCGCATAGCAGCAGTCCCACGAGGACGGCGGTGGATAATTGGATAGGAATGGCCATCGAACTTATCAGCATCCGGTTGAACTGCGCAACGAACCGAGCACAACTTCCAGGACAAATAGAGAACACCGCCAACCCCGCACCCTGTTCAAGGGTCACGAAGCTGGCGGTGCACTGTTTGACAGTTGAAATAAAGAACGCACGGAAATTACTCGTCAGAGTTCTTTTCCGTTGCCGCGCCAGCACTTCCAGCATCAGCGCCAGTGATTTCACCAGCGTCGGCGCCAGCGTCACCGGCCATTTGTTTGCCCATGCCGGCGCTCATTTCCATCTGCTTCTTGATTTGATCTTCACTCTGCACGGTATCAGTTCCACCGACACCATATTTTTCGGCTTCGGCATTACCCTCGGCGCTTCCACCACCGCCACCACAGCCGAGAGAAAAGGCCGCTGAAAGTACGGCAACGAAGGCTAGGCTACGAATCATCAGACATCTCCCATGGAAAAGAAAACAAGGACTATTCGCTTCACGTATAAGATGCTCGGGAACGCTAAATTATTCCCACGAGCTTCTATTATTCTCGGATCTGAAGCCATAAAGCTCAAGGGGCCCCAGATTTAGTCGGTTGTTCGCCAGTCGGTTGTTCGCCAGTCGGTGCGAAGGGAACAGCGGGGGAGTTGGCGGGCTCTGCGGGCCTGATTTCTTGCTTGGGCGGTTCTCCGTATTTTTCCACCAGTGCGAACTGGTCCTGCCACGCTTTGGCTTCGCGCTGCATTCCCAGGTCCGTATAGAACTTGACCATGATGTTGTAGCAATCTCGCGTGCCGAGATTGGCCAGCGCGTCACGTACCTGGGAGTGTTGTTCGCGTTCCATAAGTTTCTCTATTTGCTTGGCCTTTTCAAGCTCTTTTTGCGCTTCCTGATGTTTTTGCAGTTTTTGGAGGCAAGTTTTCTTGCGATGACGGGTTTGCCAGTCGACCGGGCCGGGCCAGGAGGCCAACGCCTGTTCGAAAAGATTAGCGGCTTGTTCGTCGTCGTCATCCAGTTCGGAGAGCAGCACAGCTTGCCACTTGAAATAATCGTACCCTTTTTGGGCGGTGGGCCATCGCTTGAATGCTTCACGGGCTTCGTCGTATTGGCCCAGATCGGTCAGGCAGCGAATCAGCGTAGCGACGAAGAAGGGATCTTCGAACCGTTTGTCACCGAGTTTTTCGGCCGCTTCATCCAGCATGCGTTTGGCAAAATTGGGATCGGTTTCGTCGAGGAACCACTTGGCCAGGGCGGCATGGGCGACAGGCCAGGTGGGTTCGACCTTGCGGAAATAATCAAACCGTTCGTACTCATTGTCGCTACTGGGAACTTCTTCGGTGCCCAGCAAACCCATCTGTCTTTCCAACATCAGGTTGGCCGTCGGGGCAAAAAACTGTGTCATGTACCATTGACGCAAGCGGACCGGCCGTCGGTCTGGATGGGTCAATTCGTAGACACGCCAAAAGATTTCTTCAGACCAGTCGGCACGCCCTGTCAGTTCCAACAGTTTCCAGAGCAGGAAGTGCGATTCTTCATCCTTAGGGTTGAGCTTGATCGCTTCACGCAATGCACTCTCGGCCAAGCCCAGTTTGTGTACCATCATCAGGTACAATTTTCCCTCTTTAGCCCGAGCCTGGGCGCCTTGAGGCGCTTCGCTGGGAATGTTCCGCAATTGGGTCAACGCCTCTTTCACAGCATCTTCATGGGTCAGGCTTTCGTCGTGGATCAAGGCCTCCACAAGCAGCAGCTGTGCGTCTCCATCACTGGAGAATAAGGGGAACTGCAAGTACTCTTCCAGTTCGAGTCGCGCGTGCTTCCACAGGTTGGGGAGGTTCTCTTCCTGCGCGCGTTCGATCATCTTTTCGGCGCGGGCACGGTTCCCGAAGGTCTGCATCCCCAACCAGCTAAAGGCTCCTGTAACCAAGACGAGAAGAACAAGCCCTGTCAGAAGCAGTGGCTTCCTGGAGGGAGTTGCACTCGCCGTATCCCCAGTCACAGATGGTGCGGAATCATGGGAAACAGTTTCAACGTCGATGGGATTCGTGGAAGATTCGCGAGGCTCAGTCATGATCAATCTCTGGTGTGTACGGACTGCGGTTCCGTTCCTTCGATTATAAGCCAGTAGCGATTAGTGCCAAGTTCTGACCAGTGGTCAACTCGCCCGGACGGCCAGTAGATGTCCAGCTCAACCTGCGTGACCGCTTCGCTCAGCCCAATCAGAAGACGTGGATCATTCGTCGATGCGTAACTGCCACCCGCGGTGATCAGTTTGGTGATTGTGATGTTTGGGGCGGTTACAACGACGCGGCCTCCCACTGGTGGCACTCGGTCGGCAGTACGCAAGTCCAACCCGAGAAACGGGCGGCCGTCGGTCGCGGTTTCATTGCGCAACAACGCAGTGTTTTTGTACAAGTGGCTGATCGCGAGGTCGAGGTCGCCGTCGTTATCGTAGTCCCCGCCCGCAACCCCTCGTCCGACCCATTCTTGCCGGAAATAAGTGCCCGCCGACTTGGAGATGTCGTCAAATTGTCCCTTGCCGTTGTTGCGGAAGAACTGCGGTGTCATGGCGTAGGGGTCGTAGTTTGGTCCCAGGACATGGCCGTTCGTCGCGAACAGGTCGAGCCAGCCGTCACGGTCGTAATCGAATGTGACAGTGCCGAAACCTAACGTGTGGTAGCTGTGCTGTGCGATCTGCGTGCCTTTGCTCACATCCTGAAACCGCAACTGCCCGTGGTTGCGGTAGAGTGTGTTCTTGTGGTTGTAGAAATGGGTCAGGAACAAGTCGCTCCAGCCATCGCGGTCAAAATCTCCGCAGGCAATTCCCATCGACGCCTCCACATAGCCCTGGTCGTCGACAGCAGCACCAGCGGCGGCGGCGATTTCCAAAAAGGGTGTCGATGCAGAATTGCTGTCTTGCAGCAAGAACGCGGGGCGACTGCGTGTGTACAGCAGGTTGGGTGACAGGTCATTGCCCACATAGAGTTCGGGTTGCAGGTCATTGTCGAGGTCGGCCGCCAAGGCGACGAGTCCTTTGCCCACTGTGCCGGCGAATCCAAATGATTTTGCCGACTCGGAGAATTGTCCATTACCCAGATTGATAAAAAGCCGGTCGGGTAGGCCCGAGAATTCGCCGGGGCCGCAGAAGACGGGTTGCCCATTGACGTCACAGGTCTTGCTTTTTTGAAATGACCAATCGATGTAGTTGACGACAAACAAGTCAAGATCGCGGTCCCCATCGATGTCGAACCAGACCCCGCCAAATCCCCACAACGGGTCACCGACACCAGCGGTATCGGTCACATCGTCAAACGTGCCGTCGCCGTTGTTGTGAAGCAGTGTATTGGTACCAAAATTGGTCAAGTAAAGGTCGGGAAAGCCGTCGGCGTCAAAGTCCCCGACGGCCACAGCGTGGCCGTACCCTTTGTGGTGCCCATTGGCGGTGACACCGACCTCGGCGAATTTTTGCTGCCCTAGATTACGGAACAGATGGTTGACAAAGTCTCCCGACTGCGACCCGGGGCCTTGCAGACTGCTGCCGTTGACGAGGTACAAATCCAGACAGCCGTCGCCGTCGTAGTCGACCCATGCGGCTCCCCCCCCCATCGATTCTGGGAGAAAGAAGCGGCCTTCCACTTCGTCGTTGAAATATTGGAATTGGATACCGGCTTCGCTGGCGATGTCGACAAACTGAGGCGCAATGGAGAGTGCTGGCCCCGGCGGTTTGGGTCTTTCCTTGGGAGGTGTTGAATTTCTGAGTTCTTCAAATTCAGCGGGTGACAGGTTTGTGAACACATCGTCCACCGTTTCCGGGGCACGGTTGCAACCGCACAGATGCCCTAGCAAGGCTGCCAGCAAGCACGTGCTCCACGGGCGCATCGCCAGCCATCGCGGGGTGGTCCTCTCGCTGAATGTTGAGCTGCTCGACATCGTACTGCTCGGTGCAGGCTGTGGCGTGATCTGTGTGTGGAAGAGGCTCATGGCGGATCCGATAATGGGAGGGGCATTTGCCCCTCGTGGATCAGCCAATAGCGATTGAGTTCCAGATTGGAAAAGTTGTCGACGCGACCGGACGGCCAGTGAATCTGCACGCTGACAGGACCTGCAGTCGGGTCGACACCGAATAGCAAACGGTCGTCGTTACTACAGAGATAGGTGCCTCCTGCAATGATCGGGGTCCACTGTTCGAGTCGCGGTGTTTTCAACAGAACACGGCCGCCCACCGGTGGGACTCGTGAGGTGGTTCGCAACATCAGTCCCAGGAAAGCCCGTGTGGAGGTAGTTTCGTTCTGCAGCAAGCTCACAGGTCGGTCGAGGTGTGTGATCGCGAAGTCGAGATCTCCATCATTATCATAGTCGGCGGAACCGAGTCCTCGACCGAGCCAGAGTTCCTGAAAATAGGCTCCGGCGTGATCGCTGATATCATCAAAACGCCCCTTCGTTGTATTGCGCAGCAGTTGCGGTCGCATTGCGCTGGGTTGATGCTCTGGCCCAAACACATGGCCGTTGGCAACGATCAGATCCAGCCAGCCATCGCGGTCGTAGTCAAACGCTGTGGTGCCAAACCCTAGTGTCTCCATGCTATGGATGGCGACCCGCGTCCGCTTGCTGTTATCTACGAACCGAAGGCCACCGAGGTTCTGGTAAAGTGTGTTCTTGGCAAGGTGAAAATGCGTGAGAAATAAATCGAAATGACTGTCGCGGTCGAAGTCTCCGACTGCGATACCCATGCTTGCCTCCAGGTAACCGACGTCACTGAACGCAGCACCCGATGCAGCACCAACATTGATGAACGGTTTCGCTTCGTTTTTTGCTGCGTCGTTTTGCGCTGCGTCGGCAAATGGAGGCCGGCTTTGCGTAAACAGAAAGTTCTCCGTCATATCGTTGGCCACATAGACTTCGGCCTTAAGGTCCTGGTCGAGATCAACCGCAGTCACCGCCAAACCCTTTCCTTTGTCGCGCTGTAGTCCCCATGGGATCGCGGATTCGACGAACGTGCCATCGCCTTGATTGACGAATAATTTATCCGGGACTCCTTCATATTCACCCGGGCCACAGTAGATGTGGATTTTCTCCATGTCACAGATCTTGTTTCCCTTGATCGACCAGGTGATGTAGTCTGCGACGAAAAGATCGAGATCGTCATCGCCATCGACGTCGAACCAGGTTGCCCCGAAACTCCAGACAGGATCTTCCACTCCTGCTTCACGTGTCACCGGTTCCAGAGTCCCATCGCCATTATTTCGGAGCAAAGCATTGGCGCCGAAATTGGTCAGATAGAGATCGTCAAACCCATCGCCGTCATAATCGCCAACGAAGCAACCGTGGCCGTAGCCGCGATGTGCTGCGTTGGACAGAGAAGAAATCTCTTCAAAGCGGCCTCCTTGATTTCGGTAGAGTCGATTTCCCGGGCTTTGGGCTTGCTGCTTGGGGTCTGCGAGCAAACCACCGTCCATGAGGTACATGTCCAGCCAACCATCGTTATCGAAATCGAACCAACCCACACCACCACCCATGATCTCCGGCAGGAAGAAGCGCCCCGGTTGTTGGTCGTTCTGGTAGAGAAAGTCGATGCCGACCGCTTGTGCCACATTGACGAAGCGTGGCGTGACGTCGGGAGCGGGGGACGGTTGGGACCCGCTGGGGCCAACCGCTGGCGAATCGTCATTTCGCAAGCCAAATCCGCCGTCCTTGTTCTGTTCGATGGTCTCTCCGGGAAGGATAGAGACCGGGGATGATTGAGACTCCGGATCCGTAGTCTCTCCACATCCACTGGCAAAGGCCGCAGTCAGGACAAGGGTAGCCCACCGTAGCAAGTTTCTCATGAATCAGACACCGATTGAGGTGGTCGTTTCTCCATTATAAGCCAGTATTGGCCAACGCCCAGATCGCAGGTCTGGACATATCCGGAAGGCCAGAAAATTTTCACTTTGACGGGCCCGTCATGCTTCCCCAGTCCGCACAGTAGTCGGGGGTCATTTGTGGAGAGATAGCTTCCACCGGTGACAATTGGAAACACGAGCGAGGTGTGCGGTAACTGGACCACGATACGGCCCCCAACCGCGGGAAGCCGGTTGGCCGTTTGGAGTTCAATCCCGACGAAGTGATTGGTGGCAGCTGTGTCATTACGCAGTAAGGCTACGGGTTGCTGCAGGTGGCTGATGAGCAGGTCCACATCCCCATCGTTGTCAAAATCGGCTGCCGCCATCCCCCGCCCCAACCAATCTCGAGAGAAATAGGGTCCTGCATCGGCGGAGACATCTTCAAAGTGCCCCCCTCTGTTTTTCAGGAGTTGAGGTCGCATGGCATACGGAGGACAATTGGGTCCTAGGACGTGCCCATTGGCAACGGCCAGGTCCTGCCAACTGTCGCGGTCGTAGTCTAAGGCAACGGTCCCGAATCCCAGTCGCTGCCAGCTTGGCTCAACGATGCCCGACTGCTGGCTGACGTCTGAGAAGCGGAGCTTGGGTTGCCCCGCATAGAGCGTGTTTTTTTGTTCAAAGAAATGGGTCAGGAACAGGTCCAGATGGGTGTCATGGTTGTAATCCAAGCAGACGATGCCCATGCTCGCTTCGGTGAACCCGTCTCCGCTCAACGCGCAGCCCGTTTCGCGTGCCCGATTCCGATAGCGGAGCCGTTGGCCATCGTCAGCGTGCTCAGAAGCGGTGGTTGTGTATAAAAAATTAGCCGATTCGTCGTTGGCCACGTAGATTTCCGGGCGGAGATCGTTGTCCAGATCCATCCCGGCGACTCCCAAGCCTTTCGGGTGTATTCCTGTGATTCCAAGTCGACTTGCCGCTTCCTGGAAAGTGCCGTTGCCTTGATTGAGGTACACCTGATCGGCCAGACCGCGGTACTTGCCGGGGCCGCAGTAGCCCACATAGCCGTCTCGTTCACAGACTTGTGAATTGGCAAAATCCCAATCCAAGTAGTTTGTGACATAGAGATCGAGATCTTCATCGTGATCGACGTCGATCCAGATGCAGCTGAAGCTCCAGAATCGATCGTTGATGCGGGTCCGCTGCGTGATGTCTTCGTAGGTGCCGTCCCCATTGTTGTGCAGTAGCGTGTTACGTCCAAAATTGCTGATGTACAAGTCCGGAAACCCGTCCACGTCATAGTCACCGACTGCGCAGCCATGTCCGAACTGACGGTCGCCCGTCGAGGAGGCAAATGTGGCATCTTCAAAGCGTCCCTGCCCCAGATTCCGGTAGAGTCTGTTTTGGTGCCGGTTGGTGGGGGCGTAGGGGTCTTCTTCCAGACGACAACCATTGACCAGATAGAGATCGAGCTTTCCGTCCTGGTCGTAGTCGACCCAGCCGGCTCCACCTCCCATCACCTCAGGGAGGTAAAAGCGATCCGGGACTGCATCGTTGAAGTAGGTGAAGTCAATTCCAGACGCAGTCGCGACGTTGGTGAAGACGGGTGGGATGGACGGAGCAGAGGCACTGGCTGTGTGTTGATCAGGCCCGGAACTGGTTTTCGACTCAGGGATTTCAGCGAGTTGGCCATTCCGGCTAGCGAGGAACCAGTACAGCATGATTGCCGTGAACACAGTCACCACGGCTGTGAAGACTCGGCGAACTTGTCTTGCCAGACGCACAGTGAGTTCCGCGCTAAAGAAGATGCTATGTGAACCTGCCTGGTGACATCGCGAGGATCATTATTGTGCTGCAGTGGTGCGTACGGCTGGCTGACCCTCACGAACCAGCCAATAGCAGTTAGGCTCCAGGTCGACCAGTTTGTCGACGCGTCCGGAGGGCCAGTGAATTTCCACCGTGACGTCGGAGGCTTTGTTGTCTAGGCCAAATAGCAACCGCTGATCCGAGGAAGACAGATAGCTGCCCCCGGCCATCACAGGGAGCATTTGCTGCTTGCCGGCGTGGTGGACGATCACGCGACCACCGATGGGGGGAATACGGTTGGCAGTTGCCAATTCCAGTCCCAGGAAGGCTCGTCCGGTTTCCGTGCGATTTTCCAGGAGACCGAATGGATCTTTTAGATGGCTGATCGCCAGATCGAGGTCACCGTCATTGTCGAAATCCCCTCCCGCGGCCGCTCGGCCCAGCAGACGCCTCTCGAAATACGGTCCGCATGCCGAGGAAACGTCAACGAAATTTCCGGCACCTTCATTCTGCAATAACTGTGGGCGCATCCAGGAAATTTCGTGTTGCGAGCCAAGTACATGGCCATTGGTCATGAACAGATCGAGTGCGCCGTCGCGGTCGTAGTCGAACGCAATCGTGCCAAATCCCAGAGTATCGTAAGTATGCCGTGCGATCTTGGTGCGCCGACTGGCGTCAAGGAACTGCAGGCCATTGCCCTGGTTCTGGTAGAGTGTCCCTTTTTGTTGGTGAAAGTGGGTCAGGTAAATGTCATTGAACCCATTGCGATCGAAGTCTCCGCAGGCAATCCCCATGCTGGCTTCTTCAAGGCCACGTTCACTGACGGCACATCCGGCAACGGAGGCCAGGTTCAGGAACAGGTGGTCATTGTCTGATTCGATGAGTTTGGCGATGGGTGGGCGGCTTTGCGTGAAGAGGAAATTTGCGCACATATCGTTGGCGACATAAATCTCTGGCTTGGCATCATTGTCAAGATCGAGTGCGACAACTCCCAACGCTTTGCCTTTAGGTGCAGACAGGCCCAGCGTTTGCGCGGCATCGACGAAAGTGCCATCACCTTGGTTCAGGAAGAAGCGGTCTGGCTGCGCGTTGTAGTCGCGTGGGCCGCAATAACCGAAGGACTTGTCATACAGGCATAATTCGTGCTGTGCCGGATCCCAATCCGTGTAGTTGGCGACATACAAGTCGAGCAGCCCGTCCGCATTGGCGTCGACCCATAGCGTGCTCGTTCCCCACAGTGGATCTGCGACTCCCGCATGATTTTCCACGTGTTCAAAGGTGCCGTCTCCGTTATTTCGCAGGAGAGCATTTTCACCATAGTTCGATACGTACAGGTCGTAAAAGCCGTCGGCATCAAAGTCACCGACCGCGACACCATGTCCAAAGCGGATGTCAGCGCTCGCTGCGGATTGGGTGACATCGGCGAAGTGGCCGTTCCCCAAGTTGCGGAAGAGCCGATTTTCAAATTCGCTTTGATTGGGGTCGGTTTTGACGAGTCGACAGCCGTTGACCATGTACAGATCGAGCCAGCCGTCGGAGTCAAAATCGACCCAGGCCACGCCGCCACCCTGGATCTCGGGAATATAGAACCGGTCCGGGACTTCATCGTTGAAGTAGGTGAAGTCAATGCCCCGTGATTGGGCAATATCGACAAAGTGTGGGGGGATCGCGAGTTGGGGAGCAGCAGGCTTAACTGCCGTATCCCGGTTGGCGGGCTCAGTAGAAGGAGAAACAGCCGGCACCCCAGGGGCACCGGCTGTTTCTTCATTTCGACTACAACCACTATGCATCAAGACCAGCATAATGGCCGCGGCGAACACCAGTTTGGTCATTGAGCACTGGAGTCCGCTGTAGTTTCGTTACCATCACGTGAACCCAGGGCCCACCACACTTGAGCGTCAACGTTTTCCTGGACGAATCCAACGGAACCGTCCGCACGGGCAACATTAACACCACCGGGGTGTTTGCTGGTTGCGCTCATCATGTTGGTGCCTTCCCAGTCATTCGTGTAAGAGTGACAGGGAGTTTCATTCGGCAGCATCGTGTGAGCATAAGCCGAGCCAGTTCCCATGAAGGACCAGGCCCAAGAGCGACCACGCATTTCTTGCCGCCAGCTCAGTTGACCGTTTCTGATGCGGACGTTGATGCAGTAAATACGATGTCGAGCGGTATTCGAACCACTGGTCCAGGAGTGAACCATGTTCTTACCACGCGGCCAGTCGTACTGGGTGGATTCGGTTTTTTCCGCTTCCTTCCAGGTATCGACGACAAACTCCGAGTAGGCAGCCGTGTTACTCGTACCATCGGTAATGGTCGAGAGTCGCACGGGCATACTACTACGGCACCAGCTATTGGGGTTCGGGCCGAAGAACGCGGCGACACCATTGTGGCGTCCCCAGTCCATTCGGGCACTGGAACCACCGGCACCCGTCTTCGGGTCACCGTGCGGAGGCGAGTGAGCCGTACCGTGATTGGTGGCGTAGGTGAACTGACCGCGACCACCGAAGTTTTCATAAGGCTGCGAGGGGCAGTTGAAAATCGGGATCTTGATCGACTGGGTACGACGGTTGGCGTTACTGTTACTCCAGTTCCATCCACCCGGATCGTACGCAGAACCTGTTCCCAGACGGTTGAATTCCTGGGTGAGGTCTCGATCGTTCAACGCCTGCGACCAGTCCTGGTAGACGGCCGTGTTCTGGTTCCCGCCACCGGGCAGCTGCTTGAACGGATCGAAGATCGTCCGGTCATAGAACGTATCCAGTTCGAGATACGGCAACAGCGCGACTTTGTCGGCAAAACCACCGTCAAAGTTGTTCCACGGGCTCCAAGCGATCATGATCGGCAGACGCTTGTAGGTGTCGTGATAGTTGTGCGATGCCAGCACGAGTTGTTTCAAGTGGTTGTTACATTGGGCGCGCCTGGCAGCTTCACGCGCCATCTGAACCGCTGGTAAGAGTAACGCGATCAGAATACCGATGATCGCGATGACCACTAGGAGTTCAACCAGCGTGAACCCTCTGTGGCGTCTGTGACTAGACCGCATTGTGAAGGACCTCCCAGAACGATAAAAAAGAAACATGAAAAATAACGTGAAACTCTGATGAGAAAAACGCCCAAATTGCCGAGCGCTTTCGCTGATTCTAGCTCAACGATAAGCCGTGTCAATCGATTTACTTTTTTTTCGGTACTGAGAAGTTTATCTCATCGACGTGGCAGGGGTGGTCTCTGAAATCAACTCCGCAGGTTTCAGTGATGCCCGTTGTGGCGACCTTGATGGAATTGGTGTAAGTAGTTGTATTTAAAGCACTTGCGACTATCGCGGCGTTCCGCAATGCCGCCTGATGCGGAGTTTTTCAGGTGAAAATGACCGCGAGGACCGTCCGAGAGTACGTTTGTGAGCCGTTTACCAGGGTAGTGCCCGGTGATTGCTTGCCCCAGTGGATGTTTTTAACGAGGAGCTGCTTTTGCAGATCGTGAAGTACCCCCACCCGACGTTGCGTCACAAGTCGCAGCCGGTCAGACGTGTGGACGCGGAGCTCCGCGATGCCATCCGCACGATGTTCGAGTTGATGTACGAGGCGCAGGGAATCGGNTTAGCTGCGAACCAGGTTGACCTGCCTTTGCGGTTGTTTGTGGTTAATCTCTCGGCGGAACATGAGGCTGAAACCGANCAGGTGTTTATCAATCCAGTGATCAGCCATCCGNAAGATCATGCAGAGCAGGAGGAAGGTTGCCTGAGTTTGCCTGGCCTGTATGGACCGGTGCGGCGGCCGCGGAAGGTTCGGGTGGAAGCGTACGGACTTTCGGGCGCGCACATTGTGGCCGATTTGGACGGGTTGCCAGCCCGTGTTGTGCAACACGAACTGGACCATCTCGATGGGACCTTGTTTATCGATCGCATGGATAGTGGGGCGCAAGAAGAGTTGGAAGCGGGCCTGGCTGCCTTTGAGACCGAATTCCAGCAGCTGCGCGAGGCGGGTGAAATTCCGCCTGACGATCAGGTTCAGGCACGATTGTTAGAGTTGCAAGTGAAGTATTGTTGAGGCAAACACGATTCCCGCTGGTATTACACAGGTGACTTGTGCGAGTGATCATGATGGGAACGGGGCCTTTTGCGGTACCCGCATTCCAATGGTTGTTGGGTTCAACGCATGACGTGCTGGCGCTAGTGACCAGACCCGCGCCCCCCACACGACGACGTTCGCAGCCGCCCGTCAGTCCGGTGCGCGAAGTCGCGGTGCAGCAGGGCCTTCCCGTGTTGATGCCACCCGATGTCAATGCCACCGAGTTCCATGCCAACTTGCAGGCGCTCTCTCCCGATTTACTCGTAGTTTGCGATTATGGGCAGATCCTGTCTCGCGAGTCACTGGGCATCGCTCCGCTGGGCGGTATCAACTTGCACGGGTCGCTGCTGCCCCAGTACCGGGGAGCGGCTCCCGTCAACTACGCGATTTGGAATGGCGACCGGGAGACTGGCGTGACCGCTATCCATATGACGCCACGACTCGACGCGGGCCCTGTGGTGGCAGTGTGCCCAGTCACGATCGGTGATGCGGAAGACGCCGTGTCATTGGAGGCGAGGCTGGCTGATCGAGGTGCTGCATGTCTGGAGGATGCACTCCGCCAACTGGAACACTGGGACGGCATTGGCCCGCTGGGAGTACAGCAGGACAATGCGTTGGCGAGCCGCGCCCCTCGACTGAAGAAGACGGATGGGCTGGTTGACTGGCAACAGCCAGCCGAGCGGATTTACAACCAGGTCAGGGCGCTGAAGCCGTGGCCCGGGAGTTTTACGTTTTTGCCTCAAGGGGAACAGACTTCCCGCTTGATTTTGCATCAAGTTGCAGTGGAGCAGGGAAGCGATATGCCCGTGGATCCGGGAGTGGTTGTACACGTTGACCGGCACCAGTTGTGGGTGGGTACGGGGCGGGATCTGTTGAGTTTGCAGCGTGTGCAGTTACCGGGAAAGCGGGCCATGGAGGTGAGCGAATTGCTCCAGGGGCACACAATCACAACTGGAGTTCGATTCGTAAACGATTGAGTGGAACGTGTGCGGCCAGAAACGGATGTCGGGGTGCTGTTAGCGGACTGGAAAGTGCACGAGTTCTCCATCCGCGGCAGCAAACGTACGGGTGAATCGGAAGGCAGGCCAAAGGAAGTCCGGACTAGTAAGGTGCACGGTCGACCAGTGGGATCACACGCTCGTAGCGTTTGATGGGGATGTTCGGCAATTGGAAGCGTTCGTTCGGCGTTGTCGTACCCGAGGACTTCTGAATGCCTTGGTAATTGGCCGGTAGCGTCGTTTCCCGGCGGTGTCTGGCCGCAAAATCAGAGCCGTCGTCTCTGGGCTGGGCAGACTGGGTGATGTTGTTTGTGTCTGTCAGGACCTCGGAATGGCGGTGGGCGGTGCCACCCTGTTGCCACGCGTTTGGCGTTGTACGATTGCCAGTGGAATCGGTGCATGACAGGCAGGCTGTTGCCAGGATTAGTGGCAGACCAACTCGTAAACTGCTGTGCTGGATCATTTGAAGACAGCGGGAGTGTACCTGTAGTTGGTGGAGGCGTATTCGTGGCGACATAGCAGGCAGCCTGGAAGAAATGGATGATGCAACACGTTGTGTGTATCTACACTGCAGCAGCTACTTCTTAGCCTAATTGCCCTGTCGCGTAAGGAAAGCTGCGCGTGGGATCAGGTTTCTCACGCAGGGCAGTGGAAGCGGTGCCAGAGGTTGTTTTCCAGCGCCCCCAGAGGAGCAGGGTTGTGCGTTGCCGCACAGTGCCAGGCCTGCGATCCGCCGGAATCAACTTACTGGTAGGTCGAGTGGCATTCGCCACAGGCCTTGCGGATTTGTCCGACTGCTTTGCTGGCAGCCGACTGGTTCTTCAGTTTTACCGCATCCACGAGTGACAGCGCAGCGTCTTGCATGGCTTTTGCGTAACCCATGTATTCGTCATCATCGGCATCTTCCATACCATCTTTGCACAAGATGATGGCGAAGGCGGCGACCAGTTCTGCCTCGCGTGGGAGCTCCTGCAGGTGTTTTTCGAATTCGCTGGCGCTGGCGGTCCAGCGTTGCAGGTTCTCTTCGGCAGCCTCCTGGAGCCGAGTCATTAAGGGGCTCCGATCGGTGATGGCAGACCAGTCAGATGCCGCTTCACCCTTACCCTGAAGCCCGCTGCCTCCGAGCAGCGTTTGCAGAGTTTCGTCGCGTTGTCTCCGGACCGCATTGAATGTGGCCGATGAGTTGGTTTTGCAGTTGGCTGCAGTTTTCGAAAATAAATCCCGGGCCACTGCTGCTTCGGTTTTCCAGCGTACGTCTCCGTCGTACTCACTCGTGATGGCAAACATCATTGCCAGGACAGAAAAGTGGACGCGGCACTTGTGATGCCCATCGCGCGCGAAAGCGGCTGGGCGCGTGACATCCTCGTTGAGGCGGCCCGCGATTTGCTTGACCTCATCTTCAATGGTGCCAGCTGAAATAAATTTGGACCATGCAAATGAGGCCGCTGGTTTCGCGCCTGATCCTGCCGCCTGGGGTGTCGCGGCTCCAGCAGCAGCCGCAGCAAGGTTGGCGGGACGCGGTCCGTTAAGGGGGCCATTTGTGGCAAAAAGGTCGTCGAAAAAAATGTTGCGAACGACGGCTGGGTCAAAACGAGGTGGTTGCGCACGTCGCACCGGTTGTCGTTCGGTTTTTCGCTCAGCTTGCTGTGCCCAGGCGGCCAGCAAGGGAGTGATCAACAGGAGTGCGGTGCCGAGAATTCTTCGTTTCACGATGCGCCTTGGTACTGGGTTGGCAGGCGAACCAACCGGATTGCCGGTTTGAAGGCCAGCTCTGTCGTTGTGAAGGCCAGCCCTGTGCTACTGTAGATTGCCGCGGGCCGCGTTACCAGTCCGCTTTGATACCCGACCAATTGCATTATGTGGTCTGCACATGGTACGGGCAAGTTTGTTGACAGCTTGTACCAGGACAGCGAGCTGCGACATCAAGATAGTGTGGGGATGGGGATGGCTTCGCCAATGTGCCAATCCGTTGGATTTTCAGAGCTGCGCAGGACTTCTCGATACAGCGTGTCGCGTTCCACCGGTTGACGTCCGCTTTCGCGAATAAGGGCTTGAATTTGTTCGACCGAGAGCAATTCAGGCGTGGTGGCCCCCGCATCGTGGTAGATCAACTCGTGTCGTACGGTACCATCGAGATCGTCCGCGCCGTACGCCAAAGCGGTTTGCGCGGTACCGATTCCTAACATGATCCAGTACGCCTTGATATGCGGGATGTTGTCCAGCATCAAACGACTGACGGCGATGGTACGCAGGTCGTCCAGCGCCGAAGGCTTTTTCAAATGCGAAAGGCCTGTGTTTTCCGGGTGGAATGCCAATGGGATGAACGTCTGGAAGCCTTTCGTTTCATCCTGGAGTTCGCGCAGGCGGATTAAATGGTCCACCCGATGGTAGGCAGTTTCCAGGTGGCCATAGAGCATGGTGCAGTTAGTTTTCAGGCCTAACTCGTGTGCTGCCCGATGTACATCCAGCCACCGCGTCGCGTCCGCTTTGTGCTCACAGATCTGGTCTCGAATTTCGGGATGAAAGATCTCTGCGCCACCGCCCGGCATACTGCCGAGACCGGCGTCGATGAGTTCTGCCAGAATCGACCGTGGTGAACGGCGGGTAAGAAACTCGAACCAGTTGATTTCTACCGCGGTCCAGGCTTTGAGGTGCAAATGCGGAAAGGCGCCGTGAAGCAAGCGGATCAGATTAAGATACCAGTCATATTTTTTTTGATGATGAAGGCCGCCGACGATATGCATTTCGGTGCATCCGCTTTGTACGGCTTCCTGCCCTCGTTCAAGTAGCTGATCGTCATCCATCAGGTACCCTTTGGGGTCGCGCAAATCCGAACGAAATGCACAGAAAATACAGCGGTAGACACACACGTTGGTCGGATTGAGATGCGTGTTGATATTGAAGTAGGCAGCGTTACCATTCCAACGCTCGCGAACCAGATTTGCCAGTTCTCCCACTTCTTGCAGTGGTGTGTCCGGCGCAAACAGAGTCAGTCCATCTTCGAAACTGAGACGTTCCTGGGATTCTACTTTTTCGCGTATGCTGCGGAGGCTGGGATGCGACGGTTGGATCATAGGGTAAGACTCGGTGAAACAGCAGGCTGCGGCTGGCAAGCGGCGGGAGGGTAATGATTCTCGACGGTGATCGTAACGGGGTTGTTCCGCAACGATCAAATCTAAGTCGGCGTCCCGGCTTTGTCTACGTGACCAGGTCGAGAGTTACAAAGCCGAAAACTCCCATGCTGACGACCGAATTGATGTGAAAGAAGGCGACGTTGACGCGTCCGAGGTCGCCAGGACGTACCAGTGCGTGTTCGTAAATCAACAGGATGGCGACCATGCTGACACCTGTTCCATAAATCCAGGTCAAATCGAGGGACTGTCCTGTCCACATTGGTACCCAGGGAAGGCAGGCGAGGGACAGGATCATACCCAGGTGACAGAACGCCGCGACTCGTAAAGCTGCAGGAACTCCGAGTCGGGAGGGTGCACTGTGCAGGCCATATTGCTTGTCGAACTCGACATCGAGACATGCGTAAATAATGTCGAAGCCGCTGACCCAACAGAGTACTGCGATGCCGAGGATCAGACTCGGCAAGATGTCGCTGGGTTGGGCCCACACTTGCTCCCCTCGCAGGGCGATCCAGGTTGAAATGGGTGCCAGCATCAAGGAGGTTCCCAGCCAACCGTGGGCCCAGGCGGTGAATCTCTTGGTGAAGCTGTATGCCATCAAGAACAGCAAAACCGGCACCGAGAGTATCAGAGGCCAGCGATTTGGCAGCAACAACAGCGTGGAGGCAACAAAAGCCAGTGAACTCAAAATGGTAAACAACGCAACTCCCGCGACCGATAGCAAGCCTGCCGGCAAGTGGCGCTGGGAAGTCCTTGGATTCTGGGCGTCAATACGACGATCGACGATGCGATTGAAGGCCATCGCAGCACTGCGGGCGGTGACCATGCAGAGCACGATTGCCAGCAACTCTTGCCAACGGATTGAGGCGATCAGCTTCTGGAGAGCCGAATGTTCCGCTGGGAATTGGCGTTCAGATGCGTTTACGTGCCAGGCCATGACTGCGGCCAATAACGCAAATGGCATTGCGAAAATCGTGTGACTGAAACGAATCATCTCCAGTACACGAACCAGCCAGGTCAACATCGCTTTCTCTCTGTCGGGGCATTCAGGAAGACGGGTCTTGAGGTAGTTCGCGTGGCGCCGATCCCCAGGGTTGCATCAAGCGATGTTCGATTTCCAGTTGATCGAGTACTCGGGCCACGACGAAGTCCACCAGGTCGTCGAGAGATCGTACGCCGTGGTACCAGCCTGGCATTGCTGGCAGGATAACTGCGCCCGCCAGGTGCGCTTGTTTCATGTTTTCCAGATGCACCAGGGACAACGGGGTTTCGCGAGGCACCAGGATCAGCTTGCGACGTTCTTTGAGGTGTACCTGGGCCGCGCGTTGAATCAAGTTGTTGCTGCCGCCATGCGCGATCGCGCTGAGGGTACCTCCGGAACAAGGGAGGATGATCATGCCGGCGGTCAGGCAGGATCCGCTGGCGATGGGAGCCATGAGATCGGTATGTGAGTGGATTTCGATCTGCTCGTGCCAGGGTGCGGCCAGTTCGCGGGCGGTGTCTTCGGCCGCCAATGGGGACGTTCCCAGGTCGAGTTCTGTTTTCAGGACGGCGGCTCCCGCGGGACTTACGGTAAGTCGGACCCTGTGACCAGCAGTACAGAGTACCTCCAGCAGGCGACGGGAGTACACGGCACCACTGGCGCCGGTGATGGCAACCACGAGCGTCTTCATTTGGTTCCCATGTAAAGTGTTGCGATGCCCAGGGTCAGCGGCTGAAACCGGACGTGTTGCAGGCCGGCTTGGCGCATGCGTTGCGCGAGTGCATCTCCTGACGGAAATTCGCCCACACTGTCTGGCAAGTAGCTGTAGGCTTCTTCACGGTTTCGCGCGAGTAACTGGCCGAGTCGCGGCAGCACGTGGCGAAAATACCAGCCGTAGAGTCCTTTGAAAGGTTGCCAGCGAGGCATCGAGAATTCGAGGATCGCGACCTGGCCGTCCGGTTGGCAGACGCGTGCCATCTCGCGCAGCCCTTGGTCGGTGTCTGCAATGTTTCGCAATCCAAAGGCCACCGAGACAATCTGGAACTGGTTATCTGGAAAGGGTAAATTCTGGGAGTCGGCGGCGATAAACGAGAGGTCGTCGCGAATGCCTCGGCGCTGTTTCTTGGCTTCGCCGATAGCCAGCATTTCTTTACAGAAATCGGCGCCAATCACCGGTGCCTGGCCTCGGCTGCGTCGGTGAAACGCAAAGGCCAGGTCTCCCGTGCCTGTGCAGACGTCAAGAATGGGCGCGGCCCCCCGGGGTGGTACCAAACGCACCGTGCGCCAGCGCCAGTATCGATCCACGTTCAACGACAGCAAATGATTCATACGGTCGTATTTCGGCGCAATCTCACCGAACATGCGCTGGACACGTGAATTGGTTTTGTCGAGATTCATGCGGGCTCTAGGAATGCAGGCTGCCGCGAGAGTGTTTTCGCTGGCGACAGGCCCAGGAAATGGCATGGTGTCGAACCGAGTGGCGTGACAGCATAACCTGCCGATACCTGTGATCGCAACGCACAACATGTGTTTGTCGCAGATGAAACGAGTATGCCACAGGCAGCCGAGGGCACGGCGCTACGCCACGGCACTATCCCACGCTATTCCCAGTCGATGTTCGCCAGTGATGCCGATCGGGGAAACATGACCGGTGGGCCGCACACGTTTTGACGTTCAAGCCGCTTCTTGCGACGTCGTGGGAGGCGCTGCTTCGTCAGCAGGAGTGTCAGCGACTAGGTACTCTGACAACAAGGACTCGATCTGTATATTCAAATCGTCCAGTTGCAGCAGGACCTCATTTTGGCGCGCGTCGAGTTCATCGACCAGCGAGTGTTGATTTGCCAGTTCGGACATCACTGGAGTGTGGCACTGGAAGGAAAGTCTTGGGGTAAACCTGACAGACCTTCAAATCGGCAAACGGCGCCGACCAATTTCCTCCACCCGTAAATTTCCAATCGCACAGGATCGGTAAGATGTGCCGATTGCGAGATTTGCGTTGCCGTCGCCATGTTCCGACAGAGTCGCTGCAGCTGGCGGCGTTGGCGCACGCCGGTGGCAGGTGGTCTGGATTTCAACCCTGCGCGGCGGGCAATCCTAGTGGTTGAACAGGAATGCTGCGTTGTTAATCAATGCCCAGGCGAGATCCTGGACCCCGCTCAAGCGACGGTTCTTGAGCTGTTCTGCACTCCGTTTCACACTCGCCTCAAGATCCGCCAGTGTCCGGTCGCCCTTGGTAAATTGACGATAGATGACTTCGCGCTGCGCGTCGTTACGTTGGTCGGCGGGCACCGCGATGGCCTGTGCCAATTCTGCGGGTAACGCATCGATGCGTAATGGGCGAGGTGACTGCGTCAGAGACAACCGAAATTTCCCCAGCATGTGTTTACTGCCGAACTGTTGGCGGATCGTGAAGGTCAGCCGGGTCCCGCCCTCTTGCCCCAGGTTCGTCTTGGTTTCGAAGAACGCGGTGTGCGGTTTTCCAAATTCGGGGGCGACAGCCCACCCCCCGGCATCTTTTCCATCAATGGCTGTTGAAATGTCGTATTGCTTCTGACTGTAGTCTGCCACCGCCCGCGTCAGGACGACTGGTGCGTTGCTGGCAGGATCGCCCTGGGGACCGCTCGCCACGGTGAACTCGCTGACCACAAAATTGCCATTGTCCGCGAGTCCTGGACCTTTATTGGCGAGTGCATCATCAGGCAATGCTTCCAGTCGAATGCCGGTGATGTCGGACAGCTCTGTCGTTGCCACAACGGTATACACGTCTTTGTCGGCCTTCTTCATCACGCGAATTGACAGGTCTTCCTGAAGCGTCATTTCCGCGTTCTCGGCGGACTTCATTTCAGACGGTTTCAGCACTGTCCATTCCGGAATGGAAACCAGCGTCTTTTCCCAGGCAGCTTGTTTTGCCAGAAGACTTTTCTTGTAAGTGTCCAGTTCAGCGAGCAATTGTGGATGGCCGTCGCCAGCGGTTTTCAAGGCCTCCAGGCCGATTGCCAGTTCGTCCTCTGACGGGGCACGTGACAGAAAACGCAGGAACAGATTCTCCAGCAGCTTGCGGTCGTCAGGTTGTTCGGCGACCAGACGCGTTAGCGCATTTTGCGGATCGGAAACCGCGTCAGCCACGGTGGGGCCGTTGATCAGCTTCATAATGGGGCCCAGGACCATGCTGCTACTGCGTTCACACTCACACGAACTCTCGCGAACGGGACGCCCAAAGTCGTCCAGGAATGGAACCTTGACACCGACGTCAGGGAGTTCGGCGGCACGAAAGCCGGCCGGTACGCCGGGAATTCTCTGTTGCGAACCGGTGGCTAGGTGAATGGCGTCGTAGAGGACTTCCGCCGGCAGGCGGCGAGGGATCGCACGTGCGTAATTGATAGTGTCGTCCTGGTTCCATTCGTTCGCACTAATGGAATGCTGGTAGGTGCGGGAATTGCAGATTAGACGCAGCATATGCTGGACATTAAATCCATTGGCAACAAAGTCTTTTTCCAATGCGTCGAGTAACTCCGGGTTGGTAGCAGGATTACCTGCCCGGATGTCGTCAATCGGTTCAATAATTCCGGTCCCGAACAGATAGCCCCAGAGACGGTTGACGTAACTGCGGGCGAAGTACTGGTTCTTGGGAGAAGTGATCCACTGTGACAACTGCTCGCGTCGCGATGCCGTTGTCGCGGCTAAATCGTCATGGCTATAGGGAAATACGGGTGGCGCGGTTTCCCCGGTGCGAATGTGTGTGACTTCTCCGGCATTCTTGTCGAACACGACTTCGACCAGCGGTTTGGCACCTTCCACTGCGGATCCACCAATTTTCTTGCCGCGGTAAAGCGGGTCTTCCTTGAAGCCGATCTGTGAAAAGAAAGCGGCCAATTGATAGTACTGGTCCTGCGTCCAGCGTTCGAACGGATGGTCGTGGCATTTGTTGCAGTTGAAACGAACCGCCAGGAACAGGTGGGTCGTATTTTCCATGATCAACGCGGGGTCGCGGAGAATCTTGAAGTAGGAGGCAGGCGGGCTCTCGATAGTGGAGCCACTGGCGGTGAGAATTTGACGGGCCGTTTCATCGTAAGGTTGATTCCTGGCGACCACGTCCTTGATCCAGTTGCGCATGGCGATGGACCCTTGCTCGCCGAGGAATTTCCGATTGACTTGAAGCATGTCGGCCCATTTGTTGGTCCAATGCTCGACATATTCCGGGTTTCCGATCAGTTGATCGACCAGAGCGGCCCGCTTTTCACGGCTGGGGCGCGGGTCGACCAGGAATTTTCGCGTGGCGTCAATTTCGGGTGGCAGACCGGTCAGGTCGAGGTAGACACGCCGCAGGAATTCAGCATCGCCGCAAACTTCCGAGGGTAGGATCTTGACGCGTTGCAGTTTGGCATACACGTGTTTGTCGATGTAGTTGTAATGTTCCGGTTCTTGCCACGCGAACCCTGTGCGGTCGCCCATGGCGGTCAGCGTGGTCGCCGCGTAGGCCCCCTCGTAACGTACCAGCACCGGAGATTCGCCCCGTCGCAAGAGCGTGAGCAGGCCACTTTCGTCTGCTTCCAGAACCTCGATGTTGCCACTTTCGATAAAGGCCTCTCGCGTGACGTCTCGCACACTACCATCCTGGTATGTGGCCAGTACGGTCATCTGCTGGCGCATGCCGGCCCGAGGCAGGACCGGGTTTTGCGGCAGGATTTCCACCGATTGCACACGCGGAGCGTCCAGATCCAGTTTTGCGCCTTCCGCGATCCACTGACGAATCATCTGGTAATACGTTGTACTCGGATTGGTACGCACACCGCCCACATGCGGAATCGATCCGGTGGCCTTCAATAGCATCAGCGACTGGTCAGGTGCCGCGCGATTCAGACGCCGCGCCCCGATGTCGTCCGTAAAGGCGCGATGATCAAACAAGGAGTCGTAGCCGCGCAAGGAAAGCTTGAAACCATTTTTGCCTGTGCGCGAACCGTGGCAGGTTCCTGCATTACATCCCAGGCGGGAGAAGGTGGGTTGCACATCCTGTACAAAACTAATGGGTGGAGTCTGCTGGGCGCCACTGACTTCGACTGCAACCGTGACCTCGCGTCCTTGAAAGACAAAGGTCAACTGCTCCTGGCCATCTGCCACGGGAGTCACCAGCCCCAGCGCTGAAACTGCTACCGTTGCCGGTTTTGTGGTCAATTTGACCATCCGGGTCAGATCAGCCGTTTCACCGGTTTTCAAGTTACCGCGGAACTGGATTTGCCGGTATTCAAAACCACTCTTCAGTGACACGGCAGGAGGAATCACGTCGATCGATACGATCTCCAGGCCCTCGGGCAAGCTTTCCATTTCCTCGTCGGCCTGAGCGCCGGCAGGTGCTGCCAGCAGTAATCCGGCTAACAGAAAGCAGTGAGCGACGTGACAGCGTAGAAAGCGGTTGTTCATAGCGGCGGCACTTGGATTGGTATTCAGGACTGGGACTGAGTTGGTTTTCAGAGGAGTCATTTCGTACCTGAAGATAGGTTGTCTGCGAGTAGTGTTTTACCTGGTTGCTGCGTTGTCAGGTGTCAGTTTCGGCGACCGGATTATCCGTTTGTGGTGGGAGGTGATGTTGCGGCGTTCTCTGCAGCGGGCTGACGCCAGCGACCAGAAAACAGATCATGATGATTAAACCATAGGTTTGACTTGGGATACTTCTACTCCGCACCACCCACCTCACCGGCTCGAATTGGCACCGGTGGGAAGGCGTGTTTGATGTTGCCATTGGCCACATCGATTAACCGTACCTGGCCGTCATAGCCGGCCGCGGCAAGCTGTTTGCCATCGTGGCTGAACGTGACGGCATAGATTGCACTTTCGGGGACCGAGATCTTCAGCAGTTCCTTGGCATCGGCGTAGTTGAAGACACGCACTTCTCCCTGCGTGTTGTAACTGCTGCCGGCGACAATCTGATTGCCGTCGCTACTGAACGCGACGGAGAAAATCCGTCCCGGCATTTTCGGGAACGCTCGGATCAAATTGAAGTCGTCGCCAATCCTGCGGGCTTTTTCTCGTACCATGCGGTAAATCTTTGGTGTCCCGTCGGAGCCACCGGCGAGTAGTTCGTCTTTGCTGGGGTGGCGGTCGATGGCATGCAGGCCCCCTTTCAGGGCACCTGGCGTAATGCTGGTAATATTGTCGATGAAACGTTGTGTGGGGACGTGGATTAATTTCATTGATCGATCTCGGCTAACCGAGATCAGGTGGTCGGACTTGACTGAGAAGATCGTGTCCAGGACCCAGTCGTTATGCGCCCCGTTGTAGAGTTTTTGCTCACCGGTCTCGGCATCGATTGCCCGCAGGGTGTTGTCCGGGCAGCCGAATCCAATCAACTTGCTGTCGTTGGACCAGCTGGCGCCATAGAGTGTGTCGTAACCGACACTCCGAGAGAGTCGCAGCGCACGCTCGGCCACGTCCCAGATTTGCACTTCTCCCAGGCGGCCGGGTGAACCGCCAGCAACAGCCAGACGCTTGCCATCTGGAGAAAAGACGGCCGACTCGATCCGTTCTGACATGCCGATCAGGCGGGCGGCTACCCCCGAACCGTCAGCATGATGCAGCACGACTTCGTGGTAACCCGATACTGCCAGCCATTTGCCATCGGGTGAGAAGTCGAGAGACGTAATGACAGGCGCGGCCGCATATTTCGGTGGGTTTTCGGTGTTGTATTGCACTTTGGCCGAAGCCGGAGTGTCGTCCTGGGCTCCTTGTTCGATCCATTTGCGAATCAGTTCGATCTCAGCGGGGGCCAACGGTTTCCTTTCCTTTGGCATGGCCGCGGCCCCATCGACGGGTGTGATTTGATCGATCAACCCACTCTCGTCGGGTTTGCCAGCTACGATTGCTGCATCACCGCTCTCACCACCTTGCAGCAGCTGGGAGAATTGCGTCATCTCGTACTGGCCACTCTGTTTGGCCGGTTGATGACAGCCCAGGCAGTGCGTCTGAAAGAGAGGGCGAATTTCCTTGTAGTAGCTGACTTCACGCGCTACCGCGGAGTCCGGTGTCTCTTCCTCAGAAAATAACGGTTGCGGCGCAATCGCCTGCAGTAGCGTTCCCACCAGGGTCAGACCCAAAACGGTGGAAAGCGTCCAGCCAGTTCTCATGACAAGTACCTCGGCAAATGTCAATCCGCGTCCGCGGCGATGCGTAAAGGGAATGGTGGGCGACGGGAAAGGACCTGTCGGCCCGGCGGCTCAGATGGCCAAAATTCGTAAATCGAATATACCCCGACTGCCTGGGAATCGCAACGAATGTCCGCGCGTCTGGCACCCTCTCGGTGCTTCGCAGAGCCGACCTGCCAGGCGGGCGGTTTGCACCTTGCCTGCCACTTGGGTTCGTCCGATTACGCCGCGCCTTTTACGCAGTTTACCGTCGATTTTCCGGTGATTTTACCGGTTTGGCGGCAGCCAGAATGGCAGGCAAGGTGGTGAGGTCGAGATTGCCGCCTGAGAGGATGCCCACAACGTGGCGTCCGGCAAACCGCTGGCGCTCAGCCAGGGCCGCTGCCAGCGCTGCCGAGCCGGCTCCTTCGGCGAGGTTATGGGTGTGTTTGAGAATCAAGTACGACGCGTGCCGCAGTTGGTCGTCGTCCACGAGAATCACATCGTCCATCAATGCACGCATGATTTCCATGGTCATTTCAGCTGGGACCCGGGTGGCTATCCCCTCCGCCCATGTGTCACAGTTTGCGTCACGTTCGGTATGGCCTGTTTGCCAACTCCGTGCCACCGCGGCAGCGCCACGGGCCTGAACGCCGATGACCTGTGTTTGAGGATGGCGGTGTTTGGCGACCAGGCAAGTTCCACACACACCGCTGCCCAGCCCGATTGGCACCAGGATGACATCGGGTTGGGGAAGCTCCTCGAAGATTTCCCAGGCCATCGTGGCCACCCCTGCAATCAGCAAGGGTTCGTTGGCCGAATGGACGTAGCGTCCTGCGGATTGACGGGCGAGTTCTTCGACATGTTCACGGGCCGCGTCAAAATCCCGGCCTTTTTCAATTAGTTTCGCTCCGAGGCGCAGGATCGCCGCATTCTTATCGGGGTTATTGCCTGTCGGGACCACGATCGTGCAGGGGATTCCAGCTCGGCGCGCTGCGTAGGCCAGCGATTGGCCGTGATTGCCGGTTGAGACACCCCAAATTCCACCCTCGTGGCAGGCCCCAGCAGTCGCCGCCACAAGGTTGATTCCACCACGCACTTTGAAAGCCCCGATCGGTTGGTGGTTTTCGTGCTTCAAGTAAAACGGGAAGCCGAGCAGGTCGGTTAAGCCTCCCCATTGATACAGTGGCGTCGCTGCCAGGGCGGCGCGCACGCGGGGCAGGGCCTGGTGGACATCCTCGATCGATACGGGCAGTTTGCTGGCAGATTCTGACATGGGGCGGTTGCTGTGGGCGCTGCGTGTGGATGCGCCAGTTCCTCTGATGGGAAGGTGTGGTGGAGCTGGGTGGCGGGAGAGCTTGGCCGCCTGGTTTGTCAACCTAACGATTGTAGTAACTGCGGGTAAATAGTTCGGTTACCAGCAACGCGACCTTTTCCTGGTCCGCATCGCCGCCGTCGAGGGCGATTTCTTTTTCGTCCCAAGTCGAAAGGGCGGTTGACAATAGGTTCCGGTACCACTATCCGTGAACATTGCAGTTTTATGTGGGAGCAGTTGTCTGTCGCAAATAGTTGTCTGGTGCACTTTGCGAACATGATGTGTGCCGTCCGGTCGCTGTCGTTGGAACTGGATTACAAGGCGTTGTTTGCAGTCCACGGAAGAGGCAGTCCACGGAAGAGGCAGCGAAGTAAACTAACAGAGCCGGTGAAGTAAACCAATCTTGTCTACGCCCAAACACTATTGCACATCGCCGCTGGTACCCTTTCAGGAGCTGGTACCCCAGGATGCGCCCGCAGCTGCTCGCGTGCTGCGTGGTTTGCCCGGCTGGCGTCGTTTCCCCCTGTGGGGTCTCTGCTGTGCGATTGCGCTGAGCTGGTTTCTCGCCGGTCTGCTGCCGGGTGGTGCGTTGGCGGCCGACGCCGGTCGCAGCAGTAAACAAATTCTACCTGCCCGTACCGCAGCCTTTTTCTCTGTGGCGGATTTTGATTTGCTACGCGAGCATTGGGAGAAGACCGGGATTGGACAGTTGGTAGCGACGCCCCAGATGGAACCGTTTGCACGCGATCTGCGGCGCCAGCTGGAGGAGAAGTTTACCCAGTTGCGCAAGTTGCGTTTGAGTTGGAGTGAGCTGGGTGATGTGGATGGCGGAGAAGTGGCTGTCGCTTTTGTTCCGCCGAATGGGAAACGGGGCGCGACTGGAGTCGTTGTGTTAGCAGATGTGACAGGCAGCGTGGCCGCAGCGCGGCAGTTGCTCGAGTCAAAGATCAGGGAACAGGTGGCTGCCGGTGCGACGAGTCAACAGTTCGTCATTGGCGGTGTTCGCACGGATCGTTTGACATTACCCCTACAGGGAGATCGGCCGCCTGCCGAAATTTATCTGTGGATCCACGATGACTGGTTTGGCGCGACCAATCGGGCTGCGGTGGCGACGGAGATCATCGCGCGGCAGCAAGCGACTGCCACACCACCTGACAGTGTGGCAACATTGGCGGGTAACCAGCGTTTTCAAACCATTGCGGCGCGTTGCACCGATGTCGCGCAGCGGCGCCCCGATGTGACCTGGTACGTCGATCCCTTTGCCTATGCCCGGGCGATTCAAGAAGGTTTGCGGCGGCCCGGGACGCGGCGCCCGCGCGACTACGTCCGTATTCTCGCTGCGCAGGGTTTTGACGTGGTCCAAGGGATGGGTGGCAAACTCTGGTTTGCCGAGGAGCGGTTCGATGTGTTGGCCCGGACGTTAGTCTATGCGCCACGCGTCAAGGCGAACACAAAGTTACGACTGGCCGCCCGCATGCTCGACTTTCCCAACGGGAATTTGCGGCCAGCGGCCTGGGTGGCGGCGGATGTTGCCAATCATTTCACGTTTAACTGGCGAGCACGCGAAGCTTTTGGGCATGCCGAGACACTCGTCGATGCGATTGCCGGCGAACCGATTTTCCAAGAGGTCCTGGATGGCCTGAAGAGTGACCCCAAAGGTCCGATGATTGATGTCAAGCGGGAACTGGTTGCCCATTTGGGTGAGCGGGCCACTTTCCTGTTGCAGAACCGTGTGCCGACGGTTCCCGATAGTGAAATGCTAGTCTTGGCGATTGAATTGCGTAACGCGGTCCGTGTTTCCGCTACGTTGAAACGCATCATGGAAGCGAACGAGGATGCCCTGGAGCATAAATTAGGCGAACATCGGGTGTGGGAGGTGTTGGGGGCTGACGAAAGCGACTCTGCATTACTGCTGCTGGAGCCAGACCAGGCCAGCGAAGACACCGGTGGTGGGTATGCTGTTGCGGTCGCTCGCAACTCGCTGTTGATTGCATCCCATGTCGAGGCGATTGGGCGGATATTGGATGCGCCCACGAAGTTGTTGACGGCGAATCAGGCCTTCCAGAAAGTCGCACGTGCGTTGGACGGGTTGGGAGGCAAGACAGCCAGTTTTCGATTTTTCACTCAGCCGGAACTTGCCTGGAGGACCAATTATGAATTGTTCCAGCAAGGCAAGATGCCTCAGGCGCAAACGCTGCTGGGGCGCTCTTTGAATCGTCTATTTGAGTCTGACGACATGGACAAGCTGCGCGAGCAGGAACTCGATGGCAGTAAACTGCCGCCCTTTGCCTTTACGCTGCCGTACCTGTCACCGGGCGGCTTTTTTGTGCGCACGCAGGAAGACGGCTGGTTGCATACGGGAGTCCTGTTGAAACGCCCTTAGCTCCGTGCCGGTCGATTGCGCGCCAGCGTCTGCAGGACCGCAATGCCACGTTCGATGACTTCGTCAGGCGCCGCATAGGACAAGCGGAAATGTGTGTTTTGGCGACTGAAAATGTTGCCTGGAATGATCAGCAGGTTCTGTCCGAGCGCCGCTTCAACGAATTCGGTACCTGTTCCCCAGGGAGCTTTGGGAAAGGCGTAGAATGCGCCGCCGGGATGCGTCAAGTCATAATCGTCCCGGAGGCCTTCGTAGATGCGGTCGCGTTTGCGGCGGTAGTCGTCAATCGACCCTTGAATGTTGACTTCCAGGGCCGCGGCTGCGGCCCATTGGGCTGGCTGGGGCGCGCAGACAAATGAGTACTGCTGCAGTTTCACCATCGTGTCGATAATCTCGGCCGGACCGTGTACGAATCCGACGCGCCAGCCTGTCATCGCGTAACTCTTTGAAAAACCGTCGATGACGATGGTGCGCTCGTTAAATCGGGCAGGTGAAACGAATGGCTCGTCGTAGCAGAATTGGCGGTAGATCTCATCGGAGACCAGGGCAATGTCGCGTTCTTCAGCGAGTGTGGCCAGCCCCTGGATTTCCTCGGCGGTCGCAGTGACTCCGGTAGGATTGGCGGGGCTATTCAGCAAAATCAGTTTGGTGCGGGGTGTAATGGCTTCGGCGACTCGGTTCAAATCAATACGGAAGTCGGGATAAGTGTCGATTAGCACCGGCTGGCCACCGACCAGTTCGACGAGGGGTGCGTACATCACGAAGAAAGGGTCAAACAGGATCACTTCCTCGCCAGGATTGACCAGCGAAAAGAGCGTCAACACGAGTCCACCGCTGGTCCCTGAGCTGACAAAGACGTCTCGATCGGAATGCCCGTACTCGGCTGTGATCTGACGCTGCAGCGGCTCTTTGAGTACCGGCATTCCCTGGGTTAACGCGTAACCGTTTTTGCCGCTTTGCACGGCTTCGATCAGCGCTTCTTGAACCGGTTCCGGGACGTCAAAGTCAGGCTGTCCAATTGACAGATTGATGGGGTCCTCCAACTGACTCGCCAGGTTGAAGACCTTGCGAATCCCGCTACTGTCGAAAGCTGCGGTACGATTGGCAATCCAAGACATAGGCAGAGTTTCTCCTGCATTTTACAGAGGGCCGGTTACACCGGCGAACAAACAGGGCTGCGCGTCCGGGCTGGCATGGGATTGGCTACCAGCTTGAGGCTTTCGTGCAGGCGGCACTGCTGGACGCTTGCCAGCGACAGCGGGGTGAGTGGAGTCAAGCATCAAACGCCCAGCAGAAACCGGCGGTAGGCATGCCCGCAGAGCGACCTGTTCGGTCCCGGACAACCGTAGCATTCCGGCGGTTATTCCTCATCGCCTCGCAATTTGGCCAGTACGGAATAGTCTTCCAGCGTGCTAGTATCCTGGGAGATTTGCTCCGTGCCACTGGCGATATCACGCAGCAGGCGTCGCATAATCTTGCCGCTTCTTGTCTTCGGCAGGGCGGCCGAAAAACGAATGGCGTCAGGCGCCGCATGCGCTCCAATTTGCGTGCGAACGTGTTGCCGTAATTCATTTTTGAGCTCTTCATTCGGATCGCCGTTGGCCAGTGTGACGAACACCGCGACCGCTTCACCCTTCAAGTCGTCTGGCTTGCCGACCGCAGCGGCTTCAGCAACCGTCGGATGGCTGACCAGGGCACTCTCGATTTCGGTAGTACTGAGACGATGTCCCGAAACGTTGAGCACGTCGTCCAGTCGTCCGTAAATCCAGTAGTAACCATCTTCATCGCACATCGCATTGTCGCCTGCCAGGTAGCAGTTGGGGACCGTACTCCAATACTGCTTCTGGTAGCGTTCGGGATCACCCCAGATTCCGCGCAGCATTCCCGGCCAGGGTTGGGTGATGACGAGCATGCCCTGTTCACCAGCAGCGACCGGGTTGTTCTGGGCGTCGACAATCTGAGGGACGACTCCCGGCAAGGGGCGCGTACAGCTGCCGGGCTTGGTTGCAGTTGCACCGGGTAGCGGGCTCATCATGATGCCACCCGTTTCGGTTTGCCACCAGGTGTCGACGATCGGGCACTTCCCTTTACCGATTTTTTCATGGTACCAGAGCCAGGCAGCCGGATTGATCGGTTCTCCGACCGTTCCCAGCATGCGCAGCGAAGACAGGTCACGTTTGTCTACGTGTTCATCGCCCCATTTGATAAAAGCACGGATTGCCGTGGGCGCGGTGTAGAACACGTTGACTTTGTGTTTGTCTACGATGTCCCAGAAGCGGCCTTCGTCTGGCCAGTTGGGTGCCCCCTCGTACATCACCGTTGTGGCACCGGCAGTTAACGGCCCGTAGACGATGTAGCTGTGGCCAGTAATCCACCCACAATCTGCCGTGCACCAGTAAACGTCTTCGTCACGGTGATCAAAAACCCACTGAAATGTCTGCGTGGCGTAAAGGTTGTACCCTGCGGTGGTGTGCTGGATGCCCTTGGGTTTGCCAGTCGACCCGCTGGTGTAGAGGATGAACAAGGGGTCTTCGCTATCCAGCGGTGTTGCGGGGCAACTGTCACTGGCCTGTTCGACCAGATCGTGCCACCAATGATCACGTCCTTCTCGCATGGTGACTTCGTTGCCGCAACGCTGCAGCACAACGCAGTGTTCGACGGTGGGGGATTTCTCGAGGGCGTCGTCAACACTTGCTTTTAGCGGCAGTTGTTTGCCTCTACGCCATCCCGCATCGGCCGTGATTACGACTTTGGCGCTGGCGTCCTGGTTACGGTCGGCGATCGCTTCGCTGGAGAAACCACCGAAAATGACGGAATGTACGGCGCCAATACGGGCGCAGGCCAGCATGGCAATTGCTAACTCAGGGACCATCGGCATATAGATCGAGATCACGTCGCCCTGCTCCACGCCCAGGCTTTTCAATCCGTTGGCGAAGCGGCAGACCTCGTCGTGCAGCTGCTGGTAGGTTAGCGTTCGGGTGTCGCCCGGTTCGCCTTCCCAGATGATCGCTGCTTTGTTGCGGCGCCAAGTGCTGAGATGCTGGTCGATACAGTTGTAAGAGACGTTGGTTTTCCCGCCGACGAACCACTGGACGTCGGGTTCTTCCCAGCGGAGGACCTCCTGGAAAGGTTCAAACCAGTGCAGTTGCTGGCGTGCCAGCCGCGCCCAGAATCCTTCCGGGTCACGTTCCGCTTCGGCGTATAACTGCTCATATTCGGCCGGTGACTTGACACGCGCCTGTTCGGCAAATTTTTCAGGGGGGGCAAACAGCGAGTTTTCGGCACTTTCAGCCATGGCGCAAGTCTCCGGATTGATCCGTCCAGTCGAAGTCGAGTTTTCCACAATCGCCCGGATTCTAGGGCCCGCTCAGGGGGGTGTCAACGAAGCCCTCGCATTGCTAAAACGACCAGCGAAGCAGACTGGAGCGAACCTCGCGGGCGCGGTTTTGTCTGTTTGTTTCACGATCGCACCTCCACATTGCTCGTCCCGGTTCCAGTGAAGATATTCCAGTGGACTCTCGCCACGCGGTTGAGCGCCCGGGTGACGAGCTGCCACTGATGGTGCAGCGTGCTGGTTTGGCCGTTGCGACCAGCCATCTTCTCTACAACAGCTCGATTCGCTAACCAACTTTTCCCTGAGGCAGCCGCCTATGACCACCGGTTTGTTCACCGCCAGCCGTTTACCGGAGGCTCTAGAGTATTTGCAGACCGAGGGCTATGTGGTTCTGGAGCACCTGCTGGCGGAGTCGCAATTGGTGGCGTTGCGGGAGCAAGTCGCCGCGGTTCTGGAAGCGGAAAGTAACGACCCTCCGGACCCGGGGCCTGCCAGTTCTGCATTGGCAGACGACGATCTACGCGCTTACTTCATCGAGCATTATTCGGTCAGTCCAGCAGAGCTGGAACGCATGCTGCGATTCATTCGCCGCACCCGTAGCCAGCAGCTCGACACGCCTTGGCCTGTGCCTGTCGGCGAGGTGAACAAGACGTTTCTGCATTTGCCCACGCGTTTCGATCAAGACCGCTCTCAGCGGATCTGGAATCTACTGGGAAAAGCAGTGCAGTCGTGTGCCCTGGTTGAGCAAGAGACGGTTCTGCAGATCGTCCGCAGTGTGCTGGGTGCCGATAGTTTGCTTTCGGATTGTAGCGCCACCAGCATCGGTCCGCAGACTGGGGGAGGGGCCTGGCACGTGGATGTGCCAGTCGGGCAATTACCCGAACCTTTGCCGGAAATGCCACTGACCCTGCAGAACGCCTGGATGCTTGATGACTTTACCGCCGAGAATGGTGCCACCCGAGTGGTACCGGGTAGCCATCGCAGTCGTCGCAAGCCGCCCTGGTCGGGCGCTGAGCTGGCGGACGAGGTCATTCTGGAAGCGCCCGCGGGTTCTGTGGCGATCTGGCTTTCCAATACCTGGCATCGCAGTGGCCCGAATCGCACCGATCGTCCGCGCCGCGCTGTGCTGGGGTACTATTGCCGTTCCTGGATCAAGCCGTTTCACGATTTTCGCCAGGCCATTCCGCCGGAAACGGCTGCCCAGTTTTCAGCCACATTGCGCTATCTTATTGGCTACAGCGCGACGAGCCTGGTGCGCGGTGTCTGACGCCGAGTTTCTAGCTGTCTTAGCCGGTTTCCTGACTGGTGATCGGCACGCGAGTCGTGCACCTGGGCCGGGCGGGATACCGGCGGCGGCAGACGGCACGGCCAGCTCCAGGAATATGGTTTTTCTGGATTTTTGTCGCTCTGTGGCCAACTGGATGCCACCATTGGCTGTCAGCGGGCAGGTCCGGGTTGCGGCCAACGAGTCGGAAATATGCCTTAGATTCGGGGATAATGGGATTTTCCGATCCCGCCAACCAGTTTCAACTGGGTGACAGTCAGCCCGTACGCTTTACCGGGGTAATCCGTCTTGCGCCAACGGACATCTTGCCCTGTTCGTCCAAAATCGTGTAATTGTTTCGGTTTACCGCGCGACGGTGCCGATTGACAGGACGTGCTTTTTCGTTGCATTCACTTTACCTGCGATTAGAATTCAACACATATATGCCGAGCTGCGCGAAAAGTCCATCTATAACCCCCTTTTTATCCATTCAACCCATATGATTATTTCCAGGGGTATTTTCGGGCTTCCAGCGTTTTCTCGTTTCAGGCAATAACCGGTTTATTGAAAACAACTTTCGTCGTTTCTATTTGATGCTAGGGGTTGGTTTATGACCATCCGGCGCTCGTTCAAATCGTCATCTAGACCTCAACGCCGCCGTCAGACGGACAAACGTCGCCGTCAGACAGACAAGGCGCGGAAACGCGCTGAGACCCTCCGCGGTATGCGGGTGGAAAGGCTTGAGGATCGTCGCCTGCTCGCCCAGTTGGTAAGCATCCAGACGAACGATGGAGAGTTACTGAATGACGGCGATACGCTGCAAGTCAGCCCGCGCGATTTCAGTTTTCAATTCAATCAAGGTGCGCAAATCGATCCCGCTACGCTGGGTGCCATCCAGGTGACCGGTAGCGGATTTGACGATGAGTTTGACGCCGCTTCGATCAAGACGGACTTTAACACCAACGGACAGGTGTTTGTGCAGTTTACGTCTGAGGTATTGGGACTGGCGGGCAATGGCGTCAATCTGCAGATCACCAAGACCGACCACGGGGATGCCAGCGGCCCCACCCTGCAAGTGGCGGACAAGACCATCAGTGTTGATCTCAATACTAACCTGGCGAACCCCACCACTGCGGCCAGTTTGCTGGAGGCGATGGACACGGACCCACAGGTGCGGGCGCTGGTGCGCGCTGAAGTTCTCTCGGGCGACGACAGTGCGTTGATTGCGGTGACTGATATCAACTACTCGCCGCTCAATTTGTTCGGTGCCAAGGCCGCGTTTGCGGAAACCAATTTCAATGTTTCGGATGCATTGCTGGTCAACTTCACGGCACTCACGCCGGGTTCCTCCGAAAACGGGATTACCCTGAACTTCACCCGCAGCGATCACGGCGGTGCCGATGCGCCGACAGTGGTCATGCCGGATGCCAACGGATCGGTTATCAACATCGATCTCAATACAAATTTAGGCAATGAGACGACAGTACAGCAGTTACTCGATGCGATCCACGCCGATGTGGATGCCAGCAAAATCGTCGATGGTCGCATGCTCGCGGGCGACCCCGCGACCAAGATGGCGTTGGGTGATTTGGGGTATTCGCCGCTGGTGCTGGTCGGAGCCGACGATGTCGAGATCGAGCCAGGTGCGGTCTACGTCGAGGATGGTGGACGCGAAGTCGTCTTCCGTTTCAACGGCGCCTTGGCGGACGATATTTATCGCCTGGATGTACTCGGTTCGACGCAGCCGTTGCGTGAGATTGATGGCACCGTGTTTAACGGTGGCCAGGACTTCACTCTTGGCTTCGACGTAGATCGGGGTGCCCAGGTGGTATCCGTCGTGCCCCAACCGCTGCGGCGTGATCCTGCAACAGGCACGCTCAGCCAGGCTCGGGATCAGGTCATGGTCTATTTCAATGACGATGACCTCGATCGGGACTCTGCGGAAGACCCGTCTTTTTACCAGTTGATGTTTACCCAGGATACGCTGGAAAACACGGACGACGTCTTGTTTCATCCCACCACTGTCGAATACGACGCTGTCTCGGATACGGCGCGTTTGACGTTTGCCGCGGAGCTCGACCTGTTGATCGATCCGGCGACGGACCAGCCGGTGGGTGGCGGTACCTATCGACTCCGGATTGGTACCGACGAAGTGCCTGCGCCGCGCCCATTGAACGCAGATATCACGGTTGATGCCGGCTCGAGTTTTTCGACCGCCACGACGGTGGGTTTGTCGATTGGTGTTGACCAGGCCGGCGATGCGTTTACTGAGGGTCAGACTTTCTCGGTGACGAGCGATACTGGCAGCACGCAGGTATTGGAGCTCGACAGTGGTTATCTAGTTCAGGTGCCGCAAACTCTGCTTATTCAGGTTCCCGAAACGGGGGCTGCCGCTGTCGCCGATACCGAGCGATTCACTGTCACCAATGGGATTATCTCCAAAGTCTTCGAGTTTGACAGAACGGGCACCGTGAATGGGGCCAATGTGGCCATCAGTCTGCTGGATACGGCTGGAGAACCACTCAGCGCGGACGAGTTGGCGGATGCCGTCATTGCAGCGCTCAACGGGGTGACTCCATCGCTGGGTCTTTCACCCAGCAATCTGGGTGAGGGGCGGATTCATCTAGGCAGCACGGCGGCCAACTCGCTGGACAGCACCTTGGCGCCGAGCCTGACGGTTTCTGGGATTGCCGGAGGTCTGGAAGATGGGGATGCCTTCGTCTTCAGCGATGGAACCAACGATCAGACGTTCCTGTTCGATACGGATAATTCGGACACCTCGACGCCGACCACAACGGTCATTGCCTTCGATCCCGGACAGACTCACGAGGAAATCGCTGAGAACGTGGCCACGGCGATTACCGACGCTGCGCTGGGTGTGACTCCGGTTCATTTCGATGACGGGCTGGTTCATATCGGCGGCAGGGCAAATCACAGCCTGGATACCACCGGCGCCAATGGTAATCTCACGCAGTCCGGTACTCCGGGTGCGGAAACTCCAGGTGCTGCCGCGGTCTTCTTCACACCCTCTGCAGGGTTTGGCGCCAATCAGATGGCCGCGGCGATTGCCACGGCCATCAACTCGGCAAATATCGGTGTGGTCGCCAATGTTCAGGACCCACCTTTGGATGACTCCAGAATTGCCCTCGTCGGGGCGACCGCCGTCGATACCAATGGGCTGGCGGGACTCAGCAGCGGTCAACTCGATTCGTGGGTGCTCTCTTCGTCGATTGACGCACAGTTCTTCCCGATCGACTTGCCTGGTGGGAATGACGACATTGGTCACCGAGAGATCCGTCCTGAATCCCATCTGTTAGGCACCGTTAGTCCGTTTGCCGGCGAGGCGTTTTCTCCGGCAGATACCACCGATGGCATTAGTACTCTGGCCTACAACTTCCAGGACGAATACGGGGTTGACCCACAAGGCAACGTCCTGCTCAACGCGATTACCGATAACCAGAAGCAACGCGGTCGCGAGATCTTCGAGCTCTACGGCGAATACCTGGGGATCG
>PBOG01000055.1 GCA_002724245.1 Planctomycetaceae bacterium
CCGGCGCCGAGAAACGGGGATCGATCCGTGCCGTAGCTCAAGCTATCAGCCAGTTTCTTGACCGCCACGGCAAACTGCCGTGCGTCCAGCGTCTCGAGATGGTCTAAATAGCCTTCCAAGGGCGTGTCACCTTGCAGGTAGCGAGCCTTAACTGGTACCTGTTATCGCTCCCATACCACTGAGCATTTCCTGGAGCACTTCGGCTCCCCGACGACCTTCAGCAAGTGCTTCGTAGTTCAATCGAATGCGATGCAAGATCACGTCTTCGGCCAAGGCATAGAGATCTTCTGGAATCACGTAGTCCCGACCGTGAATTAATGCACGAGCCCGCGAAGCCTTAATCAGCGAGATGCCAGCTCGGGGACTCGCTCCCAATTCAATGGCGGGATGCTTCCGTGTACGATTCACCAATTCAACGACGTGCTCCAGGAATGTCTCGCTTACATGTACCTGATGAACCTGCTCCATTGCCTCAACCAGGTCTTCCTGGGAACCTACAGCCTGTTGATCGATCATATCAAATTCGGTGCGTGCAATCGCACCTCGTTCTTGCCGCGCCACACCCAAATCCATATTGCGGCGCAAAACCTCGCATTCCTGGTCTCGCGTTGGGTATTGCAAACGATGGCAAAGCATAAATCGGTCCAACTGCGCTTCCGGCAGTTCAAAGGTACCTGCCTGCTCTACCGGGTTTTGCGTGGCAATCACCAAGAACGGTGCGGGAAGCGAAAAAGTCTCTTTACCAATGGTGACTCGATGCTCCTGCATCGCTTCGAGCAAAGCACCCTGTACTTTCGGAGCCGCACGATTAATTTCGTCCGCTAACAAAAGGTGCGCAAAAATTGGCCCTCGATTGACATGGAATTCCTGATTGCGTTGATCAAGTATCTCCGATCCCAGAATGTCCGAGGGTAAAAGGTCGATGGTGAACTGGACTCGGGAAAATTCCAGGTCAATTGCCCGAGACAGACTCGAAGCCAAGAGCGTCTTGGCAATGCCAGGCACACCCTGCAGCAACAAATGCCCCCCCGTGAACAGAGAAATCAACATGCGTTCCACGACCACATCCTGGCCGACCACGACACGTGCGACATATTCCCGTACAGACTGGATAAACTGAATCGTGCGGTCCGCTGCGGCGCCCACGGAAACAGATGTCACCGCCTCCTCGCTGGTTGCCGGTGAAGGTGTTTCTGCGGATGAACTGGTTGATGTCATATTGCTTGAAAGCGCTTATCAGGTCGAGCGAACACGTCATTGGTCGCACAGGCCGCAACGACTGGCGCAACCAGACCCAGAACGGTTGAATTGATGGGACGCCGCTGGCCAAAGCCTTTATTCTAGATTCACGAGCGGTCGTCAACAAGTTTCCGGCCCGTAGTTCGACGTGTTGACTGACCACAAGCAATTCGTCGATTCCATAAGTGCATGAATGGTCAGGCAGTCCAAATCTGACTCCCGCCATCGACACGCAAAACCTGCCCGGTCACAAAATCTCCCAGCGGACCCGCAAAGAAGTCAACAACGCGTGCAACTTCGTCAACAAGCGCAATCCGGTTGAGCGTGCCAGCGGTCGTCAAACGTTCCTCAGGAACTTCGCGCGTTCCCAGAAAACGCCCCGTTCTTGTATCACCCGGCGCCAGGCAATTTACATTCACGTTGTAATCCCGCAACTGCTCTGCCAGGCAGCGTGTATAAGCCACAACCCCAGCTTTGGATGTAGCGTAGATCGCGTGGTGCCCTGTACCCCGGAAAGCCGCAATCGATCCAATCGTAATGATGCGTCCCAGTCGGCGTTCCTGCATGCCTGTTGCAACTGCCTGGCATACCAGAATCGTACTCAACAGATTTCGCTCCAGCACCGCGCGTACGTCAATCTCTTTGACCAGGATCGCATCATTGGGATCTGGCTTGCCACCCGCAGCGGCGATATCACCGCCGGCATTGTGAACGAGAATGTCTACGGGCCCCAATTTCTCCGCCACGGTAGCAACAACCCGCTCTACGTCCTCGCGAACAGTCAGGTCTCCGAGTACGGACACAGTCCTCGCTCCAAATTGTTCGGCGACTTCCGCCGCGGCATCGGTCAAAGTGGTTCCCTCGCCGTATTCAGCCGGTCCGTGTTCACGCATACCATGTAATCCAACCGCACAGCCACTGGCAGCCAATCGTTCGGCAAAGGCGCGTCCTAACCCTCGACCAGCGCCGGTCACCAAGGCCGTCTTGCCCGCCAATACACGTTCAGAATCCGCCATCTGTGTTATCTCCCCCTCGCGTCAGCGAGCATTGTCGAAACAAATCGCTCCTGCAGCGGCGCAGGCACGCTTAATCAATCAGGCGTCAAAACGCCCCTCTGCTACCTGGTCCCTCAAACCCGCGGACATCATACCCCGCGAGACGAACACCTCAACGGAGCGGATAAGGACCGAATTACCTCAAATATTATAGTGGACACAGCGAAAAACAGACGTTTATAGACACGTCTCCTGCTGCTAGCATGTACTGAGCAGATGTTACTCCCAAAGTCCACTTCGCGGCAGATCTTGTTGCTCCATGAATGTGGTTCGCCTTGGTCAGACAACAACCGCCCCCTGGCCAGGTTGGCTCACAGCAAGTACCTGTTTTCAAAAACAGTTGTTGCGCTACGCTGTCTGGCAGACGATCCTGCGAGTCTCCCGGCCGGCAACTTACTAAAACCACACTCGGAGCGAGCCGCTGTAAAACAGGCCTCTCCTCTCTCAAGCCCATTCACTGACTGCTGGCAAAGCCACAACTGATTTATATTGCACCTGGATCTGACACTATGAAAGTTTTTCGTTTTCTAGCTCCTGCTTTGCTTCTCTTGGCAGGTGTCGGCGTCGTGCTGGTCTCGGGAAGTGGTAACCCTGAAGAAGCTGTTGTGGAGAGCTCCTCGGAACAGCCCACGGATTCCCGAGCCCTGGTCAAAGCGGAAGCCTTCGTGGTCCACCAAGGGCCACTCCAACTCGAAGTCGACGGCACGGTCGTGCCATTTCGCGAAATCAAGCTATCCAGTGAAGTCTCCGGCCGAGTGCTCGTCAAGGACGAGCATTGCCGCGCCGGCAAATCGGTAGCGGCAGGTACGACATTGCTACAAATTGATCCTGCCGATTACGAGCTTGATCTGGCTCGCCTGCAAAACCAAATGCAGCAAGCCGCGGTCAACTTACAGGAAGTAGACCAAGAACTCGCAAACGCACAAGAACTGATCAAGCTTGCCGAAGAAGAACTTCAGTTGCGTACCCGGGAAGTCGAACGCCTTCGCCAATTGACTATTGGTAAAGGTGTCTCAGAAAACGAATTTGACGCTGCCCAGCGCAACAAAATACTCGCGAAAAATGCGCGACAAACAGCCTTGAATCAAATGCAAGTGTTCACCACTCGGCGCAAAGGCCTCGTACTGGCGCAGCAAATTGCCGATTCGCAACTGAAACGCGCGCAACTCGACCTCGAGCGAACACAGGTAACAATGCCCGTGGACGGAATTGTTGTCACCGACCTGGTCGAGCAAGGGGACTTCGTCCAGCGCGGCGTGCTACTCGCTACTGTGGAAGACACCTCTGCGGTGGAAGTCAAATGTAGCCTGGAGATGGACGACTTGTACTGGGTTTGGAGCCAACCTTCCCAACCGTTGTCCGCGGCGGATACGCTTAGCAACTATGGCATTCCACCAACACCTGTGACAATCCGCTATCGCATGTCTTCCCGGGGAGACATCCAGTACACCTGGAAAGGTGTACTCACTCGCTACGACGGCATCGGCCTCGACGAACGTACTCGGACCGTACCTTGTCGCGTCCTTGTCTCCGATCCCCAGGCGGTTACAGTGTGGAAGGGTGACCGCGAAGTCGAAGCTGGCACCGTAACCGGCCCACGGGCACTCGTACGGGGTATGTATGTAACGGTTTCGCTGGAAATCACCACCAAACAACGCATTGTGCAGGTTCCCAGTTCCGCGTTTCGTGTCGACAACACGATTGGGCGGGTCCGTGATGGCCGCTACGAGCTGCTCCAATCTCTGAGAGTTGTCGGGGAACTGGAAAAACAAAGCCGTAAATACTGGCTGCTGGAAGCCTCCGAGGAAATGTTGAAAACCGGTGACCAGGTGGTCACCTCCGCGACCACGCTCGGTTTGACTTCCGGAATGGACGTGAAGATTTATAAGGGAACGTTACCAGGAACTGAGGAGAGCGAATCACAATGAAGCCGGTGATTCAATGGGCGGTAAAGAACGCACCCGCGATGAACACGCTGATGATCGCAGTGCTGGTCGTTGGTTCTCTGAGCATGGTCAACATGCGGCGTGAGATGTTCCCTGAATTTGAACTGGAAATCATTCTCGTTCAAGTTCCCTATCCGGGCGCTAGCCCCGCCGATGTCGAAGAAGGAATTTGTCAAAAAGTCGAAGAAAGTGTGCGGAGCATTGCGGGTATTAAGAAACAGACCTCGGTCGCCCGCGAAGGATCGGGTTATCTCGTTCTTGAACTGGAACTTGGCGTCGATCCCGAGCGACTTCTCAACGAGGTTCGCTCCGCCGTCGACCGGATCCCCAGCTTCCCACGGCTTGCAGAAAAGCCTGAAGTGCAACAAATCACGATTCGGCAGCCGGCTATTCGAGTGTCGGTCCAAGGACCTCAATCCACCACACCAGATGCCGAAATGGCGCTGCGTGACGTCGCTGAACAGGTACGTGATGACCTCTTGCAACTCAAGTCGGTCACGCAGGCCAATCTAATGGGAACCAAGAATTATCAGATCGACATCGAAGTCCCTGAGGAGACCTTACGGAAGCACGGCTTGACACTACAACGAGTTGCCCAGACCGTCCGTCGCGAAAACATCGAAATGCCCGGCGGAACCTTGCGATCTGAAACGCAAGAGGTGCTGCTGCGAGGCAAGAACAAACGCGTTACCGGCGATGAAATCGGCAAGATACCAGTGGTAACACAATCCAATGGAGTCGTCCTCACACTTGCAGACCTGGGAATGGTCCGCGATGAATTCGAAGATTTTTCAGTCATCAATCAGGTGAATGACCGGCCCGCAGTCACCATTGCGATTGACCGGACCGCCACGGAAGACCTGATTCAGATCTGCTCCGCTGTCAAAAACTACGTCAAAAGCTATTCGGCGCCTCCTGGCTACGACATCAAAGTCTGGTACGACACTTCGCTGGACGTGCAAGGCCGACTCGACTTGTTAAAGAAAAACGGGCTGCAAGGACTCGTTTTGCTCTTCCTGGTATTGGCTGTCTTCCTGGAACTGCGGCTGGCATTCTGGGTGGCGTTGGGAATTCCTATTGCTATTTTCGGTGCTGCGGCAATTCTCTCGTTGCACGGCGACACGCTGAATATGCTGACCATGTTCTCGTTTCTAATGGCGCTCGGTATCGTCGTCGACGACGCAATTGTCATTGGAGAGAACATCTACGCCCACCGGCAGTTAGGCAAGCCGTTTGCACAAGCGGCCATCGACGGTGCGCATGAAGTACTGCCTTCCGTAATCGCTTCGGTTTCCACCACCATTCTGGCGTTCGCTCCCATGATGTTTGTGACCGGCGTGATGGGGAAATTCATCGCCGTCATGCCAGTTGCGGTCATCGCAATGTTGATCATCTCTTTGGGGGAAGCCGTCACACTGCTCCCCTGTCATCTGGGCCATCGCGAAAATCTGTTTTTGCGTGGAGTGGGATATTTGCTGTATCCCTTCAAGCCAATCTCGAATGGCTTATCGTGGATGAACCGCTTGAGTGACGCCGGGTTGAACAAAGTTGTTAACCAGTGGTATCAACCAAGTCTCGCATGGTGCCTGAGGAACCCGGCCACCGTTGTCTGTGGAGGCATATTCCTCGGACTTGCAACCGCCGGTATGGTACGAGCCGGCATCACCCAATTTGTCTTTTTTCCCAAGCAGGATAGCAAGTGGATCGAAGCCTCGATTACGTATCCCGATGGCACTCCGTTTAGTGAAACCGAGGCGGCCACTGCACAACTGCAGGAGGCTTTCAAACGAGTCGTTGCCAAGCATCCGGATACTCAAATCCACCAGATCATTAATCGGGCGGTCGGTAGCGTTACCGGCAATGGCCAACTGGGACAATCGACCAATTCCGGCAGCCACCTGGGGTCAGTGTTTGTGGAGTTGCATGACACACTCGTGCGGACAGTCGACAGCGAAACACTGCTGGCGGAATGGCGCGAAGAAGCGGGGCTCTTCCCTGGTGTCGAACAATTGACGTTTGGTTCACCTGGATTTGGTCCTGGTGGCGTGGCGCTTGAGTTTAAGGTCCTGGCACCTGCAGAACACATGGAGACACTGGATCTGGCGGTAGAACGTTGCAAGGAATACCTNGCCACACAAAAGGGCGTCGTCGATATCCGCGACGATTCCACNCCCGGCAAACTGGAATTCCGTATGCGNATTAAAGAGGGCGCCCTGGCGATGGGAGTAACNGCGGCCGATCTGGCAGAGACCGTACGCGCATCCTANTACGGTGAAGAGGTGATGCGTCTGCAACGTGGCAGACANGAAGTCAAATTGATGGTTCGCTACCCCCGTGAAGAGCGNGCTTCACATGAGGACCTGAACAATATCCGCATGCGCACNGACGANGGTGTCGAACGCCCCCTTAGCGAATTGGCAGACATCGAAATTGCGCGAGGTTACTCTGAAATTAATCGCATTGAACAAAAACGTAGCATTACGATTACCTCAGACATTCTCGAAGGCCAGGCCAATGCCCGTGAGATCGAATCAAGATTCAAAGCCGTGTTCTTGCCACGCCTGATGGAAGAAGAACCTTTCAAGGGTGTCATTTCAGTACTCTGGGAAGGGCAAGCACAGCAACGCCAAGAGTCGCTGGGCAGCCTGTTCTCTGGCTTCGGAATCGCGATCTTCGCGATGTTCGTCCTGCTCACGCTGAACTTTCGCTCCTACCTACAACCCTTATTAATTCTTTGCATCATCCCGTTCGGGGTCATCGGAGCAGTTTGGGGCCATGCTGTGATGGGTTACAACGTCACCTTCTTCAGTATGTTTGGACTGGTAGCGCTCACCGGCGTCGTGGTCAACGATTCAATCGTCTTGATCGATTTCATCAACATGCGAATTCGTAACGGCATCCCGCTTAACCAGGCGTTGCTGGAAGCGGGCCAGCGACGGTTCCGGCCAGTAATACTTACCTCCATCACGACGATTGCCGGCCTTTTTCCAATACTACTGGAGCGGTCCTTTCAAGCACAGTACTTGATTCCGATGGCAATTAGCCTGTCCTTCGGCCTGATGCTGGCCACCTTTCTCGTACTCTACCTGGTACCTGTGTTTTATCGCATGTACGGCGCTCTCGTCGGCCTGGCAGACGAGAGCCCCGCGTCATCTCCCGCGAAAGCAAAAGCCCCCACCACGACATCGCCGGCCGGTGGCACAGAACCATTTAACCCGGAAGTCATGCCTGCCCTTAATCGTGACCTTGGTGTCGAAGGCAGCTGACACATAAGTTTATCCGGAACACATCGCGGCGATTTGCGGCTGGATGACTCGCCAGTGCTCGCTTTCTGAGTTCATGTGTGCGACAAGCTGATCATACATCGCATCATCCGCACACGTACCAACGATTGCTCCTCCAGATCCAGCAAACTTGGCCGACGCGCCCACATGGCGGGCTGCAGCAATCATCCGGAGATGGTGTGGCTGAATCGTATAAAGCTCTGATCGCAAATCGAAATTCCGGTCTATGAGTTGGTGCAATGCGGCCGCATCCTGGCCCTCGATTGCCGACCGAGCCGGAGGAACCAATGCTGCGATACGATGCATCGTATCGAGTAGTTGCGTATTATCCTCCACACGTGTACGTAGCGGTCCATGCACCGAAGCAGAAGTCTTGGCGGCAGCCAGATCGTATGCCAAATAAATGGGTGGCAAAACGCGTGCATCCAGATGCGCATACGTGCCAAACGAATACCCCTGGTCGACCTGCATATTGGAGAAGTCCATATAGACCAGGCCTTCGTAAGTCTGGACAACTCGATCCTGATATCCACAGGCAATCTGCAAGTCGTCATTCTCTACCGCGCGCACCAACGATGGTTGCACGACCTGCGGGATTGAGATCCCGTAAAACTCCATCAGGCATTTAAGAGTAGCGGTGATGATCGCACTCGAACCAGAAAGCCCGACGCCGCGTGGGATGTTTGTTTCATAGCGGATGGAGAAACACTGCTCATGTAGTGGCTTCTGCTGTGCACGACAATAGTCAGCAAATCGTTTAATCGTGGCTTTCACCAAACGCACGCCACCGTAGTATCCATACTGGTTGACATCATTAACCAGCTCTTCGATGGAATCAAAACGATTCCGCTCTTCCTGGGACCGCAGAATCTCCAGCCTTTCCCAGGGGTAAATCACCACGCTCGCGACAAATTGCGGAATCGTAAAAGCAATCGTCTTGCCACCGTAACCGTCGGTTGGATTACCGATCAAACCGGCACGAGCAAAAGCACGGTGGCGAATAATATTCATGAATACACCAGGCCGGCAAATTTCCACGTCGCAAGCAGACGTGATGATACGATCAAGCTAAAGAGACAAACCACACGACAAGCCACGTATGAAAGTCCGGTATTACACCGTGCGTTGCCGCACAAATTCCAAAAACGACGCACCATACTTGGGATCTTGTGACGCAAATTCAAAGAACGCCTTGAAGTAGCTGGGAAAGTTCCCAATGTCAAACCGTTGCTCACCATCAGCAAGTGGGATACCAAAAACCTTTCCACCTGCACGAATCCACGTGCTGATTGCATCGGTCAGCTGAATTTCATTTCCTTTTCCAGTTGCCGTATTTTCCAGATACTCAAAGAGCTCTGCCCGAAACACGTAACGCGAAGCCACAGCCAGTCGGCTGGGCGCCTCTTCCACATCGGGCTTCTCGACCAAGTCGGCTAATTCAAAGTAGCCCCCATGCTCTTTACCAACTGTGGCGATTCCGTATCGATCCACTTCCTCTCTGGGAACTTCTTCAAATGCAATCACCGCATCCGCCTGCAGCTGTTCAAATAGATCGATCATCTGTTTGACGACCTTGGATTTTGCATGAACGCCAATAATTGAGTCACCCAAAGCCACAACAAAGGGTTGGTCCATTACAACGGATCGCGCACTCAGAATCGCGTGCCCCAACCCTAACTGACGCCGTTGACGTGTATAGATGTACTCAACTTCCATGCGTTCGTATTCAAGCGTCTCCAAGAGTGGTTCCTGGCCATTTTCTCGCAACGACATGATAAGCTCACTATCGATGTCGAAATGGTTCTCGATTGCGGTTTTTCCGGGCCCCGTAACAAACGCCAAACGTCGAATGCCAGACTGCTCCAGCTCTTCGGCGACGTACTGCACGACCGGCTTTTCACCAACGGGCAGCATTTCTTTGGGTTGACTCTTCGTCAGCGGCAGTAGACGCGTCCCGCGTCCCGCCACCGGCACTACAGCTAAATCGACGGCCATGGCTCCACATTTCTGTCGAGGAACAAACAATCAAATACCGCGGTTACAGCAGATTCACTCGCACCGCACTGGCGCTGTTCTGCCTGCATTGGTGCCCGCAACAATGCAAAATAGGTCTCTATTTGAGCCTAGTCCAACTGCCAGGAATCAACAAGCGCAGTCTCACCCCGTTCGATCCGTGCCACCGTAGTAACTCATGCTCTCCAATATAACGCGCGTGCGTTCTCACCCATGATTTGCTGGTGTGCTCTGGCGCTGATCCCCGGGAGTGCGTGCTCGATCACCGTCATTGCACGTCGGTAACCACAGACCAGGAGAATGTGCGGGAAGTCACTACCCCAAACCAATCGCTCTGGTCCAAAATGGTCCAGCAGCATTTGCAGAGGTAAGTGACAGTCCTCATAGGGAAATGGTTTGGCTGAGTAATAACCGAAACCACTGGTTTTAACGAACACCTGGGGATGTCGGGACAATTGGAGCAATTGCTGAAATTCAGCGGATGGCATCTCTCCGGTTAAATCAGGGTGCGCCAGGTGATCAATCACAATGTTTGCCGTGGGAAAGCGGCGGGCAATTTGATCTACCACTGTCAGGTGCTTCATATCAGCCAAGAGACTAACCGTTATGCCCAGTTCAACAATTTTCTCCCACAAATCAAATGTCGACGGAGCGCCAAAACACTCCGTTTCAGCTGGCACTTTAGGTCGCAGTCGGAGACCTCTGCAGCCACGTTCTTCTACCCAATAGGACAACTGCTGCGCGGCATCTTCTCGGCGCGGGTCAACCACGCAGACCGCAGCAAATCGTGCTGGATCAGCTTGCGCACAATCGGCCACATAACTG
>PBOG01000056.1 GCA_002724245.1 Planctomycetaceae bacterium
GATCCAGAAATCAGGTTCCTGACTGAAGCCGAACACGTACATTCTTCAAACGAATCGTATTACGACGAATTCGAAGAGCTCCGAATGCACCTCGGCATGGACAGCGGCGACATGTTGAACGCCTGCTGAACAACGAACTCCGTGGGGACCGCCGGGCGGCGCAGGGTGCAACCTACCACAGTCTCATCCACGGCGCCATTTCTCCTGGCGGCATTCCGTATTCACTGAAATAGCGGTAGTGAAAGCCCCCGATGTAGCGGGGATAACCTCCCATGTAGCGAGGTTGAAACGGTGACCTGTCCAGTGGACGCTCCCAACGCGGTACCGTCGTCATTGGTCTCATTAGTCGAGTTGTTGGCGGTCGGTCCGTGACCGAATCCCGGGGCTTTTTCGCTACGAGAGCTCGGAACAAACCCTGCTGCTTCCGCAAACGCGGCTGCCTGGCCACAGGCCGCAGTAGACCCAACACCCCGCGCCGCGAACCACTGCGTTCCTGGAGCGTAACCGACTCGTCATTGGCCAGACTCACGGAGCTTGTGGCGCAACAAAGTGCCACTCCCAACCCTACGATCAACCACTGGCTGCGACGCACCACCTGCTTCTCCCCTAATCTGCAAGACCCAACGTTTGGATAAGTTGCGAACACATCCGCCCCGTTGAGCAGATATCGACTCGCCCAGGCATATTACTACCAAACCATCCACCGCCGATAAACCGAAACTTCACTTATCGTAATCGAAATATGGCGGCAGTGCTCGGTTTCAGTCACCAACGAAAACAGAAAACCGTAGTGTCTTCCAGGAACAACCAGCACGACGGACAGAATCCCATCGGCAGGCATGGCCAGAACACGCCTACCAGGATTGGCCTCATCTCGACACCAGAGAAATGGCTGACCCGGCGCACAATTGGCGTTATCTGGCAACAGTGCATCTGCATCAGCACCCGCACACTACACGGCAGACGGGGAAGCCGCTTCACCCTGAAACAAAGCAACCACACCACGCACCATTTTGATCGTCAACCAGGCCAGACTGCAGAGCAGCAGCAAACCGGCAAACTTCCACGCGCGGTCAAAAAACGAGGTATCAACTGCGGTCACCGTAATTTCAATTCTCCCGCGGGGGGTCGAGAAGAAATAGTCTGCACCATGTGAATCAAGTGGTAATTCGACATCCAAACTCGTCAGGAACCCTTCCCCGGCAGACGATGCGCGTTCTACGGTGACCTCCACCACTTCCTGTTCCGCTGTACTCGACTGCGCTGAATCGGCCAACCTTGCAGCACCCGCCGTCTGTCCGACCGGTGGAACTGGCCGGTTCGACGGAGTCGCGTTGTTTTGCGTGATTACATTTCCAGGCCTGGCGACACCTGCGGTGTCTGATTGCAACTGCTGTCGATAACGTTCCAGGTCTTGATTCTTCTGGATCGCAGCGTCTGATCGTAAAACCTGCTGTTGTTGCAGGTCCGATTTACTCGCGACTGACTCTGGAGCACCTCGCGCTGGCCGACCACCCGCGGTCGGCTTACGGCGCGCTATCCGTCCATACTGGGAATTCTCTTTCCTCTTGCTACGACGCAGGACGGTACCAGACTTCAATCTATCCGCGGAGGGTTCTTTCGCATCAGCAGACTCCCGTTGGAGCTTGTTCTGCAACAACCACCGTCGATTAAAGCCTCCGGCATCTTGCGGCTCCTGTTTCTTCTCGGCGGATTTGGCAAGTGACTCGGTGGCAAAATTATCGGTCAACTCAGAAACAATATTACGGGAACGATCGTTTCGCTGCTGATACCACAGCTCTTCCAGGCGGAAACTATTTCCGGGTACTGGCTCCTGCTGAGTCTCATCGAGCACCGCCTCCATTTGTTGCTCTACCTGTTTCGATGTACCAAGGTTCAATTTCAACTCCTTGGCCAGTCCGAGACTGCCGCCGTAGCGACTCTGGTAAGACTGTTCCAATTGATTCTGCTGTTGCTTCAATTCCCGGAAACTACTCATCGCCCGGATCTTTGAATAGGGATTCTTGCTGCTGAGCGCCTCGGTAACTCGCTGCATCTGTCGAGTCAGATGCTTGAGATCAACAGCGTGGTAATCCCCTTCATCAATCACACGCTGGGCATTTCCGCCAAAGTACATCCAGCGGTGGGAGCGGGGAAGTCGCAAGTGAACCTGGCTGTGCTCCACATTGATGTTCACCGTGTGCACAAACGGGAAACTGGCCGATGTCATATGGCTCGACAAAAATAGCTTCCCCCCATATTTCAGGACCACCGCGTAATCGCGGTCTCCCTCCGCAGTCTTGACCAAGGGCACTCGTACATGCTGTGGGCCCTTACTCCTGGAAACTCGGGTTGGTTTGACGCTGTCACCTGCAACCGTCACCGTCCACAAATCGCTGTCCAGCGGCAGGACGACTTCCAGGTATTGTTCGGTGTCATTATTCACCTGAAATGTCACCCGCGCCCGATACGCACCGCTACCGTCCATGACCAGCCGGGTTTCCGCCTTGCCAATCAAAGCACCTGCGGTCTGCACCGCCGTACGGGGACGGTTTCGAAATCGAAGACGCGGGTCACTCGCATTTCCGCGAACGACAAACGCCTGCTGGTTTCCATCCTGGAGCAAGTCTGATACCAGCGCTCGATTGGTTTGCTGCCGTGTGAGTGAGTCCAACCCTTCGAGTTCTTCGACCACGACTTCATCGCGGCCAGCACTTTCGAGTACCACAAACCGGGATGTCATTTCAGCATCTTCAACAATCGGAATCGGTGCCGTCTGCGCGTCATCGCTGAGTAATCGATCGTGCTTGATGAGCACCTGGATTTGCCCCATCACCTCATCCTGCAAATCCAGTTGAAAACGAATCCACCCTGGTCGGTTAGGCGCCTGGGACACGGTCCTTTGGCGCAGCAGAGGTACACGCAAGTCTGCCCCCCCAAAATACTCAGGAAGCAAGAATGTCAGGCCGCGAATACCGGCACGTTGGACCTGGTAATCAAGTAAGACCGTCTCCTCGATGGTCCGCGGCGTAACGCGGACATTACTGATGGCAAATACTTTAACATCGGCGCGCTCACGTGCCACACGCACAACACCAGAGTACTCATCATCACGAAAACGGACAACGCGTTGAGTAACTCGGCGTTGCTCTGGACTGAGCCAACGATGAATCTGCTGCTTCAGTACGCTGGTGCAGTTCACCAGTTCTGCAACCGTCGCGTTGTAGGCTGGGTCCACCTGGATCGCAAACGCTCCTCCCTGACGTTCCACATCAAGCACCTGCAAACGCGGCAACGCCACATCCGCGACAGGACCCTCTCGCGCCAACGTCCCTTTCACCAGCAGCGCAAACGCGCTTCTTTGGTGGCTCGCCAAATACACCGCGAGCCGGCGCTGTGGCCCTTCTCCAGAAATAGCCCATTCAAATTCTCCAGGAGCCTCAACATCTGTCACAGAGAGCGAGCTGGGCAAGGAAATTTGTACCGCTGAGAGGGGACGATCCCTCACGGTAAAAAGTACCTTGCTCTCCAAATCCACTCGACGTTCTCCAATTCGCAACACCGCCTGCCATTCCGCGTTCGCGCGTACTCCCAGGGAAGTCACACCTAAGCGTAATCGGTACGGTGTGGTCGCAAAGCGATATGCCTGAAAAGGTCGGATTCCCAAAGGACTCTCTTCCGCGCCAGATTCCTGCACAACCGCTTTCACCAGTTGTTGAGAGCTCTCGGTTCGTGAAATTCCATCTTGTTCGACTACCCGAATCTGCAGCAGTGGGCTGCGGCGCACCTGCAAAAACCCTGTATGCAGCGCAGTACCCACAACTTCGACAAGTGGAACCCTGAACTCGGACTGGTCACTGCCACCGATTTCACCCCTGCGGGATAGAATCACCGTGAGTGACGTTTTTCCCGCAACCTCCTTGAGCAGTGTCACGTCGACCGATCGTTGCTTCTCATCGCCACGCATATCCCAATGTCCAACGTTGGCACCTTTCACTTGCTCGACAACATACGCATCAGGAACGCGCAGTGAAAAAGCGCTACGGCGGCTGCGGCGAAACTCCAAATCAGTTTTCCAAGTCATCCGCAGACCGTCTTCCTGCACGTCGAGAATCGCTGTCGACTGCGCCGTCAAACTCTCGTCCACAACCGCCTGGGCGACTTGCGGACGCCACTGCAATACCAACGGCTCCCCAGGTTTCAGGGTTGTTTCAATCATTTCCCCAGGCTCACTGGTCGTTATTACGGATCGATCCTGGATACCGCGCAAGCGAATCTCGGTGCGTGGACGAGGCACCGTAATCTGCAGGCGATTCGCCTGAGCGGCCGGAAGCCATCCTGAGGCGATTCGCCAGCCACCCGTTTGTTGCAATCTCAGCCGCACTGAAAAATCAAGCCGCTTGCGCCCTTTCCCCACGGCCTGAAGGGTCAGCATCTGGGGCGGCAATGGGCGCTGACGCACTTGTTGCTCGCTCTGCGCCCCCGGTTTTTCTGCAGGTGTCGCTAACAGCAGGCGTGCCGGCAGACCATCGAGCTGGGCTTTCGTCAATACGCCCCCTGCGATTGGCAACGGAATGGTCACTGGCTGGTCTGTGAACAACTCAACGACCAGCTGACCGTCAATAAGCAGATCATCCTGATCCAATAAACGTACCCGATAATCAGCTCCTGCCAGGCCGTAGTCGGGGCCACGGCTGCTGGGATTAATGGGCCGATCTGGATAGGCCCGATTCCACAAATTCACGTAGCGATCATACGGCACCAGAATCTTCTCGGCTGCCTGGATACCTGGCAGTCCTGCATTCGCTTGATAAGGTACGATCACTGCATCCGCCGGCAGTTCAACGGGCCGCCGATCCTCCAATAACGGCGCCAGACGGCTGGGATCAATCGCAGCGGGCTCCTGCGCCAGGGCGGATCCGGACACCGCCGATACCACCAGCAGCGCCACCGCGCCTCGTATACGTCGCCACGTTCGGTGCGGCACACCAGCCAGCCAGCGAGAAATCGCGACCAGCAGGTAAAACGGAATCAGCAGACAGGCGATCAAGAACGCAAAATCACATGCCTCTCCTAACTGATAGGTCCAACCAGTGGCCAGCGGTAATGCGGTACTAACAAACAGCACCAGCACGATATAACGTGCACGAACCGCTGGGGACCGACGGAGGATCAACAGACCAATCCAGCCAATGACCAAAGCGACTGTCCAACCCAGCGCCTGCAGACGTGTGCCATCAACCAGGGTGGCCACGAGTCGCGGTCGCTCACCCAAGCTACGGAACGTGAGGTGGTTCGTTTGCTCTCGCTGTTGGATGTCAATTTCCAGGCTGCCCACACCCTGCAAGGCCCAATACCCGGCGGTACCTGCCCCACCTTCCCCCGTAACATCTGCTTGAGTTTGCTGCACCACTGTCGTCCCAGTAACGGCCGTTTGGCTCTCGACGGCACTCGCCGATGTCTCGGTTTGATTGACTTCTCGATCCGCGGCCGGCGCTGCGGGTCTGTCCGCCAGAGCTGCTTCACCGCGCGGCTCTTCCACGGCGGACTTGTCAACTTCAGTTTCACCCAGTACCCCATCAGCAGGTAGACCACCCCCAAAACCGCCCATACCTCCGCCACCACCTCCAGCCATACCGCCACCCAGTATGCCGGGCGGCGCAGCGCCTTCCATCGCAGCAGGGCTGCTGGGAGCTGCGCGTTCCATTGCAGGAAAATCCTCGTCCACCGTCTCAAATTCCGCCAACGCGTCGGCGGGTTCGCTAAGGGCGAAGGCGCCGACAGATGGTGCGACTGCTGAGAAACCGACCGTGTCAACAAAATCCGCAAATCCGCTGAGCCAGCGAGAAATTGCCAGCGGGCGCGTGTCAAACTGCTCGCTGAACACGGAACCGTTTTCACCAACAACGCGGTACCCTGTCGGTAACTCTAAATGCCAGACCAGGTTCGCCAATGGAACCTCTCGTCCTGTTTGGCCATTGTCATTTCGCAAGAACAGCTGAGGAGGCTGAGTCACGAGTTGACCATAGCTACCAATCTGTCCCGCAGCCGGCGTTTCATAAACGATCTGGAGATCGCTAAATTCGGTCCGATCATAGCCCGCCAGGCTAATCAGAAGACTGTCACCTTCCCGCTGAGGCTTCGTCGACTCCCCTGCCAGTAAGATCGACCAGAGCCTGGCACGTGGCGGTAAACGGATCTCCAGGAAAGGTGACTTGGTGCGCAACTGGTATCTCGCACCCGTTTGGCTGATTCCACTTGCCGCGACCACAGTAACCAGTTCCGCGCGTTCAACAATCGCCGCCGGCAGTCGGTAACCGATCCGTCTGGCAACATTAACCTGGACAATCCCAGGTTGTCCAAGGAACGCATAAGATCCCAAGAGTCGTCGTCCCACAACATAGTCCGCCCCGGCCAACTCGCCGATGTCAACTTTACGGGCCGTGCCGGCGCTGACTTCGATATCCAGTTCGTTGTGTCCCTCGACCGCGACGATGGCAGTCTGATATTGCACACCTTCTGCAGCCACTAAGGGCAGGTCAAAATCCTGGGGTTCCGCCGCGGGCAAACGCTCCTGCAAATCGACTTCCAGGCGCACCGCTTCTGATCGCGAACGCGCCAACAGGGCAGTCCAAATGCGCACATCATCCTGCTCTCGACTGGCCAGCTCTTTGACAACCACGTCGCCTAATCCACGAACCGAAATGCTGCGAGGTGTGGTTTGTGGCAAACGAAACGAAACCTGGCGGGTACGCGCCTGGCGAATGTCGTAAACGATCTCATAATGCGCTGCTAATCCGGCTGGTTGTACCTTGATAAAGGAATAAGTCCTCGCCGAAATCTTGGGAGCAATGCGTTCCAACTGCAAATCAACACGATAGGATCGATCTTCAAACCGATACACCAGATCACTGGTCACATCTACCAGCGCATAACGCGACTGCTCACCATCGTCCACAGGAATAACGCCTTCCAACAACTCGGTCCGCACCTGCAAATCGTCGTGGGCATCAATTGCAATGACCCCGGAGCGGCGTGTGGCACCTTCCACGGAAAACACTGGAAACCTGGTCTGCATCCGCTGCCAATTACCCAACCACTGGGGAGGCGTACTGACTGCCTGAAAATGAATTTCCGCCTGCTCACCGGGCGGCACTCCCTTCGGCAAACGTACGCGCACAACCGACCCGGCCTCGCTGCGCACAACGTCAAAAGAAGCCTGCTCAAATTGCGGCTCTTTGTCTGCCAATGCACTGACACTGGTAACGCTCGTTACATGCCATCCCTGCGGAGCCAGAAAACGCAGCTCAAATAGTTTCTCGCGTTCCGGGAAAAGTCGAAATCGGCCACGCATCGTCTGTCGTGGTTCTGTTAGCGTCAGACGCATATCTGACTGGACGTATAGCCCGGCGGGAGGCTTGTGGAAACTGGCTCGCAATTGGTAATTGGCCTGCGGGGAATAATAGGTAGCAACACTGCGTACCTGGGGTGCACCTGGCTCGACACGAAAGACGCTTTCAGGAATTGCGGCGGTCAGGACATCATTGTCCAAAGGCAATAAAGACTCGTGCTCCAATGACCGCATGCTCAATCGGTCTTCCAGCAGCAACCCAACGACAGCAACCTGCCCCACCGTATCAAGTGGAAGAAGACGTGGAAACTTCCATTCGCTGAGCTGACTCGGTGTCTTGATCGCCGAAATATTAACCACCACCGTCTCCCGCGATGGCTCCCGTAAAGTGACTCGCAAGATTCGACGTGGCCCAACTTCTTCCAATACATAGCGTGCCAGTAAGGGCGTCGCCACGGAAGTCACCTCAAACCCCGTGGGAATGACAAAACGGAATTCCGCGGCGGCACCGTGTAACAGCCCCAGGGAAACCGTGGCGTGCAACCGCTCGTACGCTTCGGTAATTTCATCCACGAGTACGCTGCGGGCCACTACTGCACTACGTTCGCGCAAGCGACGATTGCTAAGCGACAAGGAGAGTTGTGTCGGACCCGCAGGTGGCAGGATGTCAAAGCGCGTCATGCCATCTTGCTCGTCAAAGTGACGTCGAATTACCTCCGCCCCCTCCTTAATCGTGACATCGCCCGGTACGGCAAGTGAAAAACGCGTCGATGACGGAGTCGGCAACTGGAAGTTGAGGGACTGTCGATCGACAGCGGAAACGATCGGAATGATCAGCTCCAAGGTCAACTCATAACGCCCGCGCCCTTCAACCACCAGAAGTGGCCGCCCCCCGTCTCCTTTGGCTAGCGACGCTGCCTGCCCGTCCAGGATCGCGCTGAGGATACCCACTCCAGAGAGTTCCAGCGGGATCGTCTGGACACCGCCGGCAAGTACTTCCAACTGCAACTCGCCCAAGACGCGTGCACGACCCGACTCAATGATCGCCTGGTAGTTCGCCGACAAGATCGATGCACCGACTGGAGCCTGCTTGTCGGGCGCCACAGCCGCCCGTCGGACCAGTTCCTGGTATTGCTTGCGCGTCATGAAAACATGACGTGTCTGGCTCTCCAGCAGCACGTTAAAATCTTCAAACGGAACGTAGATTTCTCGAGCAGGAGTGGTGATTGGTTTCTTTTTCTGTTCGTCGCTGATGCCATGGGCGGCCAGCGACAAAAGCATCATCAGCATGATCTGGACAACTACCGGTCGTCGATTTGCGATCCGTTCCATGCGATCACCACCTGAAATCGAAAACACGTTACGCCGTGGGGCGACACAAGCTGTAACGTTCCACTCCCGTGCCTTACACATCGGCATCATTTTCCTCCTCGCATCCTTCGCCCGCGACACCCGGGTCGACCTCACCCAGAGCTGGGGCAGAGCCACCTTCCGCAGCGGGATCAACACCGGACTGGGAAGTGGCGACAGCCGCATCTGACGCCGTTCCAAAAGGACTATCGTCGACATCAGACGGATCAGCCGGCCCTCCCAGCACCAGTTCTCCGGAACTTGTCGCCACAGCTGTGTTTTCCATAACCGCGTTGGAATAGTCAGCTCGCCATACCTGAACACTCTGCCGCACAAACCGCAACAGGAACATCAACATCCACACCGCCAGCACTAATACGAAGGCCACGACGAGCGACCAATCAAACGTCTGCAACGAAAACGTTGGAAAGAAGATCCCTGATGACACCAGGCCAATCGCAACTAGGCCAACGGAAAACAAACGTACCCAAAGAGGCAAAGTCACCAACACAACTCCCGGTACCGCAACCGCAAAAAATACCAGGGCGTGCAACGCATCATCACGAAACACAGTCAATCGCAATGCCCCGTCAGGCGGGCTCATGGGCCGTAACGTAGAAAACGTGTAAAGTTCTCCCTGAGTCTGAAAATCACTCAGTGGATTCGATTCGGAGGCCAGATCTTCCAAGACCCAATTCACCAACTCGGCATCGCCACGCGTATGGAAAGAACCTCCATGTAACACGCGTCTCCATTGCTGACCGTAATCACTGGTCCACGGACCATGCGACCCCAGCAAGGCAAGATCACTCGGCAAATACGCACACAAGTAGACTTTCTGCATCGCGGGACGTTCCGGAAACTCGGGAAAATCGAGCCGCTGATGGTCACCCGGGATCGTGTAACGCAATTCCAACAGGAACGGATCCGCTGGACTTTGATTGGCAAGTGGCAAGTAAAACTCGTCCTTTTCACCACGTTCCAAGTCGACGATCCTCCCGTTCAACTGCGGCTTCCGGTCAAGACTCGTCTCGGGGTTAAAACCGCCGGGAAACTTGATCGCCAATCGCTGCCTGGCGCTGCGCATACGGTACAACGCCTGCACGGAAATCTCCTGGCCTTTCGTTACCACCATCCGCAACACTGCTCTTTCGATACTGGTACGTTTAATGTCCTCCAGCTTGAACCGTGTTGCCGTCACCTCTAATTCCCATTCTCCGTGAAATTCAAAGGCTCGCGCTGCATCGGCAATTTCGATCCCGCCATACAGATCACTCTGTGGATCAATCGGCTGCAACCCGCTCGCATCGGCCGATGCCCGCACGTCCAGCGACTCACCTTTGGCAATCACGACCTGGCCCGATGCCAAATCAACTTCCTGGGGTTTGAGAACGGGAATCGGAATCGAACGGCTGTCACCAATGCCTAACGGACTGGGAGATCCATCGAGTTGGATTTTTTCCTGCCAATTCAGTTCCAGTTTGATTTTTCCCAACAACTCGGTCTCTCCGGTAAAGCTCATCGCCACATAATCTGCAGGGACGCCTTCCGGCTGAGGCTCAATACGTTGTTCATTCAAGGCGCTGCTCAAATTNCGTATTTCCGCTTCCAGCGNCTGCGGAACATCCACACGNAGTGAGCTTACNCCGCTGTATAGCACATCAAAAAAGAANGTNGCNCGATAGTCGACATGACCGGTCTCGATCCGTGTCGCCAGNAGTTGCCGCACGCTGATTTGAGGACGCCGCCGCTCAGTCGACAGCACCAGGTTTGGAGACTGTTCTGAGTGCGCATAGGCCAGAATGGGCCGGGTGGTTGAAAACCTCCCTTGCCGTTGTGAGGCAACTTCCGCATACGCATCTTTGAACGAAATCGTCTGTAAGCCCTCACTCACAGTAGGTGTTGCACGCAAACTCTCTGGTGCGTAGATCACGACGGTCCCGCTAACGCGTTCGACACGATCCGCGGCGACTCGTGGCAGCCCAATGGACAGATCAGTGGCGTTGCCGGTCGGAGTCACCAGGTTGGGATCCTCCAGCCGTTTCTGCAATTCTACGAACAGGCCCACTTTCCCTTGAGCCTTGCCACCCAGATTCACAATCACCCTTGTTTTGGCTGCTGGGGTTACATGGTGCGAATCGACAACCACTGCTGTGACATCCTGGCCAATCGCCTGGCCACGAACCTGTCGAATCTCAAAACCTGCAGGAATCTCTAGTTCAACCTGAAACACACCTGCCCGCTGGATGTCCAGCACTGCCATCAAGTTAGCCGTTAACTGCTCCGGTTCGAGGTGAACCTCAATCAGCTGGCGTACGTGAATCCTGGGACGAATCTTTTCCAGTCGAAAAGCCAATTGATACGGTAGCGTCGCGTAACGGTAGGCAAAGTCCCAGGGGATTTTCTGGAAGCTTCCCGGCAATTCTTGCTTGTCCAGCTGCAGCAACCCCGCACGCTGGGACACCTCAGCACGCAAGGCTGGCGAAAGACGAACGACCAGCAAACCTTGCTGGCGCCCTGCACCGCGCGCCTGCACCAGCGGGACAGACACCTCCCGGTCACCCCATTCCTCGCTGAACTGCTCGAGCTCAATCGTCAACGTCTGTGAACCGCGTGCAGGCTGAAACAGTTGGACGTGAACCTGTTGAACCTCACCCGCTTCGACCACTTTCCATTGTCGAACATTCGGGTCAAAGACATTGATCACCTTTTGATCCAGCGGCACCTCTATCACCAACTGCTCAACTTCAGCCCGACTGATGTTGTAGGCAAGTCGGGCTTGGGTGCGCATTACACCCTCATCGACGGTAACTTGCTGTTGCACCTGTACACTGGCGAGAGCCGCCAGACCAGTCGCACCTTCGGAACGGGGAGTCCAACTAATCTGGACTTCGGGTGCCGCACCTACGAACGCTAACACCACGGTTTCATCGACGGCGGGACCCGGGGGCACCTCTTCTCCCGAGGCTCGAGATAACGTCGTTTCACTGGCTGCGATCAAAGGTTGAATATTGACCTTCACACCCGACTGAGGGACTCGGATCACCCATCGATTCACGGGAGCCTGGGGAGCCTGGAACCTGACCATATTTTGACCAGGTGACCTACGAATGGCCTTGGCATAAACCAATTCAACAAGAAACTGGGCAGGGCCTTCCTCGCGTTTTTCCAGCAACAGGCGATAACCGTCCTCGGCCATCACAATGCGAGCCGGCACATCACCTAAACGAGCCGAAAGTAAAGCCGCCCCCTTGAGACGAAGAGGTATGCTGTGCCAGCCTGCATGCAGCACCTCAATCTTGATCTTCGCGTGCACACGTACAACATCTTCAGCAACGTCCGCTTGATTGGACACTTCGGTCAGCAACGCTTTAACAGGTGACTCAGGCCGGACAGGTTCGACCTCACCAGCCCGCGCTTTTTTCCACAATTGCTGAAACTGCTCATAAGGAATGAAGACTCCTCTGCCCTCTTTCTCGAAAATCCCACGTAGTTTTGTATAGGGAATGTAGATTGTCTGTTCCCGCAATTCGGATTCAGATTCCACCGGTCCTTCGGGTTTCGCCCGTTGTGCTGATTCGCTTGGCGCACTATCCGCCGGTCGCTGGGCAGATACTGTCTGCGAGACTGCTACCACACAGCAGAATATGGCAAAACGGCAGAGAACAATCATCGGGCTGGTACGCCTGAAAAACACGTCACACATCTGCCTGGCTCCGCGAAAAATCGTTGTCATCGATTTCTTAGACGTAGAATGGGGCAATTTAGTTCTCTCCCTGCCAAGACCTTTTTAGTCCGCACGGATCTCGGCCACTTAAACATAGGTTCTGGCAAGCAGAAAATCTCCACAAGTAGCCCGCCAAATCGACTTTTTCCGGAAGATCAAGCAATTGATCGAGGATCTCCGGGAGAATGCCGCGTTTGACAAATATCAAAATGAATCCAGGCGACTTGCACATCCAGAAATGCCGGCCCGGGAATACTGGAAAAGAACGTCCGCTTGGTTTACGATCTGGGAGCTTTGAGGGCGACCTCCGCAGTCCCCTACTTCGCCGCACCTCTCACGTTAGGCGTCGAGGCTGCAATCCGGGCAACTGCTCGATTGTGACCACCGAAATCGAGACCACTTTGGATTGCAGGGTCACGATTGGCGTACATCGTGGCCCCCCCTTACAAGGACGCCTGGAATGAAAAACACAAAGCACTGTGTCCTCTGGTTATTCGCCTGGACCCTGATGCCCTCTTTGCTGGTTGCTCAAGAATGGTCACGCTTTCGCGGCCCGAACGGGACTGGAGCCAGTGAGTCCAGCACCATTCCAGTGAAGTGGACCGACAAAGATATCAATTGGAGTACCCAACTTCCCGGAATTGGTCACTCCTCACCGATTGGCTGGGGGAACAAGCTGTTTGTCCTGAGCGCTGACCCCAAAACAGCAACTCGGCATGTGCTTTGTGTAGACTCTGAAACTGGCGACATCCTTTGGCAGCGCGACTACAAATCGTTGCCGCATCATCTACACGCGCGCAGTAGCTTTGCGTCGTCAACGCCGGGTGCCGATAGCCAGCGGGTTTATGTGGCATGGTCCGTTCCGAACAAGACCACGCTGCGTGCATTGGACCACTCAGGGGCAGAGGTCTGGACGAAAGATCTGGGCACTTGGACAAGTCAACATGGCTATGGCGCATCACCAATCATTTACAAGAATCTGCTGATTCTCCACAACTCACAGCAAGCACGGGGGCTCAAGCCGCATCAACTCGAGTCCGGCCAGAAGCCTGGTCGTAGTTACATGTTCGCGTTCGATGCGCAGACTGGAGACGAAGTCTGGCGCAAAGAACTCAAGAGTATGAACGTTTGCTACTCGGTACCTTTTATCTTTTCGCCACCCCAGGGCGGTCCTGACGAACTCGTATGCACCAGTACCGGCAACGGCATCTTCAGTCTCAATCCGCTAACCGGTGAAGAAAACTGGTCGATCGATGTCTTCAAGATGCGAACCGTTAACTCCCCTATTACGGCCGGGGGATTGATCTTTGGCACCAATGGGTCAGGTGCTTATTCAGGGAATTTCCTGGTCGCAGTACGTGGTGGTCGCCAACCCGAAATTGCCTTTCAGCTCAAGAATAGCGGTAAGTTCAAAGCGCCCTACGTGCCCAGCCTGATCTCCTATGGTGACCTGGTATTTTGTATCTACGACCGCGGATTCGCGAGTTGCATCGACGCGAAGACTGGCAAGATTCATTGGTTTGAACGGACGAATGCAGCATTTAACGGCTCTCCTGTTCGGGTCCGCGACAAGATCTACATTGCCGATGAAGACGGCATTGTCTGGGTGTTCGCTGCGAGCCAGAAATACCAGGTAATCGCCAAGAATCCGTTAGGCAATCCAAGCCGTTCAACACCCGCGGTATTGAACGGCCAGATTTGTTTTCGCACCTATTCAGAAAGCAAACCAGTCTCCCAACTGGTATCTATCGGGCAAAAAAACCCTGAGTCTTCCGAGTGTGAACAAACGGCCGAAGCTTTACGCGTCATCAACTCCGTCAAGACCGCCAATTAAATACAGCCGGTCCTGATCCTGTTTAAACTTCGGCCATTCGGTTGCGCCCAAGACACTCACTACCACCTCACGAACAACTCCATAGTGAGCGTTCCCGGATCAGCAGGACTGCCCTGGCGGGCGCGCACTGGCAATCAGACAGGAAACCGATTGACGGTGGAGTGGATCATTGACCTGTGACGCAGACTGGCAATTCTGGATCGATGTGGGTGGCACGTTCACCGATTGCCTGGGGTTGGGTACGAATGGCCAGGAACTGAGACATAAAGTGCTCAGTAATGGTGTTACAAAGGGCGTCACCACATCAGGGTGCACACGAGACTGCATCGTCGACCCGACGCGGTGTCGCGACCCGAACGACTTCTGGCGTGGGTTTCAACTGAGACTTTTTAATGCCAATGGGCAAGTCGTCAGTCAGGTCACAGTCGGTAAAAGCCTGCGCAGCGACGGCTGCTTGCATCTGGACAGCCCACTTCCCGAGATACCCTGGGTCGGCCAACCCTACGAGCTAGTTTCGGATTTCGATGCCCCGATTCTGGCCATCCGTTGGCTACTAGGCCTGACTCCAGACCAGTCTCTTCCGCCCGTTCGTGTACGGCTAGGAACCACTCGAGGAACCAACGCGTTGCTGACAAGACAGGGCGCTGCAACTGCCTTGGTTACCACTCAAGGATTTGGTGACATTCTGTTGATCGGTAACCAAGAGCGGCCACAACTTTTTGAACTCAATATTCAAAAACCGACTTCACTGTTTTCACACGTGATCGAAGTAACTGAACGCATTAGTTCAACCGGAACGGTCGAACAGCCGCTTGATGTCGACCAGGTTCTGCAACAACTCCATGAATTGCGGCGAATGCAAATTCACTCACTAGCAATTTGTTTACTGAACTCGTACAGCAATGCTCAACACGAAGAAGCGATTGGCCAATTGGCAAAGCAAGTTGGCTTTGACGAGGTCAGCCTCTCCAGTGCCGTCGCACCATTGGTCAAGCTGGTGTCACGTGGCGACACTACCGTCGTCGACGCTTACCTGAATCCCATCTTGCGTGCGTATGTGAACCGATTGCAAAAAGCACTAGGGACGCACGGTGACCTGCAATTACTCACGTCTGCTGGAGGCCTTGTAAACGGCAGACATTTCACCGGCAAAGACAGTATCCTGTCCGGGCCCGCTGGCGGCGTCGTCGGTTTTTCGAGGGCCGCACAAGCGGCCGGCTTCAACCGGGCAATCGGTTTTGACATGGGTGGGACGAGTACCGACGTATCCCGTTTTGATGGCAAGTTTGAATTGGAGTTCGAAAGTCAAAAAGCAGGTGTACGCATCGCCAGCCCGATGATGTCGATCGAGACGGTCGCCGCAGGTGGAGGATCGATCTGTGGATTTGACGGTGTCAAATTATTTGTCGGTCCAGATAGTGCCGGGGCTGATCCAGGACCGGCCTGCTACGGGCGCGGCGGACCCCTGGCAATCACAGACATCAACGTCTTTTTGGGACGAATTCCGATCGAACATTTTCCCTTCCCACTCAACCGGGAAGTAATTGGTGAACGCCTTCAGGACCTCTGTCGCCAGATCGCTGGCGAGACCAGCCACCACTACACCCCGCGTGCCCTGGCCTTCGGGTACCTGGAAATTGCCAACGCAAATATGGCCAAGGCCATCCGTTCCGTCTCTCTGGCGCGCGGTTACGACCCCCGTGAATATCTGCTGGTTGCATTTGGTGGCGCAGCGGGACAACACGCCTGCGCAATTGGAACAGAACTGAAAATCCCCCGCATTCTGGTGCACCCTGCTGCGGGAATCCTCAGTGCCTACGGTATCGGACTGGCAGACGTCATCAAGCATCGCGCCTGTGGAATTTACCGAAACTGGGACGACTTCGACTGCGATCTGGAAACCGTCTTTGCCCAGCTCAGCAAGGAACTCGAAAAGGAAATGGCAGCCGAAGGTCTCCCCCTGGCGAAGGCAAACAAGTCATACGCGCTCGAGTTGCGGTATCTAGGCACAGACGCCGCGCTGCTTGTTCGTGAGCCAGCAGACGGAGATTACCGCGCTGCGTTCCAACGAGATCATCAGCAACGTTATGGCTACTGCTATCCCGACCGCAGCCTGGAAATCGTAACCGCGCGTGTTGAGTTGATGATCTGTTCGCAAACTCAAATGTCAGCCGCACTGCGATCGTCAACTGATCAAAAGGCATCAACAAATCCGAACGCAAAACACGTGACAGCCTATTTCGACGGGAAAGCGCAAGAAACAACAGTCCTCCACAATACTGATCTAACACCGGGTACAGTGGTCACAGGGCCCGCAATCGTTGCCGACCAGCATGCCACCACGGTAATTGATCCAGGCTGGCAAGCTGAAATGCTCAGCGGTGGTGAGCTACTGCTCTCGTCATGCGATGGAACGCAAACCACCGTCTCGGCGGCAGGTCCAATCAGCAATAACACTCGGTCGCTCCCAGCAGACCCTGTTCTGCTGGAAGTCTACAACAACCTGTTCGCTGCCATTGCTGAACAAATGGGAATCACATTGCGGAACACGTCGAGCAGCGTGAATGTGAAAGAACGCCTCGATTTTAGCTGTGCGCTTTTTACTCAGCAGGGTGACCTGGTTGTCAACGCACCCCACATTCCCGTCCACTTGGGTGCAATGAGCGAAACCGTGAAATGGGTAATCGCCGACAATCCAGAACTACAGCCAGGCGATGTATTCGCAACGAACGATCCGTACCGAGGTGGTTCCCATCTCCCCGATATTACCGTCATCACCCCCGTTTTTTCGCCAACAGACAATCGCCTCATCTTTTTTGTGGCAAACCGTGCCCACCATGCCGAACTCGGTGGAGTCTCTCCGGGATCGATGCCTCCCTTTTCCCGAACCTTGGCAGAAGAAGGTGTCTTGGTTCGAAACTTTAAACTGGTCTCTGCGGGCATACCACGCCTGGAAGCGATTCGCCACGTGCTCCTGTCCGCCGAATTTCCCACGCGGGCAATCTCTGACAATCTCGCCGACCTCTCAGCGCAAGTCGCTGCCAACCAACGTGGTGTCCACGACTTGCTGGAACTAATCGATCGGCGTGGTTTGGATAACGTGGAAGCTTACATGGAACACATCCAGCGTGCCGCCGAGCAGAAAATGCGCAAAGCGTTATCTCAATTAGAAAATGGGACACGTACCTTTACCGACCACCTGGATGACGGCTCGCCCATCCGCGTGACCATCTCAATTCGCAATGATACAGCACACCTGGACTTTGCCGGAACAGGCCCGGTCTTGCCAGGCAACTTGAATGCGAATCGTGCCATCGTGACTGCCGCTGTTTTGTATGTGTTGAGATGCTTGATTGACGAACCAATCCCACTGAACCAGGGTGTTCTGGCACCTGTCCGCATCACCCTGCCTGAATGCCTGCTCAATCCGCCCGACCGAGGAGAGGCCCAGGCCTGTGCGGCCGTCGCAGCCGGCAATGTCGAAACCTCGCAGCGAATTGTCGATGTGTTATTGGGTGCATTTGGTTTAGCGGCGGCAAGTCAGGGTACGATGAACAACCTTTTATTTGGCAACCATTCGTTCGGCTACTACGAAACCCTGTGTGGCGGTAGCGGGGCCACCTCCAGCGGCCCCGGTGCCGATGCGGTACAAACACATATGACCAATACGCGTTTGACTGATCCAGAAGTCCTCGAGCAGCGTTTCCCAGTACGAGTCAAACGTTTTGCCATCCGACACCAATCCGGTGGTGACGGTCGCCATCGAGGCGGAAATGGCGTCGTTAGAGAATTGGAGTTTCTCGACGATCTGGAAGTCGCCTTACTCTCCCAACGGCGGGCCGCTTTTGCACCCTATGGCCTGCAGGGTGGAGAGCCCGGCAAGAAAGGTCGCAATATCTTGCGACCCAGGCGGGGAGCGTCCCAGGAACTGAAGGGGCTGGCAAGTTTCCACGTCGCCGCGGGGGATATCCTGGTAGTCAAGACACCTGGTGGAGGTGGATTCGGCAGCGCCGCAAACTCCCGCAATGACGATGGCGGCTAACGCCTCGATGCCCCCTCTGCCCAGGTGACTGCGCCGTCAATGTAGCCATTGAGTCCCATGCCTGACTGGGTAGTCGCCAACGCTACAGCGTAGTAGCCAGCGGTGCGGCACACTTCACGGCGTGGCAAAACACAAGGAGACTTCCTGTTCCCGACTCCGGAACCAGGCAGCTAGAACCCACGGGCGGATCTGAGATCTTCGAAATCTCGCAGGTGATAATCGATACCTACATAGTCCAATAGCCGACACAGTCCACGCAGCGCCACACCTAAACCATCGGGCCCACTGAATCCACCGAATTGACCTCCCCCTTTCACGTGCGGCTCCAAGTCGAGAAACACGCCTGGGATAGCGCGCCGCTTGAGCTTCCGCGTCAGCTTTGGAATCTCCTCCCGAAAATCCCTGAGGATCATCTCATGTCCGCTGTCACCTGAATCCGCCGGCACGAAGTGCTTGAGTGAATCTTCATCGACATGCTCAGTTCTTTTTACTGATTGTGGGTGACGATAATCTTTGATGTGCATCCAGCCCATTCCTCTCTTCATCAGTACATACTGCTGAAAAACCTCTTCAGCGGAACATCCTTGAGTCACGATGTTACCCGCATCAAAAATCAAATTGAGGGCAGGATGGTTTACCTGGCGGTGAATTTCAGCAAGCAATTGTCCGCTCTGTCCGACAAGGTTTGCTTCAACCTCCAAACCAAACGTCAAGTCACTGCGATCACAGATTTCAGCAATCTGCCCCAATTGATCAACCACTTGAGAGATGTGATCTGCGGGGTCAGTTCCCCGTGGATGATAAAAGGAAAATCCGCGGATTAGCTTTGTTCCCAAAGTGTTGGCAAGCCCCACCGCTCGGCGCACCTGTTTGTCAAGATATTTGGAGAACGGAATAAACGGATTGTGGGTCCCATCGTCTACGTCCAACAACTTGACTTTGCCTATCGGTGAACCCAACGAGGAAACACGTAATCCGTACTCGTCATGCAGTCGCTGTAACCGGGTAATCTCCGGCTTGGTCAACTGCATTACGTTCTTGACACCCTGTCCCAAATCAATGAAACGAATCGTATAGTACTGCAGGCCCAAAGCGGCAAATGCCGAAAATTGTTGATGAGCCGTCTTTTGATTCGCTGCTTCATCCGCAAAACCGGTGAGTATCACACTGGGATTCGACACAACAAGTCACCCTGAAATAGGCTATGGGACCAGAAAACGCCATTGTCTCGGCGACTTCACGCCTGACAAGTGGGCGACCGTAATACGTATTCGTCACGGTTCCCAGGCCGTGTGCCGGCCAACTCCTTCGAAATTGACCTCTCCTGCCAGCGGCGGTAGGATTCAACTCTGTAGCCAACCGCATTTTTGGATGTCATTACGAAAGAATTGACCATGAAAAACACGCCCTCCTGCGTCCGTGGACAATCTTTTCAGCCGGAGACAAAACGGAGTCCCGCAGGCCTGCAGCGTCGTGACGTACTCCGTGCAGGAACCGCGGCGAGTGTGCTTGGCATGGCGCCACACGCGATAGCCGATCAGCTCACCACCACAGGCAAAGCCAAGTCGGTGCTCTTCGTCTTTCTGACAGGTGGCATCTCACACCACGATTCGTTCGACATGAAACCTGAAGCACCCGACGACATTCGTGGTGAATTTCAGCCGATTGCCACCAAGACCCCCGGACTGCAAGTCTGTGAACATCTCCCGTTGCTGGCGCAACGCACCAACACCTACGCGCTGCATCGCGCGATGGCTACTGGAAGCAGTGGCCACGAACCAGCATGCCACATGCTGCTCACAGGCCGGCTTGATCTACCAACGGGTTTTACGCTCAACGATGTTCCCAATGCCAAGGAATGGCCGTCGATCCCCGCCGTCATCACCTACGCGATGCAAAACCGGCAACATCGTCTTCCACCAGCTGCCATCCTGCCTGAGCCGAGTGTCAATGAGGCAGCGCGTTTTCGACCTGGTCAATACGCCGGCCAATTAGGGAGCAAGTGGGAGGCGTGGCATATTGATATCGCTGCCAAGTGTCCTTTAGGAAATGGAGCCTGCCCCGATTGTTTCCGATTCGATGGCAGCAAATTTGAACACGCCGCCAGTAGCGTGTTTGAGATGCCAACGCTGACTCTACCCGAAGGCGGAAAACAGCGTTTTGGACGGCGCGTCGATCTTCTCGACTTCATGCAAGAACAACGTAATGACCTGGCCTTCGCTGCGAATCAATTTGATCAACAGCGGCAACAGGCGTTCGCGTTACTGACCGATCCACATACGAATCATGCATTCAATGTCGAACGAGCGGATCCTGAACTGGTCGAACGCTATGGCAAGAACAAATTCGGCCTTTCCTGTCTGATGGGCAAGAACTTGATCGAGGCAGGTGTCCGGTATGTGCAAGTCAACCTTGGAAAAAACTCTTCCTGGGATACACACGCTGACAACTTCAGGAATCTGAAACAAAATCTGCTACCACCATTTGACAAGTGCATCTCCGCGTTACTGGACGATATGTCTTCCAGTGGGTTACTCGATGAAACACTTTTGATCGTCGCCGGCGAATTTGGCCGGACACCAAAGATCAACAAGAATGCCGGTAGAGATCACTGGGGGCCGTGCAACACAATGATGTTTGCCGGAGCCGGAGTGCGTGGCGGCAACATTGTTGGTGCCACCGACCACCTAGGCGCCCAGCCGACCGAAGACACCCAGTATCCAGAAAATTTCTCCGCACTGATCTATGACACGCTGGGGATTCCACGAGACGCTACCTGGGTGGATATGGAAGGCCGGCCCCACGCAATCTACCGGGGGCGACCGATCGCAGGCTTAGCGTAAACATCAAAAGACCGTCGGGTTCCTTGCCTGAGCTGACTTCATCTGCGTTGTACTACCGTTTCGAAATAGCAGACTGACACGTGTTCGTCAGTGTCGCAGGCGGTCCCATACACCGCTGCTTTCATCCGGGCGACTGCAACTCCGTTTCCGCCAAAACAACACCACTCCTTGCAGAATATGCTCAAGGTCGCTCCTGAACCCTCCGTAAGCAAACAGGTGTCGACCGGACACCACCGACATGCGACAAATCGGCCAGCAGGAAAAAGCGGCCGTCGAGTCTATCCAATCCCTGCTCTGACAAACTGGCCTTCCAGAATAGTGGAAGCTGGATCAACCAGGGGGTGAATACTGTTTGTCGCAATAGCCTCGCGTTTCTTGACAACTCGGATCACGAATGATGCCACTGAACCCATGTACTCTGGGATCAACGAAAGCGAACGCGTCAGAGTTCGCACACACTCAATCTCTCCTGGGAACAAGACGTATGCGGTTGTCTCTATTCCGTGGTGTCGTGAGCGGCCTGGCGACCGGGCTGATTGTGATCTTCACTCGCCACCTTCCAGCTCAAACGCAAGAACAATTTACAGCCGCACGAACAGAACTTGTCGAGAAGATCATCGTGCGTCACGGGATCAAGAATCCTCGCGTGATTCAAGCGATTCGTGACACGCAACGTCACGAATTTGTTCCCTTGAAACTCCGCAGCAAGTCCTATTTTGACATGGCTTTGCCCATCGGAAATCGGCAGACGATTTCATCTCCTTTCATCGTCGCTTTCATGACCCAGGCACTTGATGCCAGGCCTACTGACCGTGTACTGGAGATCGGAACTGGGAGTGGCTACCAGGCGGCGGTACTCAGCCCCCTGGTAAGCGAAGTCTACTCGATTGAAATTGTGCCAACACTGGGAAGACGCGCCGCTGCAACACTTAAGCGTCTGAAATACGACAATGTTTTCACTCGCATCGGAGATGGTTTTCAAGGTTGGCCAAGCCGCGCACCGTTCGACAAAATCATCGTGACCTGCTCTCCCGAAAAAATCCCCATCCCTCTAACCAACCAGTTGCGTGAAGGAGGTTTGATGATTGTTCCAGTGGGAGAGCGTTATCAGCAAACGCTCTACTTGCTGCAAAAAAAACAAGGAAAACTCGAGTCGATTGCCCTGCGGCCGACCCTCTTCGTACCCATGACAGGCCGTGCCGAGAAAGGCCGCGCAATCAAACCAGACCCACTCAACCCGCACGTCGTTAACGGGGACTTCGAACAAAATGTCGACGAAAATGGATTTGTCGGAGGTTGGTATTACCAGCGACAAACGAAATGGAAAACCGCTACGGATGCACCCCAGGGTCGTTCCTATGTAACTTTCCAGAACGAGGATCCAGGCCGTCATTCACACCTTTTGCAAGGATTTGCGATTGATGGGCGCGCACGCGGCGCCCTCGAATTGACAACCTGGGTCAAGCACGAGGAAATCGAGTCCGGCCAGACTCCAACAGAAATGCCAATGGCAGCTATTTCTTTCTACGACGACAGCCGTAAAGAGCTCGGCATGTTCTGGCTCGGTCCGTTTCGGGGAAGCGACGAATGGCATCAACGAACCAAACGAATCCAGATTCCGCAACGGGCGCGCCACGGCATTCTCCGAATCGGGTTGTTCGGTGCCACTGGATCTATTTCATTTGACCAGGTGCGAATCACAGCCATCAAGCGTTGAACCAGCCCACTGCCCACCTTACGACGAAGTCATTATCAGCGACGTAATTGGCACTAAGAGCGCAGCGCAAGAACACTCGCTGTGCGGTAGCACCCGACGAGGTCGCGCAACGCACTCTCAAATACGATACGATCTCGCCGGCGCTAAGCTGAATCAGACAACCACCGTCAGCAACGACTGGAACTCCGGATCCTCGCGTACGGCATCAAAATCTGGCTCATCAGCAACCAGTTTTCGATACTCAGAGTCCAATTCAAACGCCCGTGTGAGATAAGCAACGGACAACTTGTGGTTTTCGACGAGGCTCCAATAACACGCCAGATTGTAGTGCAAAATGGCCTGGTGATCGTCATACAACAAGCCTGCCTCCAACGACTCAATCGCCAGGTCAAGTCGGCCACAACGCTTGTAGCACCAGCCGAGAGCCAGCCACGCGTGGACCGTATCGACGGCAAGTTCTGCTGATTTCTTCAGTGGTTCCAGCGCGTCACAATAACGCTCCATTGTCCGGTATGCGTGACCAATCAAATAAAACCAATCGGCCCTGGCGTCGGCGCTAGGAGCAACCGTTGCCAGCAGATCAAGCGCTCGATTGGCAAGCCGATCACGCACCTCGGGCCGCGGGGGCCAGCGATCCGCGAGTACGTTGACCAGATCAAGGCAACCTTCGGCCTCGCACAAGACCTGTCGTTCACGAATTGATTGATACGGAGCCACCAGCTCAACTTCCTCAACAGAATGCAAAGTTGCGCCACCGCGAAATGCGATTTGGAGCGATCAACACAATGGGTCTTCATTCTCAATAAAGCGCTCACTCATATTGTAACCACTCTCCTGAAAAAATATTCGTGGAAAACCATTGCCGGAATCCAATGTGGTCCGATCGACGAGCATGATCGAGTATGGAACCGCGCCATCCGCAGCTGCTGGAAACCCATTTGCGGAATGGAAACTGGCCTAGAAAGCGCTCATGTGCTGAATACCTGGCAAGGGTCACTTCTCTTCGGGTGATGTACAAGCAACCTGCAATGCGCACACGAGCGCACAATTATCAGTTGAACTCTTCCTTGCCAAGAGGCATAGATGGCGCAATCCGCCTTTGGTCGCATGGCCAGCGACCGCGTAGATTGACACAAGACACGGCAGCCCGACCGCGTACCTGCATTTCTTCGCGCCCTGATTACGTTGCTCCATCTCCAACGGCTGGCCAACCTGTTACTGCCCGCCGTACGCTCAGTGGAATGCAATAGAGAAACCTTGTGGTCAGCTTGCCCGCAACACCGCAACCCAAGGAGGAGCTGACTCGATGAAACCACTCCACATATCACAAACCGCCTGGTATGCGCTGCAGGCAACACTCCAATTGGCCGTGGTCTATCCGACACCCCACATTCCCTGCGGACGTTTCGCAGAAGCGGGCCAAATGCCAGAACGGTTCCTGCTACAGATCCTGAGAACTCTCGTCGCCCGCGGAATCTTGCGGTCCATCCGAGGCAGCGATGGAGGTTACGCGTTAGCAAAGCCACCTGCAGAAATTTCCTTACTGGACATCATGGAAGCAATCGAAGGTCCAATCACCTCACACTATCGCTGCGTATCGTGGCAGAACGACGTACCGCAGCTCCTGCTCTGGGAAACGTGTGAAGAAATCGTCGACCATGCCCGGCAACAGCTAGCCAAAGTAAAGCTGTCCCAATTTGTCGGCTTCACTGATGTGCCTGGCGCACACCGCATGCCTAACGACTTGAGAACCCCCATCTGACCGCGCCCAGGCCGCCGCCGAGGCAGTGCCCAGTTGATCGACTTTGATCTGAAACCTGGCTTCCACTGGAATTTCGCTGACCGAATATCCTGCGTCAGCCCCAACGGTCTTGTAGAGAAATAGCATCTACAAACAGGCAACTCGGCAGCACAGGGATCTGGAAAAAACCCGCCCGCACCAATCCAGCGGCTGGCTGCTGCCACTCGCTTCCTGCCAGCAACGTTGAACTTGCCATCACGGCACGGTAATCTGGCAGTTCTTGGTATCTGCACCCCTGGACAAGTTCCAGTAGAATCTCCGCATAGACAACAATTGAATAGCGTCCTTAGTCCAGAGAGGATCCAGGATTCTGCGTTCTGACGATTGATCCACACAGACACATTGCCACTCCGGATTGTTGAATACGAGAACCCATCGATTCACAACCCGGCCTGGTGAAATGTGCGATACACCAGTCACTCGCCCGCTTCCCAGAAACGATAATTCATCGCGTTCAGGCTAGCGCACTTCAAACCGGGAGCACATCATGAAATATCCGACATTGACGGGCCTAGCGGTCATTTGCCTCACCTTTCTGCCGTCCCTGGAAGCGGACGAAACCGTCATCACGGTTCAGACTCCGATGACCCCTCCTGGCTGGGCGCTGATGGAACGTGCGTTGTTGCGCGAAAACGCGTTGGCCTGCGAAGAGTACTTCCAGAAGTATTTCGATGAGCGTGGCTTCCTGCTGTGTGTCGAGCGGTGGGGAGGTGATGACGGCCCCGATGACGCAATCGAAAACTGTAACGACTGGCCTATCCTGCATGCCTTGGGAGCTTCTGACAGGGTACTGGAGATGTACTTGAAGGCCTGGGAAGGGCACTTGCGACAGTTCACACTCGCCAAAACAACAGAAGTTCCCTTCGCTCGAGACGGTATGTACTACAAAGAATTCCCCGTGATGTTTGATTGGCTGCACAACGGCGAAGGACTTACTGTTTTCAGCCTGCAGGGTCTCTCGACACCAACCGATCGCGCCATGCAACGTCGGTTGCGTCGCTATGCTGGGTTCTACATGAATGAAGATCCCCAGGCCCCTAATTACGACCCACAACACAAGATTATTCGCAGCTTGTTTAATGGGAGCCGAGGCCCTTTATTGCGCAAAGCCACAGCGCTGGATTGGGCAGGTGACCCAATTGAAGTGGAACACCGCTTTTCGCTTGGACACGGTGAGCGAACTTATGCAGAGATGCTGGCACATTTCGAAGACTACAACGACATCGTGGGAGACCATCCTTCAAACCTGCTGGCAACATCACTTGCTCTCAATGCGTATATGCTGAACCACGAAGCGAAGTACAAGAAGTGGATGCTCGAATACGTCGATGCCTGGCGCCAACGAATGCGAGATAACAATGGAATCATCCCGACCAATATCGGTTTGGACGGCACGATCGGCGGTGCTACCAATGGTAAGTGGTGGGGCGGGGTCTACGGCTGGGGCTTTACAGTGGTGGTTCCTCAAACGGGAGCTCTCGCCCACCGCACAACATTCCAAATGGGTTTCATCGGATTCATGAACGCATTTGCGGTAACTGGCGACGATTCCTACCTGGAACCATGGCGACACATGCTCGATGTGGTCAATTCCAACCACAAGGAAGTTGATGGTAAAACCCTCTATCCACACAAATATGGAGACGATGGCTGGTATGCCTTCCAGCCACAACCCTACGCACCATACGCCCAAGAGTTGTACTACTTGTCGATGAAAGAAGCAGACCGCAAATGGATGCCGGGGAACGGATGGCTGGACTACCTGGAAGGCAAGAACCCTAGTTTCCCAGAACAAGCTCTGGCAGCCGACTTCGCGCGTCTACGTCAACGTGTTGAGGGAATGCGAAACGATACGACCACACCAGATACCCGGTTATCGGACGACCCGATGAAATATAATCCCGCCAGCATCTATGCCTTGAATCAACTCATGCAAGGAGGCCTGCATCCGGGACACAGGGGTTCTACCCTGTTTTCCCGACTGCGCTACTTTGACCCCGTTCAACGTCGGGCAGGCATTCCAGAAGATGTCGCCGCGCTCGTCGATAAGATTACGGCCGACGAAGTGGCAGTTACTCTGGTCAACACGAGCCAGGTGGCTGCACGTGAAGTTCTTGTACAAGGCGGAGCATACGCCGAACATCAGTTCCTTTCGGTTGTGGACCAGAAAGAAACAACACAAGTCAATGCACCAGTCCTGACCGTCAAATTAGCCCCCGGAACGGGAACACGCCTGACCATCAAGATGGAACGCCACGCGCATCAGCCGACGCTCCAATTCCCCTGGAATCGGTAAACTCCACCCCGTTCAACTGCTAATTTGCTGTCAAACAATAGCACGGAAACCTCGCGCACTCCTCGAATCAATCGAAGGGCCGCAGTTTCGCGTGAGCCCTATGTCGATTTCTGACCACGTTGTTTTGGTGTCTATCCCAGGGCTGCGTCCCGGGGACCTGAGATACCTGCCCGGTTTACGCTCCCTGGTTTCCGCTGGGGATCGAGCGCCGTTGGTCCCTAGTTTTCCTTGCGCAAGCTGGCCGATCCAAGCCAACCTGCTCACCGGTCACCTACCGCGCCGCCACGGAGTGACGGCGAGTGGTTATTACCAGCGCCAACAGGGGACTGTGGAACTCTGGGACCGGTCCTCAGATGTCGTGGCAGCTCCGATGATCTGGGATACCTTGCGAGACCACCATCCGGAACTGATTTCCGCAGCCTGGTTTCCCATGGCCGCAGGAAGTTGTCGCTCCCATTACGTGTGTTCTCCAGAACCTCACTGCACACAAAATCCAGAGGAACGAAACACCTGCTACACGCGGCCCGGACAACTCTACAATAGGTTACGCCATGAGTTAGGACCTTATCCGTATGCGGATGCCGGACAAACAGAAAAACAGTTCGCCATCAGTACCTGGATGGCAAGGTCAGCAAGCCTCCTGGCGCATTCAGTACACCCTCACTTGTTTTATCTCTCTTTTTCTCACCTGCTTGACACCGCACAACAACACGGCCCTGACAGTCCGAATGCACATGATGCGCTTGCCGATTTGGACAAGGCGCTAGAAATCCTGATCGAAGGTTTTCAGTCTGCTTATGAGGGACGACATCTACTTTGGCTAGTAACCAGTGAATGCGTAGTCACACCAGTTGATCACGTCAGCTATCCCAATCGGCGGTTACGTGAAGCCGGGTTGCTGCAAGTCAAGAATCTCGATGATGGAGAACACCTGGATCTCGAAAACAGCCTGGCATGGGCACTCGTTGATCATCAGTACGCGCATGTGTACATCAGAGACTCCGCTTCTTCGATCATTCGAGAAGTGACCCGTCTGTTCACTCGTGAGCCTGGCATTGACCGGGTACTCTACGGTCCTGCGTTGGCAGATCTCTATCTTGACCACCCGCGTTCCGGTGAGGTGGTCTTGATTTCTACACCCGACAGCTGGCAAGCGTATTACTGGTGGATGGACGACACTCACGCGCCGCAATTCGCACGTCAAACCACCGGTACAATGATGAAACCGGCGGTCGACCCGCTCACACTCTATGCCGACCATCGCAATGGTACGATTCCGCTCAATACAAAGCTCATCCAGGGATCCTATGGCGCGCCCGCATCAACGGATGCCCAGAGGGGAATCCTGCTCTCTTCACAACGAGGCGTATTCACTGAACGCGCAACCTGTGATACCGATATCGCAGATCTCGTATTACAGCAATTTGGTGTTTGATTTTTCTTTGTACTCTTTTCTTGCTACAGGAACGACAGATGATCGTACGACCCAATCGCGTGAAACAGAAACTGGCTGCAGGAGAAACTGTCTACGTCGTTTCCGGACCAAGTACTCCCGATTGGATCGACCAATTCGGGCCTTGTGGATTCGACGGAATCTGGCTGGAAGGTGAACACGGCCCTGTTGATTTTGCAGATGTGTCCGATCTTACTCGCGCCTGCGACCTGTGGGGCATGACATCCATCATGCGGGTTAATCAGAACAATCAGGGGGTAATCTATCGGGCCTTGGATCGTGGTGTGCAAGGGATTTGTGTCCCGCACGTCAACACGAAAGAGGAAGCCCAAAACGTCGTTGCCGGAGGGAAATTTGCACCATTGGGCCAGCGTGGCCTGTATGGGAGTCGGCAAGGCTATGGAATTGAAGATTATGTCAACAAAGCCAACGAACAGACGTTCTTGATGGTGCTGATTGAAGACATCGTAGCGATTGGCAATCTAGACGCGATCCTGGACGTCGACGATATCGATGTATTTTTCGTAGCCCCGTCGGACCTGGCCGCATCCATGGGACATCTAGGGAGAGTCGAGCATCCGGAAGTCCAAGGAACCGTCGACCGCGCACTAGCGCGTATTCAAGAACGAGGACGTGTGGCCGGAACGCTGACGACAAACGATAACGTCGGCAAATACGCAGAAGCAGGTGTCCGCTTCCTGTTCACTTTGGCAGAAAATTGGATCCGCGCTGGCGCGAACGAATTCCAACAACGGAGTCAGGTAAAGTGATGCGGCCTGGCTTTGACTACGATCCTCGTCAAACCCCGCCGTAAGCAGCAACGATGACCGTGTCCACTCCAGCGGTTTCCAGCTCTTTAAAAAGCGTACATCTCGATGCAAAAGCAGCCGCTTGGCACCAAACAACCGCCCAAGCGCCAATCCACAATACGCAAGAAATAAAGCAACCCGGTTCCTTTCCAGAAACCGGGTTGCTTGTTTAGACAAATAGCCCATGCAGGTGCTATTTCACATCCTTGATTCCCGAGGCATCCCACCACCATTGAAGCGGATCCAGTGAGGACAGATCGACGCCAGAATGGGTCTTGGCAACCTGACCACCCTCGTCCGCCAAGAGATTGCTCTTCCGCAACGCATGGGTTGGATTGATCGTAATCCCACCCGCTGTGGGCGTAAACAATAGTCCGTTCTTGGCGACAACACGGCTTACGGTGTCGACTTGTTCCGGTGTCTCAAAGAACTCGAGCTCGAACTGGCTCTCATCACCAAACAGATCCATCGACCAGCCAGCCTGTCCGTAAAAATCCTGCTGCTGAATGTAAGCTGATGCGATGGTCATATCGATCAAATTACGCAGATGGGCATATACAGGCTCCCGTGCGGCCAGCTCTGCATACCTTCGCGTAAATGCATCCACAAAGGTTTTACTGGCTCGACTCATACGTACCACACGTCGGCGAGTCCCATCGGCGTTAATCTGCTCGCCTTCACCGACCAATTTTACGCCGTCACCAACCAGCTCCATGGCCAGGCCATCATCGCTGGCACGGACTGTTTCGTAGTTCGGCGTGAACCACCAACGCACCATACTCTCACCACCGCGAGCTTTCTTGATGTAGCTGGGAATATCTACCGCCGGTTTCTCCAAACCCATCCCAATCAGCTTCATACGATAATCGGCCGCTACCAAGACGTATGCAAAGTGCGTATTTGGAGAAACACCTTTGACGGTAACGTCTTGCAGTCCCAGACTGGACCGTAATGACTCAGCAATCACATTCCCATTACGGATACCCTGCCTGCGAATCTGTGACAAAGTTTGATTGTAAGACGCAAGACCTTCTTGAGTGGGATCAATGGAACAACCGACGATGCCAGTCGGCGCTTGACTTGGTGCAAAAGCTCGTAACGCAATCGCCAAGTCTTGCAGCAACAAAACGGGACGGTCACTCTTCATGCCACGGATTTCACCTTCCCCATCCTGGTAATAAGGCTCAGCCGGTCCAGCGATTGCGATGTCATTGGAATCGGGCAAAAAGAAGACATACTGCAACCGAGTCAAACCACCCAGGCAAAGCTGCATGTCCGTCACGCGAAGTCCGTCCTTGCGGCGTTCTTTAATGGCTGCTTCCAGCCGATTCAAAGAGACCACGCGTAGTGGACTCCATTTGCGGGCCACAGTTCCTAAACTACGCTGCGCCAGCTTGTACCGTTTGCGTTTGAGTTGACCACTTCGGTCTCGCGATAGCCGCCGCAAGACACCGCGTGCGTCTACCGTGATACCGGCCTGCCCGTTACCGCCACCACCCTGGCCGCCGCCACCGCCGCCAAGTCCGCCACCGCCCCCGCCGCCGCCAAGTCCGCCGCCACCCTGGGCAAAGACAGCGGGTGCACCCAGAGTACCGAAAAGAATAACCGCTACGAGCATGACGCAGCATCGAAGTTGTTTAACAGCCATGAGATACCTCAATATCGGCGACTGGGAATCACGTCTCGAAAAAATACCACGTCTCAGAAATCTAACCGGTGCGTTCCCGCGAACATGGCAACTGAGGCCGCTCGCAGGAACGTGTTGTTGACAGAACGGAACGACCGTCGGCCTGTGAAAGAAATATAGGCCCCGTATTGGGTGATGATAGTTGCGAAACTGGGTAAAATCAACGAAATACAAGGAATTTGTAAGACAGGGTACGTCAATTCATGTATTTCATCGACTCACTGGCACGAATTATCGTGAAAATCACGTCCTTCGCTGCTATCGGACCTGCCTTCGTCGCCCCCCATTCCCATTCCCATTCGCTGGCGGTGGGCCAGTGGTCATCAACTGGTAGTTACCAGGTCCCAAGAGACCAGTAATGCGTGATCGCAACTCCGTTGTCACGCCAACACGGAGTCGATCCGAACGCAAATAGACTCGCTTACCATCCTTCAAGACTAGTACAAATTGCAAGTCCCGGTGGCCGGGGTAGCCGCGCACGATCTCACGTAATTGGGGAAGCATCTCCGGACTGTGCTTCTCCTCCTCGATACGAATCAAAATACCACTGGCACAACGAGCATCCAGTTGATCCAGGGGAATCAGTTCGTTGACAATCAAATTCGCTTCGTCACCACCGCCGCGGCGATCAACAGCACCCCGAATGCATAGTATGACGTCCGCTTGTACCAAATCTCCCATTTCGGCAAATCCCGTCGGCCAAAGAATGCATCGAATCGATCCTTGCATGTCCTCCAGATCAAAATTGACGTACTTCGTGGGAGCATCCGGTCGTGCATTCTTTGTATGGGCGAACTTGATGGACGAGACCATTCCCCCCAGAATCACCTCACTCCGGTCAGGCAATTTGGAGAGTTCATCCGTGGAATGAGACGCATAGGCGGACAACTGCTTTTCATACTCCGCCAAAGGATGACTGCGTAGATAAAACCCAAGAACCTCTTTTTCCATCATCAGAGTTTCTCGCTCTTCAAATTCAGGGACATCCGGCAACGGTACAACTTCCGCGTCCCCCTCATCGTCATCCATTGCTCCAAACAAACTCTTCTGACCACTACGGCGATCTGCAGCTGCGGCCTGGCCAGCCTGAATCGCTCGCTCGAGTGCCTCGTATAACTGCCGACGATGAGCCTGCAGTGAATCCATCGCACCAGCCTTGATGAGCGCTTCAATCGAAGCCCGATTGCAACTCGATAGTTCAATTTTCTCACAAAACTCAAACAGATCCCGGAACTCGCCTGATTCAGCACGGGAGGCCACAATCGCACGAGGAGCGGCACCGCTGCACCCCTTGATCGCAGATAAGCCAAACAGGATCTTGCCATCCGCCACGGTAAAATCAACGTCCGAAGTATTGATATCTGGTGGAACCACTTCGATTCCCATCCGTTTGCAATCTTCCAAATGCTCAACGAGTGAATCCTTGCGAGAAAAATTCCTCCCTGGAATGTCGCTCGAAAGCAAGGCCGCCATAAACTCAACGGGGTAGTTGGCTTTCAGATAGGCCGTTTGATAGGCAATCAAGGCATACGCAGTAGAGTGTGATTTATTGAACCCGTATCCAGCAAACTTGATGATCAACTCCCAAATGTGCTGGGCTTCTTTCTTGGCCATTCCGCTTTCCGTGGCACCAGAAATAAACTGCTCATAATTGGCCGCGATGATCGACTCTTTTTTCTTGCTAATCGCCTTGATACACGTATACGCGTTCGCCAGCGGAATTCCGCCTAAACGATTCAAGATTCTCATCACCTGCTCTTGGTAGACCATCACCCCGTGGGTCTCACTCAGTACGTCTTTGAGTACCGGATGGCTGTACTGGGCTTCCTTTCGACCATGCTTGACCATCACATAGTCCTCGACCATGCCTCCTTCCAAAGGGCCCGGACGGTAAAGTGCATTAGTCGCGATAATGTCATGGAATGAATCCGGTTTCATCCGCTGCAAAAGGTCGCGAATACCGCCACTCTCCAATTGGAACACACCCTTGGTCTCGCCACGTTGCAAGAGTGCAAAGGCCTTGGCGTCATCGAGAGGAAACGTTTCTGGTTCAACCCGCTCTCCTGTCGTCTGCTCAATGAGCTCCACCGACTTGCTCAAGACGGTCAGATTCCGCAACCCCAGAAAATCCATTTTCAGCAGACCGGCCGCCTCGACGTCGTTCATTGACCACTGCGTGATCACGTCATCCTTGCCTGTCACCCGGCAGAGAGGAACGTATTCCGTTAGCGGCTTGTCCGCGATGACGACTGCGGCAGCATGTGTTCCGACATTCCGAGCCAGGCCCTCGATGGCGCGGGCCAGATCAATCAACTCACGTATCTCACCATCGTTTTCATAAGTTTTCCGTAAATCATCACTCGTCTTAAGCGCCCCTTCAAGATTGATCCCCAATTGCTCAGGAACCATGCCCGTAATTTGGTTGACGCGAGCCAAGGGAATGCCCAGCGCGCGACCCACATCCTTGATCGCAGCGCGAGCCTGGAGCGTTCCAAACGTCCCAATCTGGGCTACGTTGGCGTGCCCGTACTTCTCTTTCACATAACGAATAATATCGCCGCGGCGTTGCTTGCAAAAATCAATATCAATATCGGGTGCTTCCAGTCGATTTTCATCGAGGAATCGCTCAAACAGCAAATCAAATTCAATCGGGCAGACGTGGCTCAGATGAAGCGCAAAACAGACCAATGCTCCCACACCGCTACCACGCGCAGTCGCAGGCACACCAATTTCGCGTGCGTACCTCACGAAGTCCCAGACAATCAGAAAATAATTCGAGAAACCTAGTTTCTCGATCACGCCCAATTCGCGATCCAGACGCTCCAAGACTACGTCCGCGAATTCACCGTCTCGATACATCTCTGGGCTTCTGTCGTAACGTACCGCCAGCCCCTCCAAACATAACTCGCGCAAGAAATCGGCTGGGCTCTTTTCTGGCGGCACCGGATATGTCGGGAAGTGCCGTTTGCCAAGATCCAAATCAAGATGCACGGTATCTGCAATCTGCTGACTGCGGGCAACCGCTTCATGATGACCAGGAAACGCCTCGTACATTTGTTGTGGCGAACGCAGAAAGAACTGATCGCCTTCCATGCGCATGCGCGCGTGATCCGTTCGAAATTTACCCGTATTAATACATAACATCACGTCCTGGGCCGCAGCGTCTTCGCGGTCGACATAATGCGCATCGCTTGTCGCGACGAGTGGCAAGCCCATCCGGTTCGCTACGGCTACCGCACCCTCCATCGCAGCGTCCTGGATATCAATCCCATTATTCATGATCTCAATGAAGTAACGGTCTTTGAAAACTCCGTGGAACCACTGGCAGATGGACATCGCTGATTCCAACTGATCCGGGTTACCATGGCCGCGTAGTAATGCCTGATTCATTTCACTTGAGACACAGCCGCTCAGGCAAATCCCCCCTTCTTGATGTGCTTCGAGCAGTTCTTTGTCGATCCGCGGCTTGAAATAGAATCCTTCCAGATAGGCGGCTGAAGCCATCTTCAACAAGTTGCGGAAACCGGTTCGATTCTGCGCCAATAACGTGAGATGGAAACTAGCCTCTTTCATGCTTCCGGCGTTCTTATCAAACCTGCTTCCCGGCGCAATGTAAGCCTCATAACCAACAATGGGATTGATGCCAGCATCTTTCGCCTTTCGATAGAACTCTAATGCCCCGTGCAAATTCCCGTGATCCGTTAAGGCCAGCGCATTCATGCCATGGGACTTCGCGCGTGCGACCAATCGGTCCAGCGAACCAGCTCCATCCAACAGGCTGTAGTGGCTGTGGCAATGGAGGTGGACAAAAGGGGATTCGTTCATGCTCTACGTTCCGTCGTAAACAAAGATTCCATTCGCCCAGAACAGGCACTACAGGTGTGGCCGATAGCGAGACACGTGGTTGCGGTTCGCAGGCCAACAGCGGAAAAAAGAATCCAGCATGCAAGCCGCAATACCACCAGGTTCCTCGAGACTCTCAACCAGAGGAAACACTGACATTCTAAGAGAGGCTTCCCGGAACTGCAAAAGTTCTTCGCAAGGCCCACGGTGGCCTGATTGTCACCTCACGACAGCCTGTGCTATGCTGACATCTTATCTGTTGAACTATCGTGATACTGCTGCATAACACGAGGGAAAATCCATGGCCTATCAACTACCCGAACTCGGATACGCCTACGACGCGCTGGAGCCACACATCGATGCGCGGACGATGGAAATCCATCACACAAAACACCACCAAGCATATATTGATAAAGTCAATGCCGCGATTGCCGGCAGCGATCTGGAAAGCAAGGCCATTGATGACCTGATCGCGGGAATCAGTTCGCTACCCGCGGGACAACAGGGCGCCGTCCGTAACAATGGTGGCGGACACTCCAACCACTCGCTGTTCTGGAGCATTATGGGACCAGGTGGTGGTGGAGAACCCTCTGGTGATCTGGCGGCGGCAATCGTCGCTGATCTAGGGGGACTGGATGCGTTCCGGACAGAATTCGGGAACGCTGCTGCTACCAGATTTGGCAGTGGCTGGGCGTGGCTCGTGGTTCAGGACGGCAAGCTCGCCGTTGGCTCCACCGCAAACCAAGACAGTCCTTTAATGGGTGCTGATGTAGCAGGGATCAGTGGCACTCCCATTCTCGGACTCGACGTGTGGGAACATGCCTATTATCTGAATTACCAGAATCGTCGCCCTGACTACGTTTCCGCTTTTTGGAACGTCGTCAACTGGGATGCCGTAGCAGAGCGCTACGCCGCGGCAAAAGCCTGAAACGAGTCGCCGGTATTTACCTCCAGCCTCGCTTGAAGTGCCTGACCGTGTCCAAGGCAGACGCAGAGGTGGGTACCATGCTTAGTGCAGACACTTAACCATCAAGACCCTTCGGCTGCATCGCGATTCTGTGTGCTACTACGCACCGACGAAATTAAATCGGCCGCACCTTGAGAAAGCAGGTCTTCTGCAACCCGTTGCCCCAGGCCAGCCGCCTTCTCCGGCGGTGCTGAATGTGAAGCAAAAACGCGTTCTTGACCATCTTCATTGAGTACAACGCCGTCCAAACTCAATACAGCGTCAGCAACGCGTCCCCATGCGCCAACAGGTGCCAGGCAACCTCCCCGAAGTGCTGCCAGCATCTGCCGTTCCGCCGTCACGGCGGCCCTTGTTTCCGCATGGTCGAGTGGAGCGAGCAGTTCACGCACTGCGACGTCATCCGCACGCGTCTCTAGTCCTAAGGCGCCTTGCCCTACAGCAGGTAACATGACCTCAGGCGCTAACCGCTGAGTAATCCGCGCCGCCAGACCCAGTCGTACCAACCCGGCTTCGGCGAGCAGAATCGCGTCAAATTCACCAGCATCCAGCTTCTTCAAACGCGTATCTACGTTACCGCGAATCTCTCGAATGTCCAGATCTGGACGCAGCCGTAACAACTGGGTACGCCGCCGCAAGCTACCCGTCCCGACAACCGCTCCGTCTGGTAACTGATCCAATTCACCCCACTGATTACTGACGTAAGCATCCAGCATTCCTGCCCTGGGCGGCACTGCCGCGAGCACCAAACCTGGTACATCGTCGGTCGGTAGATCCTTGAGGCTATGTACTGCCAGATCAACCTGCCCGTCCAACAAGGCCTGCTGGATTTTTTTGGTAAACAAACCTTGTCCACCAACCGATCCAAGTGGACCTGAAACGACGTCTCCGCGCGTTGTGATTGGTATCAACTCAACGTCAACACCGCGCTCGCCCAACTGGGATGCAACCCAATCGGACTGCCAACGCGCCAATGGGCTATTGCGAGTCCCTAACCGTAAACCGGCGCTGCTAGTCATATTTCCGTTTCATAAGCTCTGCAACTGATCTTTATCACGGTCGAACCGCACACGACCTGTCTCCCGCCTCGTTACTCCGCCGTCAGCGTGTTATCCGATGTCGAACCTGCGTGCCCCGGCGATGACAGCTCCATACCTTCACGTTTGTTGAGCGCTGATGCGATCGCAGCTGCAACATCAGATCCCTGCTGTTGCGGTGGAACAACGACCCCACAACTCACGACGAATTGAATCGCCTGATCGATTGTGATATCCAGATCAATGGTATCACTCTTCGGCGCTGTGATCGTAAAACCAGTCGCCGGCATCGGAGAAGTCGGCATGAGAATACTCAAGACAGGTTCTTTCGCAGCCGACCGGATTTCCCTCATGCTTTCTCCGGTGACAAAACCAATCGACCAGATTCCCCGCCGCGGGTACTCAATCGCCACCACGCGATTGAATTCGATTTCGCGTTCACTAAATACAAAATCCGTAACTTGCTTGACCGCTGAGTAGACATTACGAATCAGGGGGACGCGCTGAATCACACCTTCACATGTTGCCCATAAGAAACTCCCGAATCCCGCCGCCAGGAACTTGCCCAATAAATAAAGCACCAGAATAAATGCCGCCAAAAACGCAGGAATTACCACGGTCCGCCGCAAATACTGCAAGGCAACATAACGATCATAAAACGCTAGCGCTGTCAGTTGATTGGTCGCTAGTGAATCGGATCCTGTCTGCTGCCGCAGTGCGTTGTAGTTCAAAACATGCGTTTGCGGAACCAGTTTTTCATCCAACGTCACCTCGTACTTGTGACGCTCACTTTCAGGTACTTTCGCTGGGTCTTGGATATCTGCAACAATTTCAACAAGGACCCAACGGGCCGCACCTTCGATGGGCTCCAAGACGCGGGTTTCGATCGTCGTCCAAGCCCAAATAAATAACAAAATCGTAAGCAACGGAGGCAGCACAACCCCCAAGCCCCGCAAAACAGCTCGGCGAACTGGCCGCGACCTGCTCTTATTGCGTGCTGACTTTGATTCCGACATGAAACAACAACCAAAAGTAAAAAACAGGGCAACCCAAAATTTTTCACCAAGCGTTTAGCGCACTCGGTCACTCGCGTCTGCTGACATCGGCAGCTTTCAATACAGAAATGGTCGGAAAAGTTTGACCAACAACGATACCTACAGTAGCTCCCTTTTCAATCGCGCCAAGAACCTGGGCAAGATTCCAGGAGAAGCCTGCACTCCAATACCGCGAGCAACGACCGCAATCGTGACTTTTGCAACACCGGCGGATTTCACAACCCTGGCAACTTCACCGGCCGTTGCCCCGGTAGTCATCACATCGTCAATTACCAGCACGTGACATTCCTTTATATCGTAGCGGGACACTGCGCGAAACGCACCTCGTACGTTCTGCTGCCGTAAACTCATCGGCAAACTCGATTGTTTCTGGCAGTTCCGTTGGTACTTGACCCAATTCGATACAACCGGGAGTTGAAGCGTTCCAGCGACAGATTGGGCAAGAATTTCCACATTATTTACTCCACGGCGAATTCGCCGATGCCAGAGCATCGGCACCGGCACAACCACATCCGGCAACACGCCCCCAAACCATTCCTCAAGTTTAGTTGCCAAGAGAACACCCATGGAAATAACCAGCGGTTCTTCCGCAACCCGCTTCATACGCAAAACGGCTTGACGCAAGTCACCGTCGTAAATTCCCAAAGTCACGGCATCATCAAAAGGGCGACGCTGCAGATGACACTGCAGACAAACCTCATCCACCAGCGCAAAAGCTGAAACAGGCACACCGCAACCACCGCAAAAAGAAATATCGACACATCGAAACCGCTGACTGCAACACGTGCAGAAAAGGGGCAATCCGAAATGCTCAGGCAAGAAACAGCCACAGTAAACACAATGCGGTGGAAAAAGCAGGTTCAGAAGGTGGTCGTAACTACGCTGCAGTAAACCCACCATTGCGCGCAACGGTGGTCGCCGCTGGTGGGACAATCTTGCCTTGCATCGCGCCATAGAGAGAGTCACAATCCGCACCACAAGACGAGGCGTAGGTCGATTCCGACAACGCACAGATGACCTGCGCGATTACCATCTCTCCAGCGTACAGCATACCACCCATTAGAACCACTTTCTTTTTTTTGGAACAAGTCGTGCACGAGATCAGAGAACCCGAATTTCAACCCAGTCAACGAGCGCAGCAAGCGGCCGGACAGCCGATTGCCGCGTTAATGGACCAGGCTTTGTCACGACCCGATCTGATTTCTTTGGCGGCTGGATTCGTTGACCAGGTCTCACTACCGGTTGAACCAACACGGACTGCGGTGGACGCATTGATGAGCGATCAGAGCAGCGCGCTCGCTGCATTGCAGTACGGGCCCAGCAATGGCGATCGACAACTGCGGGCAATGCTCATCGAACGCCTGGAGCAAACCGACTTTGGCGGTCAGCCTAGAATGATATCTCCTGACCAGATGCTCATCACCCCAGGGAGTAACCAATTACTCTACCTGATTGGCGACACGATTCTGGATCCAGGTGACATCGTACTCTGTGCCGCACCTACCTACTTTGTTTTCCTCAGTATCCTCAAGAACCTCGGGGCGAGAGCTATCGGCATTGACTCCGATGGAGAAGGAATGATCCCGGACGCACTCCTGGAAGTACTCCGAGAATTACAGAAATCGGGTGACATCAAACGTGTCAAAGCAATTTATCTGACTCCTTATTTTGACAATCCCCGTGGCGTCACGATGCCTTTACACCGGCGGGAGGCAATTATCACGATCGCAAAAGAGTGGTCACGGGAAAGGCCTCTGTACGTGCTTGCAGACAATGCCTATCGCGAACTGCGTTACGATTGCGAAGACATACCATCGTTACTGGCACTCGATGACAACCAACAGACCGTTGTTGAAATTGGGACTTTTTCAAAATCATTTTCACCTGGTTTACGCGTCGGCTGGGGAATCCTGCCACCAGCACTTCTACAACCAGTCCAATCCCAAAAAGGCAACCTCGACTTTGGTTCGCCTTATTTCAGTCAGCGGATCATGGCAAAAATCCTCGAACTTCAACTGTATGATCGTCATATCGCAACGATCCGGGAGTGCTACCAGACCAAAAGAAATGCAATGTGTGCTGCTCTGGAAGATGCATTTCAAGACGTTTCAGAAATACGCTGGCAACGCCCGCATGGAGGGCTCTACATCTGGATCGAACTCCCAGAATATCTTGCCGCGGGTCCCGATGGCAGACTACTCGAGACAACTCTGGATGAAGGCACCTTTTACGTGCCTGGCGAATACTGTTTTCCCAGTGAAGGTACTTCACCGCGGAAAAACACATTGAGGCTGAGCTTTGGTGTCCAACCTCCAGAACAACTGCATCAAGGCGTCATAGCCTTGAGGCGCGCGTTGGACAAGTGCATGTAAGAACTGAACTTCCGAGTCAACGTCATCCAGGTTTGCTGTTCGCCTGTGGAACCAGCGACCCATCAGTCCATCAGCAACACCTGCTTGCCTTCCACTTGGTGGAGCGATCGCAACTGATAAAAAATCAATTGCCCCAATCCGGAACGATCCTGCTCAAATATTCGCAACGCCTCAAACGTAACCTTCTGCGGCGTATCTTCCACCTGGAGTAAATGGCGATCGAGATACAACTCCCACAATCTCAGCGTCTGGTGCGCCTGCTCACGAGCCGACTTGCCGGGAGGAATATGCAAGACAAACAAGACATCCGGCCGGCCAACTGCCTGAGTAATTAGCTCGGTGCCTGTGCGGGCTTTCAACTCATGCAAGATACGGTAATAACGGGGCGAACGGATCCAACTTCCCGCGGGCAGCAGCCGCATAGAAGCCAGACCATCTCGTCCGCGCAGGGGATGCACCGCATCAAAACCAAGCGCGTGCCTGGGATCCAACCTTATCAATAACGGCGGCTTCACGGATGCTCCGGCCAATTCTCGCATGCTTGCCTGGACAAACCGCAACCGGGCACGTTCCGTAAACAGAGAACTCCGGTCTGCCCGCGCTGCCTGAACCCCCAGTAAACAAGCAACAGCAAACAAGCCCCAAGTGATACTGGAACGAAAACGGCCTGCCAGCTTTTGCGGAAATGAAAGAGGATTAGGTGACAATACCAATTGGGACAATACCAATAAGGTACCCAAGAAATAGAGCATCAACGGCAGACTGATTCGTGAAGGCATTCGATACCAGGTCAGAAACAACATCAAACCCAACGGCAATCCTGCAACGATTCCAGTTTGCAAACATCGCATGCGAAAGGCTCCCCACAACTGAGACCACTCGTGCAATATCAATGCCAGCAAGACACATCCAATGAGCGGAAGAAAATTACGGTTCGCTTGCCACAAGTAGTTCAGTCCAGAACGAATCTGCGCCAGACTCAGCGGGAACGGTGGTTGGTTCTTGGCTAGAAATTTAGCGACACGCTGTGGGCTAAAGCGATCTTCGTCGTACAAGAACCAACGACTACGGTAGAGTTCGTAATCCTCCAGAAGCCAATCTGCGTCGCGAATCGCATCTTTCGTGCCGGGACCTTCGCGACCGCTCGGCCGGTCATGAAACTGTGCGCGCAACCGGGAATAAGTCACGTAGCGTTGAGCTGCTTCCGTTTGCCCGTCCCAGGAACTCCACACCTGGTCCACCGCGACCAGCAGGAGACAGGGTGCAATCCATCGTACCAGAGAGCGCCGATCGGTCTGTTTGGTGTACAGCAATAATGGCAACGCAAAGACCGTGAAATACAACGCAAGCGGCGCTCGCCAAAGATACGACAACATCCACGCACCACTGAGAATCCAACATTGCAGTCGAAATGGCCTGCCAAGGTGCAACCAACGGAACAGGTAAAGAAAAACCCCCAACTCCAACCAGAGAGTGACCGAGGTAAAGGTCACCGCAAGGAGACAATGTCCCAATGCAATCGTCCAGGCAGGCAATATCAGAATTCTCGATCGACGGTCTGGAACTCCATACCAGAAATTCGACACGGCAAAGCCGCTCGCCAACCACGCACAGCAGTACAAGACCAGCCCATACCAGGGTACCGAGGGTGCTGACAGATACAACAAATAAAACGTCTGCGATAAGATTCTGGAGATGAACCAACCCGTCTGACCTGCTGGAAAACCGTCAATCCCCGACAACGCCATGACGACTCCAAAGTCATCATTTACGTCATACTTGACCGGCAGACAAATGACCGTGGCAACCACGCACACCGCAGCCGCAAATAAACCTCGTGACAACCCGAAATCAGCGGGAATCTGAACGTCACTTCGCCACCATTGGAGCCACTTTTTGCGCCGGTTCATAAGTTACCTGTTCGGTCCCACCTGTGCGCACTGTTTTCACAGGCAGGCCAGCTAGACTCTGAATTCGCTACGACACCATTGATCCCGAAGTGCGCCCAAAGCCAAACCACGTACCGACTAACCGCCCACGATGCGAACTCCCCGGTCATCGATTTCAAAGGGAAGAATACGATCGCTACAACTACTACCGCGGTGCTTGGCAATGTACATCGCGCGACGGACCTGAAGACCGTCTTGAATTTTTCCCATATAGATCAGCGTGTTGGCATTCGACAACGCATCCCCTTCATCCAAAGGCCGAGCAATCATCTCATTCAACAAACTCTCATGAGCGGTATACAGCAACACACAGCCAATCTCATTCGCTGGATAGACATGCCGCTCAGCTTGTGCCGCATGGGCGCGAAATGTCTCGCGAAATAGATCTCGCGCCACCCATTCCGGATCTTTTCGAATAATCTGATGGTATACGTACTCAAAAAGATTTAACTGTATCGACTCATGAGGTCGCTCGGCTGGTTCAACCCCATCAATCACGACACGCCGAGTTCCATGAATAAAATTGCCGTAAAGAAATGCGATGGCAGAACGAAGCCTCGCATTTAACTCCGCCTGCCAATGTCGCCACTGATCCCAGTCAAGGTCCTGCTTCGTGACCCGCCGGCCTCGGTAGTCAAAGACGTGCAGATAATCAGCACGCACCGCCTCTGCATCAAAAACAGCCTCCAGTGCAGGATTCGTGTCACCTCGCGCAGTCAACATCTTCCAACGAAACATCCGTTCGGCATAATCATCGTGACTTTGCGAATCGCCACGTGCGCAGACATCAAAGACCACGCCGCGATTTCCCTCCTGAGACGCACCTGCGTTGGCAAACTGGAGGCCAAGCTGGGTTTTTCCTACTCCTGTAGCACCTACGATCACGGTCAATGTTCCGGGCAGTAATCCACCACCAAGACAGTCGTCCAGACCAGGCACACCGGTTGATTGGCGCTGCAACTCACTCATCTCTTGGTAATCCGTTTATCTGGCTGGCTATCGCTGCCAGGGAAAGCTGGTTGTCGGTTGATTAGCATATCGCTGCATTTTGATTTTCAGTCTTGCTCCTGAACCAGCGGCCAATCGGACGGTAACTTGTGATGCATTTACCTGGACCGTCTGATCGCCCCAATTGACTTGCTGAAAATGATGTTCCGCATAACCACCCGCTTGCATGACTAACTCCCGATCGTGCAACTGGCTGGTATTAACAAGTGTCACCGCAACTTCGTCTGCAGACAAATGATCGACGAGCGCCGCGACATCGTCCGGCAACCCGGCACGGCGCAACACTGGATCAAAGTAACGCAAGCGACAGTGCAACACGCTTGCACGACGCTGGACGTGTATTCCACCCAACATCAACTGGATCAGTGAGCTGACTTGCGCCGGATTATATTTCATCGAATCATCGGACAAGCGGGTGTCCGGAGTCGTTGCATCATCACGCATCGCTGCGACCTTGTCTCGAACCAGGGAGAGATCAGCGCGGAGAGCGGTCTCAGGATAGGCCGTGTTTTTGCCATCCAGGTAAGACAACCAGGGCGTCGCGGGAACCCGCAGTCGATCACTTTGACGCATCGACAAATAGTACAACTCCAGTGCATTGTACTGATAAGGTTGCGGCAAAAACTGATACCAGCCTTGATCACCGTACATCCTTGGATACATCGCAATTCCATCTACAATTTTCTGTTGCGCGTTGATGGCATCGGTTTGTTTGCGCCAAACATCTAGATACTTGTCATCGCCCGTTAACAAATAGGCATTCATGAAACCGATAAAACTCCAATACGTCCGATTACGGTGTGCCAGACCGCCCGTCTGAGGCACCACAACAGTGAACCCCCAACCGTACGTACCTCCATACCACTTGCCGTCACATTCCCCACCAATGGTTCCGTCCAATCCAATATTGCTGGGAATAATGTTCTGGTTCTTGACCATTCGCTGGTGCCACGCATCCACATAGCCAAGCAGCCACTCCCGATATTTGGGCTGGTGTGAAATCATATACGCGTTCAGTGCCAGCGTGGTCGAAAGCAAATTCAACGGGTGGTCACCAACCACGTCGTTGTAATCCTTGAAATGGGCCAGCATCTCTTCGTAGCTTCTCTCGCCATGAGCAAGGTCAAAGCGATGCTCCACTTCAATTGGATCACCAGTCCAATCGAGACCTGTCGCCTTCCGCATCAGAGGCCCTCGACTCCCATTGATCATGCTACGGATGATCTTGTGCTGGGGGTCGTAATTGGGCGCTCCAGGGTCCTCGTTCATGTAGAAGCCGGCGTAGCGACGAGTCCGGTGCCACCAGGATCGCGACTGGGGATCACTAAGCCCGAGGAGATTAAAAACCCCGAGCCCCTCCCCGTTGTGCTGCCAGTCAAACATGACCGGAAATTCTTTGTAGTACATGCCGTCTCGTGCAAATGGAACTTCAACGGTCTTGGCTTCGGTGTATTGCCGCAGATGGCCTTCCCAGGCTTTCCGCACCATGCTGAGAACACGCTTGGATCCGCCCAGGGCGTGTAACGTCGGCCAGTCATTGCAATTCTCGATCGCATCGTCGGGCCCGTCGTCGCCACCCCAACGCTCCACACAAAGGAGATACCCGCGCTCATCAAAAAAACGCTCGAAAAACTCTTCACAAGCAAGGCTACTCGTCTCCAATAACTGGCGTTCCAAAAGCGCCCAGGTGGGAGGACTCATCAGATCATTGATCCGAACCTCAGGATCCGCGGCGGATACAGAGGCAGGATGCAAACCAATCAGACACAGTAACCACGTCAACCCGGCAATTCGTACGTGCATTGCGAGACCCTATAGATTCAGAGAGCTGGCCAACGTAAAAGTAACGCTGGGAAAACTACAAGAAGATACGACAACAGACAGCCTGGTGTGCCACATCCATTTCGTCGGCAACGCGACAACATCGTCAACGGAACCATGACCGTTTTATACCGGATCAGCAAATCGCCAGGAATCTAGCGTGCCGGGTTTGCGTACCAAACCACATTCTGGCTCGCCTGACCAGCCACGAGCAAATCCAAATCGCCATCCCGGTCCATGTCTATGGCGCGAATGTCGTAGGCAGCCTGGTCGCGTCCAACCACATGTGTCTTGAAGTCTCCACTTCCATCATTCTCAAACCAGACTGCCAGCCGATCATCCTTGGCACAGGTCGCGGCGTCTAAATCGCCATCGGCATCCAGATCGCAGACAACCAGGCAATGGGGCCCTCGAAGTGTCGGGTGAATATCATGACGCTTCCAATCAGGCGCTTCGAACCAGACAACTCCCTGCGAATGCCCGCGAGAGGCAATAAAATCGGTCTTGCCGTCTCCATTTACGTCAGCCGGATGAATGTTCGTCGCACCTGGTTCAGTAGCTGAGATCAAATGTTTGGTCCAAACATCCTGGGGATTTCGAGGGGCCTCCCACCAGGCAAACCAGTTCCCCATACCGCTACTGTCTTGCGGCCCTCCTTTGGCACCACTGGCGGCGTCAGGACGGCCGTCACCATTGACGTCACCCAAACCCAAATAGTGGCTCAAGCCGGGCGCATCTCCGCGAGCAAATACGGTGCGGTCCCAAGTCTCGTTCGTTGGCTTCGGTCGCCGGTACCACACCAGCGAATTCTTGAAAGGCCCCACCGGCTGCGCGCTGTTCGCCAAGAGGTCTAGTTTCCCGTCGGTATCCACATCACCCACCAGCAGTCCGTGAATCCCATTGACTCGGTTATCAATCACACGCATCTTCCAACGGTCTTGTAACGGCTGGCTGGGACAGTCAAGCCAATAGATTAGCCCTGGGCTGTAGCGCGCACCGATAAAATCCGGGTCTCCGTCGCCGTCGACATCCATCGTCTCACTATGAATCAATCCCAGCGGAGGTTCCGCCTGTAACACAATTTCATTCCAATTCGGAGCCACCAACAGCCGGGTCACATTCCCCGCGTTACAAATCACGTCGACCCGTCCATCGCCCGTGTAGTCAGCCGCAACGGCAGTCGCACAAGATTCACCTGAGTAGACGACTGTCCGAGGCCACAGGGTTTCAGCAGAGACAGAGAATGTCAGACAAGCGACCAGAAGCAGCGTCCCGCAGGCGTATCGACGTATCTCTAGCACCTTGAATTCCTCCAGAGTTGGAAGCGCAGGGCAATGAAAACCAGGGGCACGAAAACACTGCGCTTTGCTCACCGCGCGGGGTCAACCGGTTGTGCGCAGCCACCCGGTTGTCGAAGTCACTTGCCAAAGTACCAGACGAAACCAGCTCGCTTACTGGTAGTCCCCTTGCGAAAGCACGTAGTTCGGGTTTGGCATCAGGGACTTCGTGCCCTTGGGAGTCATTAATTGCTGGTAGACGATGTAGTCGATGTTCTCGTTGACAAAAATCACATTGCCGTCGGACATGGCCATGTTGACACCACCGGAGTGGTAACTGGAAGGCCGCAAGGTCTCGATAACCTGAGGCATATCTTCCTCACGAAATTCGACATCAATACCGTTGACGAACAAAGTTGTCGAATTGATCTTCATGTCATTGTGCGCAAACATCGCACCCGTCGTGTTGCGAACCGCACTACCATCCGGTTGCTGTAATGCGTTCAACCAGCAAAACACATTAGACGGAAGAAACGGATTCAGCGTCGTATTGATCGGGCTCCACACCTGCCCGTAGGGTTGGAATAGGTTGGTCGGATCGTAGAAGAGTTTGTAGCGGGGTTCGTAAAACTTACCCGGCATGTACCAACGGTTCGCCTGGATGTTCTCACTCAACAGCACAGTAGTACTCAATCCGTCGGTCACATCGGTCGCGGTCACAGCGGCCCGAATTCCGGGTCCCCGGTCCCGAAAAATGCCGTTGGCCGCATCCTGTGCAGGCGTCCAAGCCACGTCCGCAGCAATACCTTTAATGCCATTTACGTCCACAAAACGAGCGGCCGAATTGTCGTTGCGATATTGAATCCAACGCGGAAAGAGCCCGGCGTTCGCGACATAAGATGCACCCGGCCCGCTATCAGACAACTGCTGACCACCGTTGACAGCCTGCGCAGCCCATATCACACCCTCATTGATGTCCGGTCCCTGCCCTTTGTAGAGATTCCCGGAAGGACAGATCCAATTCGCCACATGGGGTGCCAACAAGGGATTGATGACCTCCACACCGGAACCTCCCAACGTCGTGTCAAGGGTCACCATCCGCCACACATTAGGATCACTCCAGCGATCCCGAATGTCCTGGCGACCATATTCCGCAGCAATGGCCACATACCAAGAAGCAGGCTTCGATAAGGGGAGATTACCGTTGGCGGTTGCTGTGTAACGATCAGCTGCCAACCCATCCAGTGATGGATTGACAAAGCCTGGATACTTCCGCTTTGTCAGCTCGTACTGGATGACTCCAGTCGCCAATTGTTTCAAATTGTTGAGGCAGGTAGCTCGACGCGCCGACTCACGAGCCATCTGCACCGCCGGCACGGTGAGTGCCACCAACAGACCAATAATGGCGATCACCACCAACAGCTCGACCAAAGTAAATCCCGCTCGTTTTCGCCCCAACATGGCGTCTCTCCGAAGATCCCAACTCGAATTGGCTGACAAGATGCCTTGGACAGGCAAACTGCATTATCGCCTAT
>PBOG01000057.1 GCA_002724245.1 Planctomycetaceae bacterium
CAGCGAGTTTATGTGGATTGAGAAGACTGCCGCACTCTGCCACTGGCGCAGGGTATCTGATGACGGACCCGGCGGTTGAGAGAGGATCGTATCGTGCAACAACACGGAAAGGCATAGCGATGGCGGATCGCGACAATTTGCAGGCGTCGTTGAAGCGTTTGGACGCAATCCATCCAACGAACTTACCAGTCGACACTTTGAAAGAGTTGCAAACATCGGTTCGTGCGCAATTCGCTGCGCTGGCCGAACGCGCCCGGGCGTCGGCAGATAAGGCGACCGCAGCCCTGGATGAGTCAGACCCCCAGGTGCTTGGATTTGTGGTGGCGGAGACAGCCCGCCTGCGTTCGCAGGAAGAGCAACTCGATGATCTGGACGCGCAACTGGACGACCACATTCAACGGAACATCATCCAGGCACGAATGATTGAGCGACTCGGATCTGCGAAACGCGTGGTGTTGATGGAAGGATTCGTGATGTGCTTGGTCGTCGTGGTTCTGGGTTTGCTGGTTTACGACTTGGGTGTGCCGACGACGGACCGGCTGAGTTGGCTTTCCCGCTGGAATATTTTTCTAATCGACGCGGTGTGTTGTGCCGTATTTATGGCGGAGTTCTTGTTCCGGCTGAGCTGTGCCGACTCCAAAAGATATGTTTGGCGTCACCATTGGGTCGATTTTGTCACGTCGATTCCGGTTCCGGATGCCCAGATGGTGCGTTTCGGACGTTTTGCAAGGTTGGCGCGTTTCGCGAGGTTGGCACGCTTTCTGCGATTTGTGCGCGTCTTCTTTATTCTCTGGCGGGGAATGGACAAGCTACAGGACGTGGTGGACGTCAAGATGATGAAAAAAACCGTCAGGTGGGCCGTCGCAGCAACGGTCATCGGTGCGCTGCTGATTTATCGTCTCGAGGGGTGGGAGGGAGAGGACTCACCCGTCGGCAATATGATGCTGGCGATGTGGTGGAGTTTTACAACGGTCCTGACCGGCGGCTTTGGCGATATTCACAACCCCGTTTCGATTGCAGGACAGGTCCTGACGGGCGTGCTCGTCGTTACGGGCATGGTTTTTGTCGGGGTGTTTACAGCCACCTTGACGTCGCTATTCGTGGGCGAGCAATCCGAAGAATTGGAACGTCTGCAGGATGAGCTGGGCGAAAAGATCGACCGCGTTGCACGGCGCGTGGACGAGCTGGGCCGGAGTTGAGGTTGCCCGGGAAGAACACCGAGTTGCCTGGCTGCCACAGCCGCGTGGCTGCGTACACCGTACAAGCAGGGTTTGGGATGGCTGTGTATCTGTAGCTGTCGATGGCACGCTTTACGCTACGTCGCTTCGGCGGTTTCGCGATAGATGTCTTTGTCGACGATGCCGCTCCAGTGATCGATGATCCGTCGCCACATGGGCCCCGGAGTCCCATCGCCGATGGGGACGCCATTGATTTTGACGACTGGCCCGAGACAGTAGGGAGTCGTAGGAATCCAGGCTTCATCCGCGTTGACGACGTCATAGGTCTGGATGTCGTCTTCAATAAATGGCACACCCAGTTGTGCCAGGATTTCTTCCAGGACGGTCAGACTGATGCCCCACAGGACATTATTGCGCCGGGGCGAAATGACCTTGCCATCACGGAAGATTACGAAGTTGGAGCCCCCTGTTTCGGTAATGTTCCCATGGACGTCGAGATAGAGCGGCATGGCCGTTGCGTCCAGCTGTCGGATTTCTTGTTCCCCGATCCACATGTGTAATCGATTTCGATTCTTGATCTTCGATGACAGGCATTGCGGTGGCCAGTGTCTAGGAGCCGGAGTCATGCAATGGACGCCATTGACGAAGATGTCGCGAAACAGGTCGAATCGCATGGGAAATGTATGCTGGACATAACTGGGGCTCGGGTTTGCGGGGATGCCGGCAGCACCAGCGTAGACTGAGTTTTCACCCGCTGTCATGTAGAAAATCAGCCCCAGTTCCTGTCCGGGATGAAACGGCGCGTTGGTCTTCAGTAAATGCTCTGAGATCGAGATGCTTTCTGCGAGATCGACAGGCGGTTGGATGCGGGCATATTTGCATGACCGGTAGAAACGCTGGATATGATCATCCATGCGGTAAGGACGTTGGTGAAAAGTCCGCAGGAAGTCAGTGACAGCGGCTCCCAGCACGATGCCCAGATCGTACATGGGGAGAGCGCACTCTGATGCTGGGACAAACTTTCCCTTTAGGTAGGCGATGGGTTGGTCCATGGGGGACTTTCAGCAAACGGAGATGGTGTGAGTAAGTCGCTGCGTTCAACGGCATGCTGACGCAGTGTCATAGTGTGGTGTTCCGTCGAGTTCTGCCTGGACGATACCGCAGGCAGGCAGCTGGTTACGGTACACGATTGTACCGTGTAAACGTTCTCCCCTGCCCTGCCCTGGGTTCGACCAGCCGGGCGAAATCCAGAGGCGACATCGGGCGGCGCTACCGTGAATGCACAACGTCCTTCGTGATTTCGTTGCCTGTTTTGGGGAGATCTGGAGGGATTGGATTGTGGATAGGGCGTTTCCGTTCCCCGCAAGTGGCCGACCAGGAAACGCAGGAGCGCTGGTGTGCCACCCTGAATTGTCAAATCTGCGCCAATCTCAGCAGCACGCCTCTGAAGCGCCTTTACAAACAAGTGGCTATGGACTCCTTGTCCCTGTTTGCCAGGCGAGAAATGGAGTGGAGGATCGTCTTTGTCGAGGTGGGCGAGCATATCAGAATCACGCCGGAGTTGAAGAAACGTGTTGGCTGGCATCTTGTTTTTGAAACGTTGCATCATTCCCCAGTAGGGAGTCTTTTCCGGCGGCAGGCCCAGGATCCGAGGCCACTGGGCGACGTCGTAGGTGGCTTGAACACCGGAGCCTCCAGCGGCGAGGACACGACTTGATTGACGAAGTACGGGGTCACGCGCTTGAGCGTTTGCCAGGTCGTCTCGAGTGGCCAGCCAGAGGCTGGCACCGGCCCCCGCAGACTCCCCGTAGGCCGCTATCTTCGCGCTGTCGAGTCGATATTTGGCGCTGTGATGACGGAGGAATTGGATCGCCCGCGCGCAGTCACGCAGGATTTCTGTCAGGAGCGTTTGTGGAAGGAGACGGTATTCCACATCGGCATATGCGATGCCCGACGCGTTCAAACGAGTAGCGGTACGGCTCGACGTTTTGTTGCGGATATTGCCTGATAGGAATCCGCCACCGTGGAAGTGGACGATCAAAGGGGCCGCTTGTCTCGTGTCAGGAAGCCAGAGGTGAAGGAACTGCCGTTTATGTTTTCCGTAAGCGAGGTGCTGGTGATCGGCTTTTTTGGGCGGATGGCTATCTTGAGCTAACGCCGCGTGTGAAGCGACCGCCAGCAGAATCAGTATGAAAAATAGGGTTTTTGCCATCAAGGTGACTCCGCGGAGGGTGGGTCCGTGTCGTCTGCAGGTGATGATCCACTTGGGTCGGACCACCTTTGGCGTGACCGACCTCTGGCTGGATATGTTAACTTAATGTCCGCTTGCGAATACACCACGAAAAGGAATCGGACGCCAACTAGTAACTGCGGATTTGACAGTGTGGAAACCGCTGTTGGAGTTGCGACAGACCGGCGGGAGTAACCTGGGTACTGTAAAGATTCAGGGAGCGGAGGCTGGGTAGGCCGGCGAGCGTGCTGAGACTAGCATCCGTAATGCCTTGGCACGCCATCAGGTCCAGGTGTTGCAGCCTGGTGCAGTGGCCGATGTGCACGAGTTCGGTGTCGTCGGTTGTGGTGCCGGGGAGGCCTAAAGTAATGAGCTTGGAAAGATCTTTAAGTGCGGCGAGGGTCGGCGTTGCCCCTGGCCGTGCGCCGTGTGAGGAACGGTTGCCCAACCAAAGATGCGCGAAATGTTGAAGCCCAGCGAGGTGAACGAGTCCTTGGCCAGTGACATCGGTTTGTTGTAGTTTGAGGGTCTCCAGTCGCGGCAGCGTTCCCAAGGCCGCGAGGCCACTGTCTGTGATGCGGGTGTTGTTGAGGACCAGGGTTTTTAGCTGCGGCATGTCTTGCAGGTGGGACAGGCCGGCGTTGGTAATGGCGTTGTTTCCCCATAAATCGAGCGATTCGAGGTTGTGGAGTTTTCCCACGTGTGCCAGCACGAGATCGCTCACCCCAGCGCGCTGCAGATCGAGAGTCCGAAGGGACGGCAGGGTTGCCAGAGTCGCGAAGCCCTGTTCCGAGAGATTGCGGCAGCCCGCCAGGGCAAGATGACGCAGGTGTGGCAGGTCGGCGCAATGGGCCAGCCCTGTGCCGGAGATCTGCGTGTTGGACAGATCGAGTGCCTGGAGCCCGGGCAAGGATTTCAGGTGGGCTAACGCTGAATCGTGAATCCTTGTGTGTGGGATACGAAGGCATTCGAGACGCGTCAGGCTGCCAAGTACCCCCAAGGTGTTTCCGCGAATGGACGCTCCGTCCAGATTGAGCGTGCGCAGTCGGGTCAATTTGGCAAGGTGTTCCAATCCCTTGTCGGTGACACGACAGCCGCGTAGCGAAAGGTGCAGTATCGTGGGGATGGTAGCTAACTGCGCGAGCCCACGCTCAGTGATTTTCGTTCCATCGAGATCCAGGTGCGTGAGTGAGGTTCTCTGGCTGATACGCGCCAGGCCTGTATCGTTGATCGATGTGCCGCTAAGGAGCAGCGTGGTCAGTCGGGGGAGTGTATCGAGTAACGTCAGGCCTAGATTGGTAATAGCGGTATCGCGAAGGTCGATGCGTTCCAGACTGTCCTGTTCCCGCAAATGCACCAACCCAGCATCAGTGATGGCAGTATTTCCCAGAGAGAGTTCCTTCAGGTGCGGCAGGCGCGCCACCTGCAAAAGCGTGCGATCGCCGATTTGGGTGTTATCCAGAGACAACCGGATTAGGCCAGCCGTTTCAGGGAGAAAACGTAGGTCTGCGTCTGATACATCCGTGTTGTCGAGGATCAGGTATTGCAGGGATGGAAGGTTGTGGATGAATTCCAGGTCTGTTGGAGCGACTGCCTTACGGATCCAACGAATGGCGACGATCTCGCCTTCAGCGTCGCGGGAAATGCGAGCCTGAGAAGCGGGCCATGGGCTGGCTTCAGGGGCGGAGCAGCCGCTCAGACTTGCGAGCAAGAGAGGTGCCAGAAGACATCGCATCGTCGTCGTTCTCTGAAAAACACGCCAGGCAGGACTCGCAGTGGATGGAAATACCCTCAGCTCCGCGGAGTGATTCGCGACGGGCCCAACGGTTGGTGGTTCCATCTGCCGCGAGTTCACCATATAGAAAAGAGCGTCCCCGTTCAATATTCGTAAAGTACCGCCTGTTCTTCCGATTTTCCTGTGCCATTGTGAGGGTGTCTGGTGACCTGATAAGGCAGTCAGCGAGGAACGCTACCGCGGCGTCGCCAGGTTTCGTGGCCCGTCGGACGTGTCTGGGCAGGGAATGGACGGAGCGTCTTGCGACCAGAGGGTGATCGAAGGTGGCTAAATGGTTTAGGATTCAGTTTGCTGAGGTGTTTACGAAACACGGTTTCTCACGCAGATGAGGTCAATTATGGGTTTTCGGCGCCACGCACTTGTCGGCGTGATCTCGGTCGTCTGTTTTATGAACTGGGCCGGAACGACCTGGTCCGAGACGTCGCTCAAACTGCAACGCGACGACGTCGTGGTGTTCCTTGGCGGGGCAGATATGGTTCATCTGCAACAGGCGGGCCATCTGGAAGCGATGTTGACCCGCGCGTTTGCGTCTCAGCAACCCCAGTTTCGTGACCTCGCCTGGGAGGCGGATACCGTGTTCCGGCAGGGAACGGTCATCGAACGCTGGCGGCAGGATGGGCATGGCGACCTGGACGGATTTGGCGATCTGGAACAACAGCTCAGGGGACTGAAAGCCACCGTCGTGATTGCGCAATTTGGACGTGTGAGTGCCATGGCGGGTGACGCTGGCTTGGCCGCCTGGGCCGCTGGCTACCGCCAGTTGACCGAGCGCTTGCGACGCTGCACCCGGCAACTGGTGCTGGTGAGCCCAGTCCCATTTGAAAAGCCGGAGAGTGATCTGCTGCCGGATCTGTCCAGATATAACACCGGCCTGGGACGTTACGTCCAAACGATGCGGACGATTGCGGAGAGCCAGGGTGCGTTGTTTGTTGATTTGTTTGCCGAGGCAGCGCCTGGAATGACGGAAAATGGGATGCACATCAAACCCCAGGCACAGCGCGTGGTGGCCGAGCGGATTGCGCGGCAGCTGGGTGTGGCGGTGCCGCCGGCGCAGGAATTGGAGGCTTTGAGGCTGGCGGTCATCGAGAAGCACCGTTTATGGTACGACTACTGGCGCCCCGCTAATTGGAAGCTGCTCTATGGTGATGACGCCAGGCGACAGTTTACGCGAGGGGGCAAGGACTACATTCCTTTCAAGGAGGAATGGCGACAGCTGGTGCCGCTGGTAGCCAAAGCGGAAGACCGCGTGCGGCGGATTGCGGCAGGCGGCGAGGATCCCGGAGCGAATCGGCCAGAACCTGAGATTCTGCACGGGGACGCAGATGCCGATATCGACGAAGAGTTGGCTGCTTTCTCTACATGGGAAGGGTTCGAAGTCAATCTGTTTGCGTCGGAACGGGAAGGGCTGACGTCTCCATTGGCTATTCGCTGGGATCCCGCCGGTCGCGCGTACGTGGCAGTGACGACGACCTATCCGCACGTATTTCCCGGTGATTTGCCCAACGACAAAATCATCATGCTGGAAGATACGGACGCCGACGGCGTTGCCGACCGGTCTACTGTGTTTGCGGAGGGGCTTAACATTCCGACAGGGATTGAGTGGGGCGAGGGCGGTGTCTATGTCGGCCAGAACACCGAAATTCTCTTTCTCAAAGACACGGATGATGATGGAAGAGCGGACGTGCGCAAAGTCGTGCTGGGCGGTTTTGGCAATGGTGATTCCCACCAGACAATCAACTCGTTTTTCTGGAGTCCGGATGGAGAGTTGTTTTTCGGCCACGGGGACGGTTGTGAATCACGCGTGGAAACTCCGTGGGGTGCGAGCCATCTGTTTAATGCCGGCTTCTATCGATTTCGTCCACGACGCTTGCAGTTGATCCCGTTTCTGGAAGGCCATATGGGACCAGGCAATCCTTGGGGCATTGCCTTTGATGCATGGGGACAGGTGTTCAATGTCGATGGTGCGGGCGGGGTCAATTGGCTGTCTCCCGGGATGGTTTCCACGACCCACGTGCGCCGTTTAGCCAGGATTGGATCCCCTGGCGGATATTGTGGCATTGGATACCTTGATGGCGCCGGCATCCCGGCCGAACTACGCGGCAGTTTTGTTACCGGAGACTTCAAGGCCAATCGTGTAAAGACGTTTTCTTTGAGCCCGAAAGAGTCCGGGTACGAGTTGGATTGGCAGGATCCTGTCCTCGAGTCGCGGCACCGGAATTTTCGCCCCGTCGATGTCAAAGTTGGTCCTGACGGTGCCATCTATGTGGTCGATTGGTACAACCCAATCACCTGTCATCAGGATGATGCCTATCGGGATCCGACCCGGGACAAACGTCACGGACGTATTTGGAGATTAGCGACTCAAAAGAGTTCTGTTCGGCCGCCCAACCTGCGGCGGGTGTCTGACACGGAAGTGGTGCGGGCTCTAGGGGCGGCGGAACACTGGACGCGTTATCAGGCCAAGCGAGCGTTGACCGAGCGTGATCCGCAGGCGGTGAGCCGCGCTTTGGATGACTGGGTTCGGTCGCTCGATCCCAAGCGGCCAGATTACGAATTTTGCTTGTATCAGGCACTGGGTGCCTACGCGACCATCGAACGCGTGGAAGCGGGTTTACTTTCCCGCTTGCTCCATGCGCAGGATTCACGCGCGCGGGCCTTTGCCAGCCGACTTGTCGGCCGCTGGCATGACAGGCTTGATGATCCACTGGAGCTGCTCGCCGAACGCATTCGTGACGAGCACCCGCAAGTGCGTCTGGAGGCAGTGGTTGCCTGTGCTGCCATTCCCGCCGCGGAGTCGATTTGTGTGGCGGCGATGGTCGTCGATCAACGGCGTGATCCGTGGATTGACTATGCGTTCAAACAGGCTGTACACCGGCTGCGGCCCTGGTGGGAACCGGCGTTTCAAAAAGGAACGCTGACGTTTGCCAGGCCCGCCCATTTGGCGACGGTCCTGAACGAGTCCGGTGGACGAGCTGCGTTGGATAGTCTCAAGTCGCTGGTGGATAGGGGCCAGCTTGACGCCAAGGTGCGTGCATCAGCCATTGCGTCGATCCTTGCGGTAGGCGGTCCGGAGGAGTTACAGACATTTGGATTGGATCCGCGACGTTACACTTCGGCGGGGCGTTACGACGCACAATCGCATGCTGGTGCGCTCCAACATCTCATCAAGATTAGCGAATTTCGTGAAGAACGGCCTGCGGGGAATCTGGCGGCACAATTGCAGGCCCTGATTCAACACGGTGATTCTGAGCTGTACACGCATGCTTTGACGCTTGCCGGGATTTGGAATGTCGAGGAATTACTGGAGGTAGTTGTGGGTGCGGTAGAGAACAAAATGTTAGCGGTGCCAGTGCGGTCCAGGGCGTTTGTGGCGTTGGCGCAGCTGGATTCCGCCAAAGGATCGGAGTATCTCCACAAATATGCCGCCGAGACGCAATCGAACGCCGTACGTGCGGCGGCCATTGAAGCATTGGCCATTGTCGACTCCCAGGGCGCTGCGGTGCGTGCCGCAAAGTTTCTCAGCGGGGCGGATGTTGCCAGGCATGACCCCACCAGGATTATCCGAGCAATACTGGAGCGTAAGGGTGGCGCGGCGGCATTTGCGAGTGCACTGCGAAGTGAAAGTCTGAATGCAGAAAGGGCCACAGCGCTGTTGCGGGCACTTTTCTCGAGTGGACGTTCGGATCCGTCATTGGTGACGGTTTTGCAGGCGTCGATTGGGGATGCGGCGGGCCCGCCCGAGTACAACGCATCTCTGGTGGAACGGTTGGCAGTTGCAGCAGCTGAATCAGGTGATGCAACACGTGGCAGAGCGTTGTTCGACAGATTGGCATGTGCCTCGTGTCACAAGATAAGTGGGGCTGGCGGCCGCGTTGGGCCTGATCTGACTGCGATCGGGACAACGTTGTCGGCACAGCGAATTGTTGAAGAGGTTCTCTGGCCGAGTCGCCAGGTCAAGGAAGGGTACTCGATGTTGACGGTGATTACGGAAGACGGCAAGGTTCACCAAGGGTACGAACGCCGCACGGCGGAGAGTCGTGAGACAGGGCAAGTCGTGCTCGAGAGCCTTGCCACCGCGGAACAAATCACGATCGAGAAAGCTGAAATTGAAGAAATGCGTGTCACTGGCAGCGCGATGCCGGCAGGGTTGATGGCCTTGTTGTCGAGGTCGCAGTTGTTGGACTTGATTCAATACCTCCGAGAACTTGGAAAACTCCCATGAAAAAAATGATCTGCAGCGTGGTTCCGGCAGCCCTGGTAATGTTATCTGTCTGGTCCCACGCCCCGGCGGCCGACGCGACGGCTTTGCGCAAGAAATCCGAGAAGGGGTTTGTTTCCATGTTTGATGGCAAGTCGCTGAACAACTGGGCGGTCATGCCTGAGAAGGCTGCTGCCGCCTGGTCTGTTCAGGATGGGATGATCGTTGGAGAAGGGGACAAGGGGCGTAGTTACCTGGTATTTGCCAACAGGAATGTGGCGGATTTTGAACTGAAGTTCAGCTATCGTTTCCCGGGAAAAGGAAATAGCGGAGTCAATATCCGCGCGCGTGTGGACGAAACCGGCAAACGAGGATTTCAGGGGTATCACGCGGATCTAGGCCATGTTGGCATCGGCAAACAGGTGCTTGGTGCATGGGATTTCCATACGCCGGGACGGCGGGAACATGCCTGTTTTCGTGGAGATCGGTTGGTCATCGACAAAGATGACAATCCGACGGTTACTCGTATTGATGGCGCTGTTACCGTCAAGGAAATTCGAAAAGGTGGATGGAATGATGTGCATGTGATCGCGGAGGGTAACCACTTTAGACTGTACATCAACGGCAAACTGTCGTCCGAGTTCATTGAACACCTGGAAACGAAACGGCGGTTACATCGCGGTATGATCCAGTTGCAGTTGCACGATCCGGGGATGGTTGTGCACTTCAGGGACCTGCGTCTGAAGATTCTTCGTTGAGTCGCCCTGGCGTTGCTGTCGGGCGAGTATGACGTTTTGAGGCGCGATGACGGTGGCTGTGGTGCCTCCAGTCAGGGGAGTGCAAGGCGGAAAGGAGTGCGACATGGCCGTTCCATTGCGGTGGGCACTGGCAGGACTTGTCACCCTGGTGGCGCTGGGCGGCCAGACGCGATCCCAAGGTGGAGACGTGCTCCTCTCGGGACATCCCCGTGAGACGTATCACGATGTCAAAGACATCGATGCAATGGAATCCGCATTGCGGTCTTCGCTCGCCGCGAAACAGCGGTATTCGTTCTCACGCAGCTGGTGGCAATGGGATCGACTGCGTTGTCGTTATGTAGATGGAGGACGCGTTGACGGCAATGCGTTGAGAATCCTCAGGGCGGTGTTCCGTGGGCTCCTTCTGGACTGGCATGCCAGGTTGGAAGCACGGGGCGAAGGTGACCTGCTGTACGTGTTCTTTACAACGCTTCGGGGAGATCGCAACGAAAGAGTGCTGGAGGTCGACAACAGGACACTGTTGCGAGATGTGCACGGGGGTGGCTATCACGGTGGCTGGGGTGGCGCTGCTCGGATGCGCATCTATGAGGAACTCGCGACGCACGACATGCTCACGGACGAGGAAGTACGGCGTTTTCGTCGCATCGTTCATCAGAGCATGGATCGCCGGATCATCAACTTTGAGCAAGGAGCCCAGACGGCGAATAATCACTCGTTTGGCAACGCGGGTGGTGTGGCACTAGCGCTAAAGTGGTTTCCGGAAGTCCCGCAAGCGGCTGCCGCCAGGACGTGGATTGATCGGATCTGGAATCACCTGGCGACGTTTCAAGATTGGAAAGAATGGAACTACTACCCTTACGGCCCCATTTTTCTGCATGGAATGTTGGATGTCGCGGAGGCCACCGGACGCATTGAAAGTGACCGTTCCTTAATTCAGGCTGTGGGGACTCGGTGTCTGGGGTTTGTGCACGGGGGTGGCACTCGTGGCAATCCAAACTCAGGCGCGCGTGTACGACGCAAGATCGAAGAAGCCTACCAGGATCCCTGGAACGTCGGGTACTACGACGTCGAAACATCCGCTCGAGACGGCCACTTCTGGTATCGGTTGGCCCAGCATTACCGCAGACCGGAGTATTTGTGGGCGGCAGAGCAGGTGACGCTGGGGGGGCGCCCGCCGGACGGCATCGTTCCAGCGGCGTACCTGTCGGCCTATCGGCGCCGTTTCCTGTGGTTTAGCGAACGCGGGATCCGTCCACGGTTAGCCGCGGGCCAGTCGTCGGTAGGGTTTGTGAGTGCGGGGCGCGAACGAATTCCGGAACGTCTTTACCTTCATGCGGGGCGGCAAGCTGGCAAACCTTTTGCCGCTTACTTCCTTTATGATCAGAAGGACCAGCACCTGGACAATGTGTCTGGTCATCTTTACGAGTATTCCGTCGATGGCGCGAAGTTCTTGCACACGTCGGGTAAATACAACAACACATACACCGGCGACCAGCTGAAGGGGGGCGGGACCGGGGAGGAGAGTCTGGATCTCTTGCTGGTCTTGCACAATCGCCATCCGTTTCCGGTCCATCCGGATCGACAGGGTGACAAACGGGATATGATGAGACGAGGTTCGCTGCAACATGATGATGGCATTGTCCTGGCAGAGAACAATGGACATGGCGATGCGTACGGCCAGTTTGGGTTTCAGGATTACTACGGCGCCGGAAGTCGCTGGGTGCGAAGTAGTGTGTTGACAGACGAAGGCTACCTGGTGGTTCGCGATCAGTTTGTCGGTGGAGCGGTGCTGGGCGCTGATTATCGAGCTGGACCCCTCTGGCATTTGTCCAGCGATGGCCAGATTGCGAGTGGTACACAACCGCAAAACTGGTTTGATGCTCCCGCGTTGGAACACGCGTGGTGGCAGAAGCAGGAGAGGCGTGTTGTGCTTTATTTTCATCCCGTAGCGGGACAGCGTTACGGTGTCTTGCAACAATCGCACTCGCAGGATGTGGACCCTCATGTAAACCACTACGCATGGCAGTCCGTTACGGCTGGGAAACCGGCATATTTCGTGAGCGTGCTAGTGCCGCATTCGGCAGCAGACCCGGCGGACAGGATCGTCTCCGGAATCACGACGCGGGTGGACGGTAAAGGGTTGGTGGTGGCCAGCATCGGGACGACAATCGTTACAATGGGCGGTTCCGGAAAGTGGTCGGTCGAGCGGGCGCCGTGACCTGGCGACGCTCCATGGTTGACGTGGCGGCAAGGTGAATCGAAGCGTCATGACGCGGACGGGAAACTATATCAAGGAGAGGTCATGGGCAGGAACGTAGAAGTGTCAGGGCGTCAGGCAGCGGCGGGAGTTCGTCTGCTGCTTCTAGTCGGGGCGACATTTGGATGCGGCGTGTGTGTGGACGCCACCGCCGAGGACACTGAATTCATCGCTGTAAGAAATGGCAAACGTTTAACGAGCGGACAGATCGCCTGTCGCCGTGTTGCGGTGGGAATCGTGGACGACTACAAGCCGTCGATTGCATTGCTGCCGGATGGCGAGATCCTCTTGTGCATGTTCTCGGGGCGGCGGCTCGAAGACGGTAAAGTCGCGGAACAGACGGTTCTCTACCGCTCTGCAGATGGAGGCAAAACATGGTCCGAGCGCGAGACGCCGGATATCGCGGGAAGAGAACCGTCTCTGTCCGTAACAAAGCGAGGCACTGTCCTGATTACCACGCACTTGTTAGGCCAGGATGTTCGCAACAAGGAGGGATATACACACAGCTACATCCACCGTTCAGAGGATCGCGGGAAAACGTGGATCAGTACGCGCATTGAGCCCACGGGTTTTCGTCCGAGGGTCACAGGGCTGACGACGCGCAATGTGCTTGAAATGGCCGATGGAACATTGCTGGTTGGAGTGTCGGAACATGGTATCAAGCAATGCAGGTCTTACGTGTGGCGCAGTGACGATGACGGGAGGACATGGGGGACGCGGCAGCTTTCGCGTTTTGCAGAGGTCCCCGCGGACTATCCCTATACGTTGTTCGGAGAGGCTCATCTGTGGCAGGCCCGGTCGGGCAAACTGTATGCGATTTTGCGGGTTGGTGCTGGAAATAGCTGGCCGCTATCTGGTACGACGGATCCTGGTAACAATGATCAATCTGAACGGATGATTGTTTACTCGAGCGTCGACGAGGGAGAAACCTGGTCCCAGGTCAGAGATCTAGGCAGCTACGGTCAGATGTACATGTCGATTTTGCGGTTGGGCGAGGAGCGGTTGCTGTTGACCTACACTCAACGCGCGATTGTGACGCCGTTGGGAGTGCGCGGTGCGCTTGGTCAGGAGTCGGCGGACGGGTTTGAATTTGATTTGACACAAGATCAGATCATGATTGATACCAAAACACCCGTGGGAGTGGCCAGCGGTGGCGGTTTTGGGCCCACCCTCCTGCTTTCGGATGGGACGCTCGTCACGTCCTATACCTATCGGGACGCGGAAAACCGGAAGCATGCTGAAGTCGTCCGGTGGAGGCTGCCAGCATGGAAATAGCGAGGGCTTTGTGGGCCGATGTGGAACGCACGGGAGAACCGCCGGACTGACCACAGATCCCGGGCACACGTCAGTTCACGCGAGCAGCGACTTGATGACGCGGGCACCGGTAACTTCGGGATCTGTAAGACGTTCTTGTCGTCCCTTGTGAAGAAACGACAGGCGAGTATGGTCGACCCCCAATTGGTGAAAGATGGTCGCATGGAGATCCGGAACACTGACGCGGTCTTCAATCGATTTGTAGCCAAATTCATCGGTGGCGCCGTGTGTGTAACCCGCCTTGAAACCGCCGCCGGCCATCAAGGTGGTAAAGGCGTTGCGGTTGTGGTCACGGCCATCCGCTCCTTCGGTAATGGGGATCCGGCCAAATTCGCCGGACCAGATGACCACCACCTCATCAAGTAGTCCCTTGCGTTTGAGGTCGGTCAGCAGAGCCGCGGTCGGTTTGTCCACCATGCTGGAAATGGTCTGGATGCCGCTCTTGAGGCTACCGTGCGAATCCCAGGGCTGAAAGCTCGGTTTCAGTGGTGGAAACAACTGGATGTAGCGTACGCCAGATTCCACCAGTCGCCGTGCCATCAGGCAACGTGTTCCGTAACCAGCAGTCGTGGGATTGTCCAGGCCATAGAGACGTTGGGTTTCGGCGGTTTCGCGTGATACGTCCAGTACATTGGCGGCTGCCAACTGCATCCGCGCTGCCATTTCAAAATTCTGGATTCGCGCCTCGAGTTCAAATTCACGCGGGTGGCGTTCCCGGTGTTTCTGGTTCAGCTTCGAGAGTAATGCCATAGAGCGGCTTTGCTGTTCGGCGGGGCGTTTGCTGCTGGGGTGCAGGTGGTGAACCGCATTTCCCTGACTGTTAAATTCAGTGCCCTGGTAGAGAGCCGGCATCCACCCACTGGACCAAACCGCTTTGCCTGATGTGTTGTAGCCTGCCGGGTCTCGCAAGACGATGTAGCCAGGTAGATCCTGGTTCTCACTTCCCAGGCCGTAGGTGATCCAGGAACCGAGTGCGGGGTACCCAAAGAAAGGTTTGCCCGACTGAAACATGCTGATTGCGAACGGATGGTTATTGTTGACGGTGTGCATGGACCGAATCATGCACCAGTCATCCGCCATTTTTGCCATCTCTGGCAGTGGTGAGCCGAAGTGCATTCCAGAGTCGCCGTGCCGTGTAATCTCAAACTGTGTTGGAAAGATGATGTTTTTGTTGTTCAGTTGAAAGGTTTCCACATCGCCCGGATGGGGTTTCCCAGCCTGCCTGGTCAATTCCGGCTTGGGGTCAAACAGGTCCATCTGCGAAGGGCCGCCGTTCTGGAAAAGCTGGATTACAGCACGTGCACGCGGCCGGTTGTGGGGCGCACGTGGCTTCATATCGAACGAAGTCCGCGGCTGGCTGGCTGATTCGGCATGCAGCATGCCGCGGAGGGCCAGGCCACTGAGACTCATGGCGCAGGATGTCAGGGCTGCCCGGCGAGTCGTGGCGATCGGAACTACTGGTGGTTGGAATCGATCCATGGCATCACTCAATGTAGAGGAACTCGTTCATGCAAAGCAGCATATGGCAAAAATCGGCGGTTGCCAGNTGCGCCGCCTGTTGCGACGGGNCCTGGGACGTGTAATTCGCGGTCTGGTCGTNAAGGAATTNCAGGCAGNCGACNAGNTCGTCTTTCCGTGGCTGGCGGCCCAGGAGCGTGCGATAGGCTGCATCGATCAGCTCCTCNGGTGCATTGCCAACACGCCGCCGGAGCGCCGCGGCGGTGTCGNGGGAGGCNNGGATTACGAAGTCGCTGTTGAGTTGGGCAAACGATTGNAACACGGTCGTCGAATTCATACGGCGGTTGCAATTGATCGCCATGATCGGTGAGTCGAACAACTCCATGAATTTGAGCGGATAAACGCGCCGCGCGAAGATATAGACGCTACGGCGATTGCGGGCATGTGTTCCGCCTCCGCTATCGACCATGGACAATCCACTGACCGGCTTTGTGACGGGTACTGGAGGGCCGAAGCTCTGGGTGTTCAGCTGGCCACTGGCAGCCAGGATCGAGTCTCGCAGGATCTCGGATTCGACGCGTTTGAGATTCTGGCGCCAGAGCAGGCGGTTGTCTGGATCATGTCGTTCGGCGTTTGAGGCTTGGGTGGAACGCCGACTGGTTTGCTGATATGCCCGTGATTGGAGGACGACGCGATGCATTCGTTTCAAGCTCCAGGCTGCATCCTGGAATTCGACAGCGAGCCAATCGAGTAGCTGGGGATGACTTGGAGGGGCGCCGTTGCGCCCCAGGTTTTCCGGTGTGGATACGATCCCTTCAGCGAAATGGTGAAGCCAGAGCCGGTTCATGACTACGCGGGCCGTCATGGGGTTGGCGCGTGAGGTGATCCAGCGTGCCAGCTTTAACCGTCGCCCGGACGTTTCTGGTGGAATCGAGTGCGCTGACTGGGTTTCCTCACCAGGCACGACGTTGGTCAGAACTTCTGGGAATCCAGGAGTTACCGGAACGCCTCGCTTGAGGCAGTCGCCACGGCGGAACACATTCGATATCGGCGGGTTCGGGACATCGAATAATGCCTGAATTTTGCCATAGGAACGTTTGCGGGCATTCAGCTCGGCGACTTGACGTGTAAGGTCGGGAATCTGGTCAACTGCCGCCTTGGAGTCTGACTTTTTTAGTGTGTCAATTTTGGCGGTGAGGGCGTTGACCTGACTCGAGAGGCGTCCGTTTTCGCCGTCGATTTGACTCCGCGCGTGGGGCCCAACGTCTGGTATCCAGCGATCCTGTGGTTTGAGCCAGTTACGGGGATTGTAAGACGATTCGAAGAATGCCATCAGCTGGTAGTAGTCCCGCTGAGTGATTGGATCATATTTGTGGTTATGGCAGCGGGTGCATTCAAACGTCAGTCCTAACAGGCTGGTCGAAACCATCGACATCATGTCGAACATCACTTCGTAACGTCGTTCGATTCCATACTGGCCTTCGGAAGTGTGGTCTTCGATATTTCGCAGATAGCCTGTGGCGACGATCTTCTCCCGGATATCGGGTGTCCATTCCTGGCTACCCCGCCAGTCAACCATTTCGTCACCAGCAAGTTGCTCCTGGATAAACTGGTCATACGGTTTGTCGGCGTTGAACGACTGAATAATGTAGTCGCGGTAACGCCACATTCCCTCGTTCTCGTAGACGGTGGTCGCGTCCCCGTCGTAGAGACGGACGTCCACATAGCCAACCGTATCCATCCAATGTCGGCCCCAGCGTTCGCCGTAGCGAGGCGATGCCAGCAGGCGGTCGATCAGTTGGCCCGTAGCGTCAGGGCTCGCGTCTGCGAGAAACCGTTCCGTTTGCGCTGGTGTGGGTGGAAGCCCGGTAAGGTCGAAGAAAAGTCGACGCGCGAGGACGGGTCGGCTGGCGTCCTTTGAAAATGTCAGGCCAGCGGCCTGCAACTGCGCGAGCAGGAAGGAGTCGATTGGGGAGCGGGCGGATCCTGCCGGTGTTTCTGCGGGGACAGCCGTACGCCGTGGCAGTTGGAACGACCAGTGCTGGCGATCCTTCTCTGTGACAAAAACCCGCGGTTGGATGCCCGACAGGTCTTCGTTTGTCTTGGCGCCGTTTACAATCCAGCGGCGGATGATCGATTTGCCGCGCGAGGACAACCGCTCGGAGCCCTCCGGTGGCATCTCGCCGGACTCAATCATCTTCCACAGGTAACTGGTTTCCGTCTTTCCAGGAGTGAGTGCCGTTCCGCTTTCGCCACCGAAGATCATTTTGCCAACGGTTTGCAGATCGAGTCCCGCTTCTTGTGTCTCGGCACCATGGCACTCGAAACAATGCTGGGCGACGAGTGGCAGGATATCCTTTTCGAACGTTGGCGGTGGAGGGAGTGTCGCGCCCTCCACCTTAAAGGACAGGTCTACCGCGGTGGCATCGCCATGGTGTGGCGTACTACTGCCGTCGGCGCGCGCGTCAATGATGAGATAAAAATAGTCGCCTTGTTCCACGGGCAGATCATGGATCTCGAAACGACTCTGGCCGCCGTCGATCTGGTCATCCGAAATTCCCTGGGCGAGCCGCTGCGGAGTGAATCCCGATTTCAAGTTGGGAGCCGGTCCCCGTTCCAGGTACCAGTTTACCTGTGAGTTCTTGCCGCAGCAGGTCTGTCTGTTATTGATGGTTCCTTCGATTCGGAGCGCACCTCGAACGGGGCTCGTCCAGGCCAGCACGGCTGCATGATCTGGCCCTGGCGCGACGAGGAGCTCACCTTTGCGCCATTGGACGTCGGAGCTGTGGGTTGCGGTGACGCCGGCCACAAAAGGTGCCAGTGTTGCGGGATGTTTCTGAAAGAGCGCTCCGGCCAGGGGTTGATCGAAGATGCGCGTGCTCGTCGCGTCAAGCGGGACGTATTTGCCGTCACGGAGCCATGTGCGCGAGCCAATCGCACCCTGGCTGTTGGTCGTCCGCAGAAAGTGCCAGGTGATGTTACCCAGCTGGTCGGTTGCATGGGGGGCGTCTCCGGTGACACGTTCCCCCGTGAGCCGCCATTGGTGCGACCTGGCCGAGTCTTTTGTATGGGGGGGCGCAGCTACCAGAACGGTAGTACTGGAGATGGAGAGGAACAGGAGGATAGAGACAGGGCGGATCATCGGGTGTCTCAAGAGTGTGGGGATGGGCACTTGGGGTACGCGGAGGCGGAACAACCTGCGAGCCGTGGTGCTCCTCGTGGCAGACTTAAAGCATCTGTCCATTGTCCACACCTCGATTTGGCGACGCAAGGGACATCCCGGCGGTAGCCCGTCTGCCGTCGTAGTTCACCCGCGCCGGCAGACGGCTGGTGCAGGACGGCTCAAGGTGCGTGTTGTCCTTGGAGGATGTCCAGCACGCGACCGGTATATTCGATCGCGTCAGTGGCAGACATATGAGATTCTTCCGGGCAGGTATAGTGCGTGAGGTTGTCGTAATCCTCGAAATGAATTCCCGTACAACCAGTTTCCTGCAAAACGCGATCCCAGTATTGGGTGCGCGGATATTCGTCTCGCTCAAACTGGAGGAAGTACCCGGACGAGGGAATCCGGAGGAAAATGACACGTCCGCCGCGTTTCTCAATCGCCTGTACATCGGCGCGTGCCTGCTCGAGCCAACGCTCAATGTTGCAGGGGCCAAAAGACTTCTGAAGGCTGGTGATGCTACGATAAAGCGTGATTAACTGGTTCCTCATGTCGGCGCTCTCGTACAATTGGGGCGTGAAACGGAGCTGCAGCTCGCGATCCGTGTACCAGGCAGGTGGGATGACCACGGGGATTCGCGTTCGTTCACGGTTGGGTAGCCGCAGGGCCTGTCTGAGGGCTTCGATGGGCGAGAAGGCGGGTGGATTGAGCATGCACAGGTTTTCCTGTAACAGGATTCGCATCGGCTGGCCGACCTGGTAGGCTGCGGAAATGCGTTGACTTTCGAGGCCGGTGACCATAAGTCGGGCAGCGGCGACACGTGGAGTCGCCTCAGCGGCGAAGACGAAGCTGGGCGCGATATTACAGATCGCGGTTCCACGAAAATTCGTGTTCTGTGCGAGGTCAGTGAGCATCGGGCCAAATGGAGCGCCCGGCCAGGCGAGAATCAAGGGACGCATGCCAGTTCTGGTTTCCCAGGTGTCGAGATGAATGCCAAACTGGATGCGTGATGCGCCGAGTAGCACTGTGTGGTCATCTGGCAGCGTTTCCAGTTGGAAACGCTGGTGTGTCCACATACCCGGCAGCCAGGGGTGGTTCGGTTCGTAACCGAGGCGTCTGGCCCTTGTCTCACTCAATACAAATACTGCGGTGGTCGCACACGCGGTGAGCAACAGCACGCGAAAAAGTCCGGTTGTGGAAGGGAGGCGACGGGGCTGCATGGTTATGTCAAAATTGAAAGTAGATAAAGGCACTGGAACTGCCACCAGTCATGACGATCAGGTAGAACAGGGTTGTCCAACTGACAATGATGAGCCACGTGGGCATGCCAGATACGATGGCTTCAATTTCACGGTCACGCGACCACCAGTGT
>PBOG01000058.1 GCA_002724245.1 Planctomycetaceae bacterium
ACGACGTAGCCACCGGTGTGTCGTCCCTCCCAGTCTGCGGTCGGGTCGAAGGTTGGATCAAGAAACGTGTTGGGCTTGATGCGCTGCCAGTCTTTGCCATTGTTGGAACGCCACACTTCGTTATTGCAGATTCTCGGAAAATCCCGCTTGTTCCCCGGATGCCAGCCACCTAACAGGAACATCCGGTTTTGAAAGGTGAGTGCCCCTGCGCCATCGCGCGGAGCGTAGGGGGCCTGGTGGGTGACATTGGTCCACTGATAATTGGGGACTGCCTGGGAGGGAGTGATTTGAAACGGTCGCAGGTTCATGGCCACTGCGCCGCTGCCCGGGTTACGGATCCGAATGAGACAACGCTCGGTGACGCGGTCTGGTACGTTCCAGCGCAGCGTGCCTGCGGACAGGGAGAGCGTACCGGTGGAGATAGCATTCCAGCTGGTGCCCCCGTCACCGGAAAAGTCGGCCTGGACGGCAGGGTTCCGGCCAATGTGCGTGGCGTCCCAGCGAATCACGTGGACGCTACCAGCCGACCAGGATTCACCGCCCACCGGCGCGCGCAGTGAAACGTGTTCAGCTCCGGACAGCCCACCGTGCAACCAGAAAATGACGGGCAGCCAACAGAGCCGGAGCAGCGTGCGAGTAGACAGAGTCATACTGATGGCGGTGGGGAGGGAAAGGCACAACACGTCAGTTCCTGCTGGCCGCGCTGCCAAGGCTGTTTCAACCAGTCTCGACCTATGCTCAGTCTCCCAGCAGTAACTGCCGGATTCCTCGGGCCAGGCGTCGCAAAGGACGTCGCGCCTCGGTGGACGAGGAGCTGTGCGTGCTGGTTGCGGCGAGGTCGCGGATGCGGACGTTCTTGAACTCCACCCACATCGGGTTACCTGCGTGCAATTGGAAGGCCAGGATGCCATCCAGCAGTGCTTTCTGATGGCCATCCTGGAAGTCCAGAATCAAGCGATTGTTCATGTAATGCTGGATGTGATTTCCTTTGGCGATAATCACGACATCATTCCAATCGTCCAGCTTGAACAGTTTTTCAAAACCGGCTGCATCGATCAGCGTACCAGTTACCTGCTTGCCTTCTTCGCCCCAGATGGCTTGTTCACCGACCAGGCAGGTACGACCCCGGCCGCCTGCCAGGCCCCCTTCGTCGTAAATGAATCCGGCCACGCTGGGCAGTTTGGTTTCATTACGAATCTCGTGTTGGTAACCACGTACGATCCACTTGTTACGGTTGTTGTCACCGGTGATGCGCTGGGAGCGGTATTGAATTCCCGAGTTGTTGGTGGCATTGCAACGGAACGAAAGCCGTAGCTCAAAATCCTTGGTTTTGCCCGCGGTCCAGATGATAAAAGTGTTGCCGTTGGCCCGCGTTTCGGCGGTCGTTTCGCCGCGAATAACGCCGTCCTTGACCGACCAGAGTCGCGGATCACCGTCCCAGCCCGTGAGATCTTTCCCGTTAAAGATCTGTTGCATCCCGTCTGGTTCGGCGGGGGCGTGTTGAGGGTCGTCTGCAGCCTGGACACTCAACGTCAGCAGTACGGTCAGTATGGACAGTGTCAAGCAGCGGATCATCGGGTGGTCTCCAGGATACAGATCAAGAAGGCAGGTTTTACGGCAGGGTGTGATTGTCCGGATTCAGTTTCCTGACGGGGAAGCTGGCTGCAGTCTATCCCGCCGATGGAGTGGAGACAAATGGGGAGCTGGGTCGATGGCAGGATTACGCCGTTTCCGCCGTGCTCGGCTTGGTTGGACCCATTTGTTGATTTTGTTACGGTGATGGGCGAGCATGGAGGTGATAGAGATAGCATTTATTTTCCTTTTCGCAGGCAACTCACCTATGCTGGATCAACTCCATAAGCAAACAGCCACGCTTCTGTTTGCCGGTGTTTTGCTCTTTGCAGTGTCGCCGTTGTGGGGCACTGACTACGCAGCGTCTGTGTTACGAGATCAGCCGATTTCGTATTTGCGTTTTGAGGAGTCGGCGGGCACCCAACTGCAGGACGCTGCCACCGCGTCGGACGGAACGCCTGCGATAGCCATGCACGACCTGGTCCAAGCGGTGCCTGGCGCGTTGCGTACAGCGGGCGCTGCACCCAATCACTCAGCCCGCTTCACCGGTACCTCATTCGTCGAGGCGAATGCCCAGCCGGATCTCTTCGAATTCCATACCGCAATTTCGATCGAGTTTTGGATTCGGCCCACGGCCGGTGGCGAGAGAACGCAGTGCTTTATCTCCAAAGGTGAATTTACGCGTACCAACTGCAATTACTACGTTGTTTATTTCCAGGACGCTGCCAAATCAGGGCGACTTCGATTCGGGATCGCCGATGGGCATGTGGATCAGACGTCCCGGCTGGACGAAGGTGTGTTTACGCATGTGGTGGTAACTTTTGATGCCAAACTGACGGGCAACAACACCAGACTCTACATCAATGGACGCCTGGACGCGGAGAAACGTATTGAAGGGCAACCCAGAGATACTACGGGGACGCCTCTTTCGATCGGTGCGCTGCTGTACGATTTGCCGCAGCAGCCTCGGATTCAGTTTTTCGTCGGAGAGCTCGATGAGATCGCGTTCTATGATTCGGTGCTGCCCGAGTCCCGCGTTGCGGCGCATTATGCTCAGGGTAGTCCTCCGGTGATTTTTGAGTCCGCAGTGCGGCCCATCCTGGCGCGCGCTTGTTTTTCCTGCCATGGGGAGAATCAGGAAGCGGAACTCGATTTGCGTACCGTGACAAGTATGCTGCGTGGTGGGCAGAATGGCCCCGTTATTGCCCGTGGTGCGGCAGCCCAGAGTATGCTGCTGGAACGTATCAACTTCAACGAAATGCCACCGGCTGATTTTCCCCAGCAACTCTCTGTGAAAGAACGTCGATTGATTGAGTTGTGGATCGACGGTGGGTGCCAGGCTCAGGAGGCAGTGACGTTGCCTCCGCCGGTTTCCCTCGTCAAAGCAGATGAGCGTCAGCATTGGGCATTCCAGCCCGTCAGGAGTCCTGTGCCCCCCCCCGTCAGCTCGGCCAACCAACAGTCTGTGCGGACCCCCGTCGATGCGTTCATCCAGGCGAGGTTGTCCCGGCAGGGGCTCACGCTGGCTCCGGATGCCGATCGCATGCGGTTGGCGCGGCGCCTGTTCATCGATTTGATTGGCCTGCCACCGCCACGAAGTCGCGTCGAGGCGTTTCGAGAGGACCAGCGGCCCGATGCCGTTGCGCGTTTAGTGGATGAATTGCTGGCGTCACCTCAATTCGGCATCCGTTGGGGTCGCCATTGGCTCGATGTTGTCGGGTACACCGACACGATCAGTTTTGACGATGACTACGGCCCGCCCATCGGGTTTGTGAAAGGCAAATGGCGTTATCGCGATTATGTCATCAGCAGCTTCAATCAAGACAAGGTCACCTCGCGGTTTTTGACGGAGCAGTTAGCGGGTGATCAACTGGTCGATTGGCAGAACGCGGAGCGTTACACGCCGGAGATCATTGAATCATTAGTGGCGACGGGATATCTACGGTGTTGCGAAGATATCAGCAAAGAAGATCCCAGGCCTTTCATTATTTGGTCTGTGTTGCACGATTCCGTTGAGCAAATTGGAACCAGTTTGCTGGGACTGACTCTAAACTGTGCTCGCTGCCACACGCATAAGTTTGAACCGCTACCGCAGCGGGACTACTACCGGCTGATGGCAATCTTGACTCCAGCGCTCAATCCAGCCATCTGGAAGGACCCACAACAGCGGGCCTTGCCGGATGTTGCTCCTGCGCGACTGGCCGAGATCAAGCAGCACAATGCTGCGGTTGACGAACGGGTCAAGCAGCAGCAAGCGGTGATTGACCGCATTCGTAGCCAGTGCGAGAACACTTTGCGCGAAGCCAAACTGGTTGCGCTTTCGGGCATTGACCACGAAGCGGTCCGCGTCGCGTTCAAGTTGGCAGCAGACAAACGCGATGCCCAGCAAAAGGAACTCGTTGCCACACACAGTGAGGCGCTCAAAGTCACACCGGAGGAGATTGGCGCAGCGCTCAGTGTGACAGAACGCCGAGAGATCGAGCGCAGTACGAAAGCGATCGAGACCGCCAACGGCCAGCGTCTCACCCACGGCTGGATTCATGCGATGTACGACGTGGGGGCTCCGCCACCGACGCGGCTGTTTCAACAAGGTTCGTACCTCAACCCGCGGAGAGAAATTGCTGCCGGCTTTCTGGAAGTTCTTTCCCGGCATGACCTCACCAGTTACCTGGCACAGGTGCCGCCGGCGACCGGCAGTGGGTATCGTTTGGCGCTGGCTCGCTGGATGACCGATCCTTCGTCTCCCGCATCCGGGTTGGTGTTGCGGGTGATGGTCAACCGCATCTGGGGAACGCTAATGGGGGCCCACATCGTGGCCACCCCGGATAATTTAGGGTTGTCGGGAGCAACGCCCTCCCACCCCGACCTGTTGGATTGGTTGGCCAGGGATTTGCGCCGTGACGGTAGTTGGAAACAACGAATCCGCCAGATTACGGCATCCTCGGTATACCGCCAGGCTTCCTTCGGCTCTCACCCTGGCCTGACGCGGGCCCGTGGGATCGACCCCGACAATCGACTGTACTGGCGGTCCCGGCTGCGACGCGTTGAAGCTGAAGTGTTGCGTGATTCCATTCTGAGTGCAGCCGGCCAACTGGAGATGTCGATGGGGGGGCCTCCGGTGCCGCTCGAGTACTTGCCGACCGGTGAGGTGCTGGTGGCCAGGAAAGGCCTGGAAAAACCTTCGGCGCGGCAGCGCCGCAGCGTCTATCTGTTGAATCGGCGGATTTATAACCCTTCATTCTTGAGTGTTTTTGACAAGCCGATTGTGACCGGTAGTGTTTGCCAACGACCGGCTTCGGCAGTGGCGTTACAATCCCTGAGTATGCTCAATGATCAGTTTGTTGTTGAGCAGGCTCGCCATCTTGCTGCGCGTGTGGCGGCCACCGCGTCTTCGACGACGGCGCAGATTGAGCAGCTGTTCTGGCTTACCTTGTCACGCAGCCCTGCGGCCAGCGAGCTGAAGTTCTGCCAGCAGATGCTGCGTGACCAGGTCCAACTCCACCGTGCATCTAAGTCGGCCGCAGCGGACGCGCTGGCTGAACTTTGCCAGGCGATCTTGAATCTGAATGAACAGCTCTACCTGGAATGATTCTGTTTTGAACAAGTGTGCGTTATCCATTCAATCTGTTGAGCGAACAGCAAAGATGTATCTACCATTGCCAGCACGTCGCGCGTTTCTGAAACAATCCAGCCTGGGGTTCGGAGCGCTGGCGCTGTCCTGTCTGCTTGAGGATGACGTCGCTGCCGAGGCTGCCGCCGCACCCCTCGATATGTCGCCGCGGATCGGTCATTTTGCGCCGCGCGCCAAGTCCGTCATCATGTTGTTTCAAAATGGTGGCGCCAGCCAGATGGATCTGTTCGATCCTAAACCTGAATTACAGAGGCGGCATGGCCAGCAGGCCCCCGAGATCCGAGGTGGCAATGACAATAGCCTGCAGGCTGAACCCTTGATGGGAAGCAAGTTTCGCTTTCAGCCGCGCGGCCAATCGGGGATTGAATTTTCCGAGCTGGTGCCGCATCTGGGTGCGTTGGCGGACGATCTGTGTGTGGTGCGTTCCATGTACAGCAACGATCCAAACCATCCGGGTGCCACCTATATGATGTGCACCTGTAACAACCGGCCAGGCCGACCGACCGTTGGGGCCTGGGTTACCTATGCGCTGGGGAGTGAAAATCAAAATTTACCAGGGTACGTGTTATTGCGCGACCCAGGGGTGTTTCATACCGGTGGCGGGATGCAGATCACCAATGGCTGGTTGCCGGCCATGTTTCGTGGTACCGAGTTGCGAGCCGAGGGAGATCCGGTGCTCAACCTTCAGCGGGCGGATCCACCGCCGCTGGGTGGCCAGCGGAATAGCCTGGAACTTGTTGCGCGACTCAATGAATTGCAGCGTCGCCGTTTCCCCGACGCGTCGGTGCTGGCGGCGCGGATCAAGAACTACGAGTTAGCTGCGCGGATGCAGTTGACCGCGGCGGCTGAACTTGACCTCTCCAACGAGACTGCCGAAACGGAGCGATTATACGGCCTGGATAACCCCGAAACTGCTGCCTACGGCAGGCAGTTGATGCTGGCCCGTCGGCTGGTGGAACGTGGTGTTCGATTTGTGCAGGTGCTCTCTCCACCACCGCATAACGTGTGGGATCACCACGGTCAATTGAATACCAAGCTGCCGGCAATCTGTCGCAAGACCGATCTTCCCGCAGCCGCCTTGATTCGGGATCTGAAACGACGGGGATTGCTGGAGGAAACGCTGGTTCTGTGGACTGGCGAATTCGGTCGTTTGCCGACCTCAGAAGGAGGCACGGGCCGTGGACATAATCCGCACGGCTTCACGCTGCTGATGGCTGGTGGCGGGCTTAAAGGCGGTCATGTACATGGAGCTACCGATCCCTTTGCGTATGCCGCAACCGAGGATCGAGTGGGCGTGCCTGACCTGATGGCCACGTTACTGCACCAGTTGGGGATCGACCACAACCGGCTCAAGTTTAATGTGCACGGGATCGATGAGACATTGACCGACGCGCGGGTGAGCAACGCCACCGTCGTACGCGATCTCTTGTTATAAGGTTGTGGATTGTTCAAGCCGAGGTTGCCTGTCGCACGGCAGGAAGTGGAGAATTTCTACCATGGCGAATCGAGACAGACGCGATTCGCCGATCTGGCCTGAGTGTCACCCGGCAGACCTTTCCAGACGCCGGCTCTTGCAAGCTGGATCCGTCATGTGGGGGCTTTCGCTGTCGCAGTCTTTGCGGTTGCAGACGTTGGCGGCTGCCGCCCAGCCGCAGGTTCCCGGATCGGGTCAGGCGAAATCGTGCATTGTGCTGTTCTGTTGGGGCGGCATGAGTCACCTCGAGAGCTTTGACCCCAAACCCGAGGCGCCCGCGGAAACACGCGGTGAGTTCGAGACGATCGCTACGGCCACTCCCGGCCTGCGAATGAGTGAGCACTTGCCGAATACAGCGAGGCGCAGTGAACATCTGGCGATTGTCCGGTCGGTCCACCATCTCAATACGGGCCATGGTAAAGGCATGTACTGGAATTTGACGGGACATCCGCCACCCCAGCCCGCCTCGCCGGTCAATCTGCCGCCTTCACGCAACGACTGGCCCTCTTTGGGCGCCATGGTATCGCAGTTCCGTCAGGCGCCTCCTGGCTTTCCCGCGGCGATTCAACTGCCTTACGAAGTGACGAACGAGCATAGTTTACTGGCGGGTCAGCTCGGTGGCTGGTTGGGCAGACAGGCTGATCCGATGATTGCCAGGCCACCTTGCGGAACACCGTTTCGGGGAAATAAATACGACGCCGGCAGTGTCCCGCCCTGGGAATTTCCCACCCAGTCGGATGAACGAGGGATTCAGAACCGACACCGTTTACTCCAGCAACTCGAACGCCCGTTTGATCGCTCGATTGCGGCCGAATCTTACAACTTCTACCGGCAGCAGGCGTTCGACCTGTTGGTCAGCCCTGAGGTCCGCCGAGCCTTTGATTTGCGGCATGAACCGGAATCGATCCACCACGCCTATGGTGATCACCTGTGCGGTCAAAGCGTGTTAATGGCACGCCGTCTGATCGAGGCAGGAGTCCCCATCGTGACGGTGATGTGTGCGTTTGACAACCTCAGCGACCCCCGTGCCGAACATTGGGATACGCACTCCAATAATTTCAACCGGCTCAAGCACACCATGTTGCCGCTCTTCGATCGCGTTTTTCCGGCGCTCTTGGATGATTTGGAATCGCGTGGCCAGCTTGACGAGACACTGGTAGTGGTGATTGGGGACTTTGGGCGCACACCCAAGATCAATGGGGAAGTCGGCAGAGATCACCATCCCTACTGCTACTCGGTTGTTTTTGCCGGTGGTGGAATTCGCGGGGGTCAGGTGTACGGAGCTTCTGATGCGATTGGCGCTTATCCCGCGCGGTTGCCGTGTGCGCCGCACGATCTACATGCGACCGTGTTTCACGCCCTGGGCATTCCGCTGTTGTCAGAACTCCAGGACCAGTTTGATCGGCCTCGGTACCTCTGCGACGCGGGGCAGCCCCTGCCCTTGTTTTAGTCGACCGACTCTGCCAGCGTTGTGGTACTTGATAGGGCTGAAATAGATAGCGATCGATTCGGTTTGAATGGATCGTCGATGTGTGTGGGGGGTAAATGGTTACCGCGTTGCACAACCCGGGTCTTGCGTAGTGCCAATTGAATTGCTTGTTCGAGCGATTTGATGATCTGTTTTGGGTTTTCATGGTTATAGCGGGCCTGGCGGTCAGACCAGATGACTTTTTGATCTCGGCCGATGACGTACAGCAGAGGGACCATCACTCCCGCGTTGGGAGCTCCCAGTGACTCGATCATCGCATTGGATGCACCGTAACCGCTGGTCCAGCCGATATCGTATTGGTCGATTAACTCCTGGACTTTTTCCCGCGGGTCGTTGCTCAAGCTCAGGAATGTCACGCCGCGCGTTTTGTACTTGCGGTGTAGCCGCACCAGACCTGGCGCGCTCAACTTGACGCGAGGTCACCAGTCGCCCCACAAATCGACTACGACGACCTGTCCCCGAAGACTCTCCCAATTCGTATGTGATCCATTCAGCCAGCCCGCGGCTTCCAAGGGTGGCAGTACGTCACCGGGATTGAGTTGATGTTCCACCCGCGGCCTGGTGGGGAGCGATGCGAAGGGAGAGATTTCCGAAATGCGGTATCCCAGCGAGTGCATGATCCCCACACCGAGTGCCAGGCCCAGCAAGAACCCGATGAGGCCGGTCGCCGCCCAGATCGGCACGGAAGTTCCTTTGGGTGCAACCATGCGAATGGACAATCCGATTACCAGCAGACAAAGCCCAACTCCGGCGACCATCAGGTAGGGGGCAAAGTTCATACAGGTCAACTCACAGTCGTCGAGGCGTCGAGTTCGTCATCGTTCTGGTTCAGCTTAGTTCAAATGCCAGAACCAGGAGAGTCTTGATCATATTGAAGTGTTGAGTATTGGTCGACTGTTTACGGCTTGTTTCTCAGAAGTGTTCCTGTCCGTTCTGCCGTGGGCCAGGTCGCAGCGTGAGACGATCGAGACCGGTATCGCGAAGGCAGGCACAGTGTTATTCGCAGCGGTATTTTCATTCATAGGGTGAGAAACAGGGAGGATTTGCGACACCCATCGTTGGCACTTGGGATGCCTGAAAACATGTTTTCGAGGAGTTGCCTCTGATCGATGCTAGTTTTTGGGAATGAGTTGTTGCGCCATCAGCCAGTGCAACGAACCTGTCTGCCAGGCGTCCCACATCGGACCACGATACCCGTTGAGTCCATGGCCACCGCTCGGTAACTCCAGATACTCTGAGGCGACCCCGCAAGCCTGCAGTGCGGTGTGGAATTTGCGACTGTTTTCCGGGACGACTACGGTGTCGTCTCGGGCGTGGGCCAGAAATGCTGGCGGCGTCTGTTTTGTCACACGCCGCTCGTTGGAAAAGAGTTCGATCATTTCGGCCGCCGGTTGGATGCCGAGCAAGTTGCGGCGGGATCCGCTGTGGGTCTGTGTACCCATGGTGATTACCGGGTAGATCAGGATCATAAAGTCGGGCCGGCAACTAACACGCAGGAGTGGGTCTGCCGCTTGCGAATCACCTCGATCAAAGTGAGTGCCGGCAGACGAGGCCAGATGTCCGCCTGCGGAAAAGCCCATCACACCGATGCGTTGTCCATCGAGTTTCCACTGGGTGGCGTTGGCCCGCGTGGTGCGGAGGGCGCGTTGCACATCACGCAGTGGCACAAACGACCGTCCCCTGGGCAGTTCGTATTCCAAGACAATGCCGGTGATGCCGTGCTGGTTGAGCCAACGTGCGATGCCGTGTCCTTCGGGTTCGGCGACCACGGTTCCATAGCCGCCGCCCGGACAGATCACGATCGCTGCGCCATTTCGATGGGGTGCGTGGTAGACGGTAATGACGCCCCCCTGCGCGGTGCGCTGGCCAGGCCAGAGGGACAATTTGTGTGGGGACTGCCCGGGTTCCGTGGCCATGACAATGGGACCAGCGGTTGCCAGGACGCAGGCACCCAACAGGTAGCTGCTCCAAGAGTGGCGAAACAAACAGACGGGGGCGCATCGCATGGCAGGAATTCTTTGCGGGTTGGCCACCCACTACGGTAGTGGCATGGGTGTGGCGGGCGTTAAGTGACACGCGCCGGAAGCTGGCGGGTCAGCAGTCATTCTACTGGTCTGACTGTGGCGGCACAGGAGATGTTGTAGGAGTGGACCCGCTGCGGTCGCCTGAAGACGTGAGCCCTGCCTACCCAACACAATCGCAATCTTCAATAATAGAAGGTAAACCAGGGCTGGCTCCCTGGGGTAGTTCGGGCAGCAACTGAACCACGACCACCGCTGGGAGGAGAACTTCCGGCGTCCCACCCAGGGATATGTTTGGGCAGGTGTTTGCTGCCTCGTTCTGCCGCCGCAGTAAGAATCTCCACCGGGATCGTTGTGTTGCGAGCGGTTCCCAGCAGAAGGAATGCACTGTTATGCAATGGTCCAGTATGCAATCGTCCAGGCGGCTTGTTCGTGGTCGCTCGGCTACGGCTTTTGCAGTGATCTTGTTGAGTAGCGTTCTGGTCACTTCCCAAGTCTCGGGGCAGACACCGGTCTTCAAGGATGTGACGGGCGTCACTGGGTTGAAGGTTTCCACCGATGCCGCATGTTGGGTTGACCTGGACAACGATGGTTGGGTTGATGTCTGCGTGTCGGGTGGGGTCTGGAAAAATCAGCAGGGCCAGAAGTTTCTGCGGGTTGCCGACGTACCGACTTCAGTTGCTGCCGATTTTGACAACGATGGACTTGTCGACCTTTTTTCCTGGGCAGCCCGGCGGTTGTATCACAATGACGGTGACATGAAGTTCAGCCCCGTTGCCTTGCCCGAGTTACCTCCGTCGGTATCACGGGGTGCCTGCTGGGGTGATTTTAATGGAGATGGGTTCGTCGATTTGTTCGTCGGTGGATATGAGGATTGGGGCAAGGGGATCACTTGGCCGTTTCAAGTCCTCATCAACGAAAAAGGCAAGTCATTCAAACTGGCAAGGTCCGAAAGCGCGATGCGCGCCCGGGGTGTCACGGCGTGTGACTTCGACCAGGACGGAGATCTCGATGTCTATGTTTCCAATTACCGACTGCAACCCAATTTGCTCTGGTTGAACGATGGGAAAGCTGCCTTCAAGGAATCCGCTAGACAATTTGGTGTTGTGGCAACGTCGGCTGGTTTTGGTGGAGGCCATTCGATCGGTTCCGCCTGGGGGGATTTCAACAACGATGGCCTGATCGACTTGTTTGCCGGGAATTTCGCGCACGTCGACGGGCGCGGTGACCAACCCAAGTCGCGTTTTCTCCAGAATTTGGGTCCCGAAAAAGCCTATCAGTTCAAAGATCTGGGCACCTGTGGAGTGCACTACCAGGAATCGTATGCCACGCCCAGCGTGGGTGATTACGACAACGATGGAAACTTGGACGTATTTTTTACGACGGTCTACGGGACTGCCTCGTTTGGTCGCAAGAACAATCCAGTTCTGTTTCGTAATAATGGACAGTTCCAGGTGACTGATGTGACTGTCGAGGCTGGGGTCGCCGGCCTGCCGCCTACCTACCAGTCTGCCTGGGCAGACTACAACAACGACGGCGCACTCGACTTGTTGAGTGGCGGGAAGTTGTTTCAAAACACGGTTCGCGGCAAGGCCTGGCTGGAAATTCGACTACGAGGCGATGGCCGAGCGGTGAATCGTTCTGCGGTTGGGGCGCAAGTGCGCATCAAGATCGGAGATCAGGTTTATACGCGCCAGGTCGAGGCGGGTACCGGCGAGGGGAATCAAAATGACAGTCGGCTGCATTTTGGACTGGGAGGTCACCAGGGACCAGTCACGCTGGAAATCCTCTGGCCTAATAAGAGTCGACAAGTTGTCAAGAATGTGCCCACCGGACAGGTGGTTGGCTATACCTTCGTGCCAGCGCAGTAGGCCGGCAGCAAAGAAGTCCGGCCCCAATTTCCGCACGGCAGCATCCTGACGGTGCATTTGAGCGACCTCGGACGACGCGACCAACCGCCTGATTGGGTGCCTGGACTGCCGCGATCTCGTGGTTGTCGAGACCTGTCCCGGAGGTCTCCCGGTCAGGCGATGATTTCGGTGATCGGTTTGCCGCGGTGGGCATCGATTCGTTTGCGTCCGGGGACGCCGAGGTGCCGGGGATCCATGCCCAGTTGATGCAGTACCGTGGCATGGATATCTGTCACGTAGTGCGGGTCTTCGACCGCATAGAAGCCGAGTTCATCGGTAGCTCCGTGGGTGATCCCGCCGCGAATCCCGCCGCCCGCCAGCCAGCACATGAATCCTTGTGGATGGTGGTCGCGGCCGGTGCCCCCCTGGGCACCGGGAGTGCGTCCAAACTCGGTTCCAAAAACTACCAGGGTCGTATCGAGCAGGCCCCGTTGTTTCAGGTCGCGGAGCAGACCGGCAATCGGTTTGTCCACCTTGGGTGCTTCGATGTCGTATTTGCGTTTCATGTCACTGTGGCCGTCCCAGGTCCCCGCGCTGCCGGCACCGTGATACAACTGCACAAAACGCACACCATTTTCGACGAGTCTTCGGGCCGCCAGACACTGCCTGCCAAAGGGGCGGGAATGCTCTTCGTCCAACCCATACAGACTTTGTGTGTGCGCGGTTTCGCCGGAAAAATTCATGATGCGTGGAACCGCTGTTTGCATGCCGGCGGCCAGTTCGTAGGAGCGGATGCGCGCTCGTAAGTCTGGATCTTCCGGATAGTCCACGCCGACTGCACGGTTCAGTTTGCCGATCAGATTCAGTTCCGCGGCTTGCTCCTCCGCGGTGGTGCCGTTGCCGTGTGGCGTGACAAACGGCAACGGATCGCTAAGGTCGGTCGAGAGCTTGACACCGGCATGGTGGGGGCCGAGGTAGCTTGCTCCGTGGCCGAACTCTCCACCACAGCAACCGCCGATGGAATTGCCCATGACGATGAATTTGGGGAGTTGTTGATTGAGTGAACCCAGGCCGTAAGAAGCCCAGGAACCGATGGTCGGCTGCGCCCCGTCGCGGACGTGTTGGCCGGTGTGCCAGGTGAGTTGCATGCCATGGTTGGGGTGCACGGTCCACAGTGAGCGGACGACAGCCAGGTCATCCGCGCACTCGCCGATGTGCGAAAACCAGTCGCCGACCTCCAGGCCGCATTCACCATATCTGCGATAGCCAGTTTGGAGTGGCATAAGTTCCTTATGTGCCGGAATGGTCATCCCCTGGCCCATCAGGTTTTTTTCGATCCGTTCTTTATCGAGAAAATCGGCAAACGGCGTTTCTGCAAACGTCTTTCCGGCATACTGGTTGAGAGCCGGCTTGATGTCGAAACTCTCCATGTGGCTGACACCGCCAGCCAGGAATAGCCAGATCACCGATTTCGCTTTGGCCGGCCGGTGTATGACGCCCGCGGGAGCGGGTTGCGCCGTCTGGCCATCTTCCGCCAGGATCGCACCGAGTGCCAGGCCGGCGAATCCCATCCCGGCGTCCCCCAGAAACGTACGTCTGCTGGTAGCGGGCGCGTGCCGAACGATTCCAGCATCAACTTGTTTGTGTGTGCTCATTTGACGGTCACAAAGTCGTGGTGATTGAAGAGCGAGTGAATCAGATTTTCCCGCGCGTGCAAGCGTGGATTGGTCGAGGGGGCACTGGCATTTACCGCATCCCCCGGAATGGTTTTATGCGTCCCCGCGGCGCGGTACACGGCTTCTCTTGATCGGAGAAAATCTTGACAGATTTGGCGCTCTATCTCGGTGGGCGGGCGGGACAGCACTTGCTCGAAAGCGGCCTCAATGAACGCGCTGTTTTCGGGTTGTTTGTGGGACAACGATGCTGCGAGTTTACGAGATTGGACGACGGTCAATTCGCTGTTGAAGAGAGCCAGTGCCTGGTGGGGCACGATGCTGACGTGACGCGAGTAACATTCCGTTGGGTCGGCGCCATCAAAGAGCTTCAAAAACTTCATTTGTTCTTCGGGTGAGTGGTGGAAGTAGATGCTACGGCGTGGTACCGACATGCCGTCAGTGACAGGCAGGGCGGGGCCACCGAGAGTTCGATCGAGCGTTTCTGAGACCGCCAGCACACTGTCGCGCACGACTTCTGCGTCCATCCGCTGGGCTGGCATCCGCCACACCAGGCGATTGTCCGGGTCGATCGCCAGATTGGCGGGGTCGGTCGTCGATGCGCGGCGGTAGGCCTGCGATGTCACAATTAACCGGTGCAGGTGTTTCGTAGACCAGGGTGGACAGGAAGGTCGGCCTTTTCGCCAGGACGAGTGCCCTCCCATTGCGGTCAGGATGAGCGAAGGCTGGCGCAATTCCGCCGCCAGCCAATCGAGCAACTGTGGGTGGCTCGGAGGCTTGCCGCTGAGCCCAAAGTCAAACACGGTGTCGACCAGGGGGCGACCAAAATGCCGCAGCCAAAGGTGGTTGACCGCAACACGTGCGGTCAATGGGTTTTTCAAGTCGGCCACCCAGCGTGCCAAGGCCAGGCGACGCCCGGAAGACGACCCGTAAACGCCCTGCAAGCCGCTGTATTTGGTCGTCGGCGGGGCGTCGACAGATTTCCGGGCTGCTGCCAGTTGACGGCTGGTCGTCTCCAGTTTTTTGGTGGCATCGGCAACCGACTTGGCGCGTTTTTCGTCTCCCTCTGGACCGTCCGCCGCGAGTATCTGGGCCCGCTGTTTTTCATGCTCAGCCAGGAACAGGGCTTCGGCGGCTTTACAGACTGCCAGCGCACGCTGTGCGCGCTGTGCGAGGATTGCCAATGCGTCATGGCGTTTTTGGTGGGCTTCGCTTGTCTCGGGTGTCGCGTCGCTGGCTGGTGCTTCCAGGAATTTCCAGGCGTCGGCAGACCAGGTCGCCTGATGTGCGGCGAGTTCGGCGCGACGGGTTGCCAGCACCAGGCGGGCTTGTTGTCCGACCGCATTGGCGAGTCCCAGGTGCATCGGATCGGAGGTGTCCAGACGGACCAACGGTGCGTATCGCGTGATGGCATCCTGGGGGGCCAGGGCTGTGTTGTCGGTGAGTGGGTCAATTTGCAGATAGTCAAACTCGGCTGCGGCGTTTCGTGTCCATAGCCGGAAGCCACCCGGTGCGCGATTGACCAGCTGGTAGGCCTGTTGCAACGTATCATTGATGAAAACGTTCACCAGGCGTTCACGTACCACGATGTTCAGTGTGAAGCTCTGTTGGAGTGGCACGTCGAGACCGCGGAACAGTTTGGCGACGTCATTGCGGTTTTCTTCAAAGGCGCTAAAGAATCCCAAACCCTGTTGTGGTTCACCTGTGGTCAAGAAGACCCCTTCGTTGCGGCCTCCTTTGTTGCTGCGGTCAAAGGAGATTCCCGCTTCAGCGGATTCGGTGCCAGCTATGATTCGCAAACGCGTCTGGAGTGAAAAATTCTGGAACGGTTGCACAGGGGCGTATTCAATCCAGCAGGTTTCCCCTCCGATTGTCCGGGATTGCAACAGGCTGTCATTGTTGTGCGACCATTCTCCGGGTCCGACGTTCCAGGCCGAATGGCGTGCTGGCTGGAAGGTGTCGCGCCAGAGCGTGTCTGCGGTGGCTGCAGGGGGACTTGAGGCAGGACGCAGCAGACGCTGTTCAGTTTGTTTCAGGTAACGTTGGCCTTCTTGCACAGCTTGTTCGGACTTACGTACGGTTTCTTCGAGACGAGCGACGGTTTGTGTCTCAATCGGCTGACGAAGATGGGGGATCCGTGCCAGGGGAGGCAGATTCACGACTTCCGGTTCGGCCCACTCTCCGAAAATCTGAGGTATGCCGGGTGTGATCTTGCGGTTTTCGTCAGGCGTTCGGTCATTGCCGCGCAGGTAGAACTTAGTGACTGCATTGCGGTTGCGGTCAAAGATCCGCGCGACGCCTGCCAGGTCGATGCCACCGGGTCCACCTCCCCCGTTATCGATGGCCACTTGCACGGGCTCAAAGATGTTGCGGAAACGGTAGTATTCGTCATGCCAGATGGGGTCGTAGGGATGATCGTGGCATTGGACACAGGCCATCGTGATGCCCAGAAAGGCTTTTGCGGTGTGCTCAATCGTGTCGCGAATCCACTGTTCGCGGCTGTCGGTATTTCGGTTGCGCACCAGGAATCCGGTGGCACCCAGATTGGCGGGATCGAACGGCACGAGCTCGTCGGCAGCCAGCATTTCCATCAACATTCTCTCGTAGCCTTTATCGGCGTTGAGTGAACGGACCACCCAGTCCCGCCACTGCCAGATATTCTTCTGGCTGAAGCGGACTTGACTCTGAAACCCGTACCAATCGCTGTAGCGCCAGACGTCGAGCCAGTGGCGTCCCCAGCGTTCGCCGTAATGCGGGCTGGCGAGCAGACGATCGACGGCCTTTACATAGGCGACTTCCGAAGGGTCGCGCAAAAATGCCTGCAATGTTTCCCGGGCCGGTGGCAGTCCGGTCAGATCCAAAGCGACGCGTCGCAACAAGACGTGAGGTGGCGCAGGGGGCCGCGGCGTGAGATTAGCCTGTCGCTGTCGCTGGTGGAGAAAGGCATCGATCGGGTGCAGCGTTGCTGTTCCAACACTCGTTTGTGGCAGCATGGGGCGCAGGATGGGTTGGTAGGACCAGTGGCTGCGAGGATCGTGGGCTTGTTCGTCTGCAGGTGCGCTGGCGCCTGCAGAAACCCAGTTTTTCAAGGTTTCGATTTGTGCTGCGGTCAACGGTTCCGTATCGGGCGGCATTCGCGTGTCTGAGTCGGCAGTGATGCGTTGTAGTAGCAAGCTGTCGGGAATGCTGCCGGGTGTCAGGACGGTACCACTTTCGCCTCCCCGTAGCGCTCGGTCCCTGGTGTCCAGACGCAAGTCAGCCTCGGCACGCAGTGGACCGTGGCAACGGAAGCAGTGGATTCGCAGGATGGGTTTGACATCCCGCAAGTAATCGACGGCGGCTGGCGCCTTTCCCGGGAAGCAGCACAGGACGGTGAGCAGCGGGACCAGGTGTGAACGCTGGCGTCGCATCCGAGGCCTCTGTTGCGAAAGGGAGAAGTGGTGGCCCTCGGGTGTCGACGACCGCCGGTGGATGACCAGGAATTCCCTGTGCGGTACTGCCTCGTGGCAGGCTACCGCTGCGTAACATCATGCATGCTACCACAATCTGCATGTGTCGGCGGGGGCAATCTCAGAGGGGACTCAACATGCCAGGAGTACCACCGCGCTGCTACGTTCTGGTCTAGCGGCGGTGTTCACGCAGACTGCCGCTGAGGCGTCGCTGCCGCCACAGGTGGCCGCCATTCGAAGTTGGCTCGACGCGCTCGATGTGACTGCCGATTTCGACGCCAACCGGTCTGGCACGATCGAGAAAATTCTGGTTCTGCAGCAGGTATTGCCCGCTGCGCGGTGAAGGAGTGCGCCGCTGCCGGCGTGGAGCTACCCCAGGCCCTCAGCGCCGGACCTCGCCCGCGACGTCCAGGATTTGTGAGTTGGGAACCGAGTTGCCGAACGTCTGAAACTGGTCCAGGGTCCAGATCACTTTGCGAGTGACGGGGTTGATCTCGACGACCAAAGGGTTCTCAGGGCCCGCGTGGCAATTGCCAATGACGTAGTTCCCGTTGGGGAGTACTTCCAGGGTGGTGACCCAGCCCAGGGTGATGCCTGGCAGGTCCCGTTGCTCCAGTTTCCAGACAATTTTTTTCTGCGGCGTGACTTCCAACACGCTGTGGCCATTTCCGGTTGCGATCAGAGTATTTCCGTTCCCGAGTCGCACTGCTGCGAACACCTGGTTTCCAAAGGCCTCGAGCCCATGACCGCCCCGCCGCGGTTTGCCAAAGAGCGGTACCCGGTATTCCCAGAGCAGTTTTCCTGAACTGCCGCTATATTCCCGCACCGCACCATCTTTTTCGTGGCACACCAGGTAGTTTCCTTGGGGCAGTTTGCGGACCAGGCGCGTGTCATGATGTGGATGCGGGGAGTCGACCTGGAGTTTGATCGAGTGCAGGATCTTTCCGCTGCGGTCGATCTCAATAATCCGTCGGGAGCCGGATTCGGCGATCATGATGCGGCCGTTTTCCAACGGCTGAAAGGCGTGGACCTCAATGCGTTTTCCCTGGTTACCGTTTTGCTGTGCGGCATCATACGACCAGACGACTTTGTTCGTCTGCGGGTCGAGTTCGACGACTTTGTGGCTGCCCTGTTGCAGCATGACATGGCCATTGGCCAGGACATGGATGTCATGGATGCCCCCCCAGCGGGTTTGCCACTCTATTTTTCCGTCGGAGTCGAGGATCGCCAGCTTCTGGTTGCCCTGAAGAATGATCCGGTGACCGGCCGAGGTGTGTGTCGTCCCAGCAGCCAACAGCAGGCCGATGAACAGGATTGTAAAGGCAGGTCGCATGTGAGACTCCGAGTGGTTGAGGCCGGTGGAATCAGGCACCTGCCATGTTCCCAGGCCCAGGGTGATAACGCACCGTAGCAGTCGGGGGCGGAATGGGCACGTTTCAACGAGTCTGTTGAACACATACCAACAACCTCGGAAATACCTTCTCGCGGTGGTCGGGTCAAGCAGAGCAGCCCACACGGGCCACGGTTTTGGCAAACTAGGGCAGGCAGCCGTTGTAGACAGCCCAGTTACCGGAATCTCGTGGAAGGGGCGTCAAAGTTTACCGCGCTGGGATGCCGATTCATTACATGGCAGACTGAAGGCGCCCGTTGGCAGATCTCTTGCACCGACCGCTGCATCGAGAGGAGACATGGCCGTGTCCCGATACCTCTTGGTGATTGTTTCGGTTTCCGCGTTGCTGGTTTCCTTGTTGGCGGTCCCGTTAGCGGCCGCCGCTTCGGTGGACACGGTGCTCCAGGCGGAAAATGTGGCGCTGAGTGCGGGGCATGCGCCGCTGGCTGTGGTCGATGATCTGGCGTTCTTGCGCCGCGCCAGTGCCGATCTGACGGGACGTATTCCCGACCGTACACAGGTCGACGAATTCCTCAGCTGGCCTGTGTCGGAAAGACGCGCCAGGCTGATTGATCCGTTGACGGTGGGCCAACGGTTTGCCGACCGATGGGCGTTTTTTTTCAGCGATCTATCGGCAACTTGCCAGTCAAGATGCGGAGCACCTCGTGCAATGGAAAGGACAGGAGGCTGCGACGTACCGTGAGGTAGCCAAATATCCCGAAGCGATTGCTCTTTACAGCGAATTACTCAAGCTCGCCGTCGTCCATGCTCCAGACTGGTTGTGGGCGATTGGTACAGCGCGACAGGACGCGGGGCAATTCCCGGAGGCGATCGACGCTTACCGTCAGTGCGACGAACGATTTCCGGAAAACTACCAGCGGATGGCGACGTGTCATCGCAACCTCAAACAGCCGAAAGAAGCGCTCGACCTCTACCAGGTGCTGCGTGGCCACCCTGCTTCGGCACCCTGGACGCAGCTGCAGATTGGTTATACTTTTGAAGAAATGAGTTCGAAAGAGCTGGTGATCAAAGCGTTCCAGGCGGTGTGCAAGAAGTTTCCCAAGGACGGGCTCGCATCGGTTGTGCACGCGCAGTTGCAGAACAAATACAAGATTTCAGTAACGCTGGGCAGTGCTAAAGACACGTAGTTTCAGTCTCCAATTGACGGCAGTTGGACTGCGGGTTGCCGCGCGCTGTTCGAACGATATTCCCTTGATGTGAAAGATCCAATGGCACTCTACTTCTCTCGTAATACGCGACTCGGAATCGTGACAGCCGTTACCTTGCTCAGCTTGTTGTGGTTAGCGCCAGCGGAAGCCGTTACGGTGCGCGAAGGTGAGTTGCGTGTGACGCGCCAATGGGTAACTGCCAAGTTGGCTGGCCAGGTCGTGTCGCGGCGCCCGCAGAGTTACCTTTCGCTAGAGATGAAGTCGGGTCGTCTGCTGAAAAACATGGCGACTACCAAGGTGTACCACACTGAGGTGGGCGCGCTGCCGCTCAAAATACACAAGCAAACCTTCCGGCGCGGGCTGTATTGCCCGTCAACGGGAAAGATTGTCGTGCACCTGCCGAGTCCCGCGAAGCGCTTTGACGCGGTACTTGGGGTGGATAGCAATCGTGTGCAGAGCTTCTATTCCAACGCCGGTCGTGGTCGCATCATCGGTAGTGTCGAAGTGGCTGGCACGGAGCGGTTTCGCTCTAAGGTGTTGCGTGAAGGGATGCCCGGTGTGCCCGTGAGTGTCGAACTGGACGGCACCACACGGTTCGCTCTGGTGCTACAAGATGCCGGCGGAGGGATTGTGGAGCACGTCGATTTCAACCAGGCGGACTGGGCAGATGCCCGGGTAACCATGGAGAACGGAGAGACGGTCTGGCTGGGAGACATGCCAATTGGCCCGCTGCACAAGCCACCGACCACCGCGGTCCCTTTTTCTTTCGTCTATCAAGGCCGGCATTCGCGGGACTTTCTCAGTGATTGGGAACGTACCTATTCGGTGCGCGACTTGGATCACCATCGTCGTGAGCTGACACTTCAGTATCGCGATCCAGAGACTGGGTTGGAGGTGCGCTGTGTTGCCATCGAGTACCTCAAGTTTCCAGTTGTCGAGTGGAAACTGTTGTTCAAGAATGCCAGTCAGAAATCGACTCCTATCATCGAGAAAATTCTGCCTTTGGATCTTCGTCATGAACGCGACAACGAGGGAGAGTTCATCTTGTATCACAGCAACGGGAGCCCACATTCCCTGGTCAAGATGTCTGACCCGGCCGATTATGCGCCGCGTGAAACACGACTGGGAACGCAGTCGGTTCATCGGCTTTCCTCCAAAATTGGGTTGCCGGCCAGTCACGACCTGCCGTTTTTCAACCTGGAAGCCAATGGGCGGGGAGTCATTTTTGCCATCGGTTGGCCAGGTCAGTGGGAGGCCACACTGACACGTGACCAGGGGCAGGGGATTGAGATTCAGGCCGGCCAACAGGGGACGCATTTCAAGTTGCTGCCAGGTGAGGAGGTCCGTACTCCTCTGATCGCGATGTTGCAATGGCAAGGCGGTGACTGGATTCGCGCGCAGAATGTCTGGCGGCGCTGGATGCTGGCCCACAATGTGCCACGCACTGCGGATGGCGCGCTGCCACCACAACAGATCGCTGCCGGGAGTGCAGCTTTCACGATGGAGAGCACCGGAGCCAACGTGGAAAACCAGTTGATGTTTATCAATCGCTACATCCGTGAAGGACTGCAGCTTGATTATTGGTGGATTGACGCGGGGTGGTATGACTACGAGGACTATTGGTTAAACGTCGGTACGTGGCGACCCAACAAAAAACGGTTTCCCAACGGCTTGAGCCCGATTTCTCGGCACCTGCATCAGCACGAAAAGAAGTTGATTTTGTGGTTTTCGCCTGAATGTGTCACGCGGGGCTCGTCGATTGACCGCAACCACCCCGAGTGGTTGTTGAAAGGCGGAGCTGAATGGTGGATGGGGCACGCGTTGATTCAAGGAGAATATCCGGCACACGTGAATGATTCCGGACTGACACTGGTGGAGGATGTGGCAGCGTTTGGCATTGGTAACCCGACCGCGACGGCCATTGGTAGAACGCGACTGGCCGATGGGCAATGGCATTTGGTAACCGCCACAAGGGGGATCGATTCCGCAGCTGGCCGTAGCGAATTGCGTGTCTACATCGATGGTAAACTGGATGCCCGCGCCTTTTCTCCGAATGTGGAGCCGATGACGGCCAACGATTCCTGGGGGGTGGGACGCCAATATCAGACGCGCGGGATCCGCGGCGACATTGATGATGTGCGAATTTTCGATTCGGCACTTTCGCCGCAACAGGTGGCGAATTTGTTTCGCGGTGAGAGCCATGTCACACCTGTTCAGCACTACGATTTCAATGGGGCCTTCGCGGATTCTGCGGGACAACGTGACGGCCAGCATATCGGCACAGGTGGGCCGGTTTATGTCAAAGGACGGTCCGGGACAGCGGGTGATCAGTCTTTGCGGTTTAACAATGATTACGGTGTCAAGATTCCCAACCAGGTTCCCAACGATTTCACACTCTCCTGTTGGGTGCGGATGGACGCACCGCAGCCACCGCCTTATGGGCGTGGCGATTTTCGACTGGTCAACTTCGGTGACCCCGAGGCAGCGCGGGGTATGACGAACTATGTCGACGAGCAGATCAGGGAACAGGGCGTTGACCTCTATCGGCATGACGGGATTCCGCCGTTGCAGTACTGGCGTGCTAACGATGCCCCGGACCGCGAAGGGGTCAGTGAGATCAAGCACATTCAAGGCTTGCTCGGTTATTGGGATGAACTGCGCCGGCGGCACCCGATGTTACGGATCGATATCTGCTCTGGCGGCGGTAGCCGGAATGAGCTGGAGGCTTTACGTCGAGCCGTACCGTTGTGGAGAAGTGATTACGCTTATGAAACGACAGGCATGCAGACGCTTACCTACGGGATGTCGTTCTGGATTCCATACTTCGGAACGGGAATGAATACGTCTGATGCGTATACCTGCCGCAGCCAAATGGCGCCGGCGAACACGCTCATTTGGGACGTGCGCAATCCGGAGCTCGACTACGCGGCGTGTCGGAAACGACTGGCCGAGCGGCGTCAGGTGATTCCCTGTTATGAGGGTGATTTTTATCCCCTGACGGCGCATCGTACCGAAAACGATGTCTGGATGGCCTGGCAGTTTGATCGGCCAGAATCGGGAGGAGGCGTCGTTCAGGCCTTCCGTCGTCCCAATAGTTCCGTCACCTCTATGCAACTTCGGCTCCGCGGATTGGAGCCACGGGCGCGCTATCGGATACAAGATGTCGATCGACCGGAGTCGTCCGAAATGACAGGAGCTGCGCTCGCTGGCGAGGGGTTGTTGATCACGCTCAAGCAGCGGCGATCGGCAGCGTTAATCACTTATCAGCGCATCGAATAAGATGTCTCGGCCCACGTCGGGTGATAAGCGGTCTGGCCTCACCTACTTTTCCAGGATAAATCCGTCGTGGATTTCTCGGAAACTCCTGCGTAAAGTGGTAGCCTGGTCAAATTTGCCGTTGCCGCGGCCGCGCAGCAGGGAGATGCTGTGGTGCCGGTAGTTTGCCGTGACCAGGTCAAGCAGACCATCGCCATTGGTATCGAACGTGACGACGCCATAATTTCCCAGCGCCGTTGGGTAGTCGGTCCGCGCTGCAAAGCGTCCGCGTCCGTTGTTGAGAAAGACACTCACAAAATCTTCGGTCCAGTGGGTCACGGCAAAATCCAAGTCGTCGTCGCGGTCGAAGTCGCCAACCGCGAAGAAAACGCAATGTTTGCCTCCTTCCATCAGGCGTTCTCTTCCAAATGTGCCATCACCCCGGCCTGGAAAGAGTGAGATCGTGGAGGACGACCAGTTGGCACAGAGGATGTCGAGATTTCCGTCACCAGTGAAGTCACGGGCACGAACGTCATTGATACGGAAGCCCGAGGTGGTGACGACACGTCTTTTCAACGCCTTCAGTTGCTTGAAAATAGACGCACCCGGACTCAACCAGAACGACACCGTTCGCCCCAATTCATTCGGTATGAGCACGTCCAGGAAGCCGTCGCCGTTGAGGTCGGCGGTATCGATATAGTAGGCGGAAATGCCTGCGTTGACGGTGACTGGTTTGGAGAATTTCCAGCGCCCTTGGCCACGGCGCAGATAGAGTCTGCCAGTCTTGGTGTCGCCGCTGCGACCCGTTCCGCGCGCTGTGTAGAGCAGATCGAGCAGACCGTCCTGGTCGAGGTCAGCCAGGGCGATACCCTTGGCAGCACTCTCGGTGGAAAAACGCGTCATCGCCTGGAAACGACCGTTTCCCTGGTTGCGCAGCAGCAGCACGAATTTGCCTCGACATCCGACGGCTAAATCGAGTCGTCCATCGTCGTCCAGATCGGCACTTGCGAAGTTGTAACTTCCGGCGACGAAGCCTCTGCCTTGCGCTGGTCGCAGTGGTGTGATGGCAAGATGTTCAAAGTTTCCGCGTCCGTCACCGCGTTCGAGGGTGACCAGTCCGAGGTCGTGAAAACCGATAGCCAGATCTTGTTGGCCATTGCCCGTGAAGTCCGCCGCGAGCAGTTTGTAAGGTCCCCCCAACCGAGGCAGTGGGTCCTCTGCCTGTAATAGTGTTGTGGTGTAGCAGCTTACCAGTAGCAGGCAGATACGAGATTTGAGGTCGTACATCGAGAAGCTCCCAGAGAGTCAACTTCAATAGCGTAACTACGGCAGCGCGATGCTGGCAGTCGGTCCAGACGATGATCGACCCACCGTTTGTTCCTGGCTATGGTTGTTTGCCACGGCCGTAGGCTACTCGCAAGAAGGCGATCAGGTCCGCCACGTCCTGGGGCCCCAGTTGTTCATGCAGGTTCGCAGGCATTAACGAGACGGCTGAAGCGCGGAGGAATTCCAGATCCCGGCGGAGCAGCGTCTCGGTGGCATTTTTTTCTTTCCGCAGTGTGATACTTGTTGGCGACTCGGAAGCCAGTATCCCGGTGAACGATCGGCCGTCCTCGGTGATTGCCGTATAGCTGCGATACTCGGGTTCAATTCGGCCGCTAGGATCGAGCAAGTCGAGCAAAATGGTCTCGTCGGGTCGGTTAATTGTTGAACCGAGTCGCGGGCCGACCGCATGGCCTGCTGCTTTGAGTTGATGGCAGGTCAGGCAGTGTTTGGTAAACAGTCGCTCTCCGCGTTCCAGGTTGCGTGGGTTTTGTAATGCACGCTGGTAGGTATCGATTCGCCGTTGTAGTTCGGCATCCGCGGTTGCGTTAACCAGCAGGGCTTGTGCGCGTGTCGCGAGTTGTTTGTCCGGGTGGGTAAGGAGCAACTCGCGTTCGATTGCGTTGAGTTCCGTGCCACGTACCACTTCTTGTTCTAACGCGTTGAGTAATGCGGCGAGTCGATTGCTGCGGGCAAAGATCGTCCTCAACGTGATGGTCCGCAGTTCAGGTGTGAAACCTGGCCACTTCTCCAGTAACAACCCAGCGACTCGATCATCACTGGAAGCTCCCAGAGCGGTCACTGCCGCACGTTGTAGTTCCAGTGGTTGACGGAATTCCAGCAACCGATCGGCCAGAGGTGACAGCTGGTCGAAGGGCGCGCTGGCCATGACGTGGATTGCCTGGTGCCGCTCGGCTAGCGAGGCATGTTCGTCCAGGGCCCGGGCTGAGGATGCTGCAAAGATGGCTTTCAGTTGCTCCAGGTTGGCCAGCGGTAAATGGGCTGCCAGCTGGGTAGCCGGTTCGCGTACCTTGTCTATCTGGCTGGTGAGTAATCGGGTCAGAGATGCCCAACCATCTTCCGCACGCGGTACGGGCTGTTTGCCACGGGTAATGCCCTTCACAAAGCCAGCGAGTACGAGCGACTGCGAGGTGTTGTCCCGGGTGGCCAGCAGCGCCAAGGCACGTGACATCGCGGGGCCGTCTCGCTGCGCAGCAATCGTGACTGCCAATGGTTCCAGGAGCCTGCGGGCGCCAGGGCTGGGAAGCGACGACTGCAAGAGTCGCAGCAGGAGGCCACTGGAACGGTCGCTGGCGGAACTGAGGATGGCGGCTTCCATCCAGCGTTCCTCGCCGTGTTTCTGGGCCAGTGTTGCCAGCGTTTCAAGACTTTCCTGGACGGGAGCTTCGCCCACGGTCATGGCCAGTTGCAAGCGTACCGATGGGTCGGTGTCCCCGTGCATATTGTGGATACCAGCCACGAGTTGTTCGTCTTGATCAAGCCAGGGTTCGGCGAGTCGCAACGCGTGCAGGCGAACCGTGTAATCCGTGTGCTGGAGGGCGGCTGTGATGTCGGCTGGGGTAAGCCGGCCCAGGCCAGCCAGCGCGTACAAGGCGTGCAGGCAGGCTTGCGGTGAAACATCAGCACGTAACTGTTGGGATAGCAGCGGTGCGACGGAGGTATCCTGGCGCTCGACGAGCAGGCGCTGCGCGGTAAGACGTCGCCAGAGGCTCGCGTCCGCTGTTGCGCTGACCAGTTGCTGACCGGTTAATTGAGAGAAATCGACCCACGTGCGGGGAGGCTGGTGGGTTGGTAGCAGCCGCCAAATACGACCGTGTTGACTGCCGCGTTCGAGGCCGTATTGCTGTTGCAGAAAACGTGGAATTGCGGAGTAGTCTTCGATGATTTCCCGGTACATATCCACAATGTAGAGTGCACCCTCGGGCCCCACACGCAAGTTCATCGGGCGAAACCATTGGTCGGTGGAGGCGAGAAATTCAGACTCCTGTTCGTTTGTGGCCCGTTGTCCCTGGTATCCCGCGCCGCTCCGCTGCAGGATGCAGCGATGGACGATATTCAAGGATGGTTCACAATAAAAGAGGTTGCCCTGGTAAGCCGCAGGAAACAGTCTGTCTCCGTAGAATTCGTTACTGCATCCCCCGGAGAAGAAATTACTGTTGGTTTCACGGGCTCCATAGAATTTGACCCAGGCGGGGTCCTGTTGCCGCTTGACTCTCCAGGGATGTGGTTGACTGATACGGAAGCCGCGGTTGTAGCTCACGGCAGAGCAGGTCGTCTCGGGCGTGGCGACGTAGGGATTGCGAGCCAGATAGCGGTGTGGCAGTGGCAATGCGTAGGTTGCCGGGCGGCCACCTGTGGAGGGAAAGCGATCCCCGGCATCGTTGATCGTCAATCCGAACGTGCCGACGCGTCCTGTGACCGGCTCGATGGCGGAACCGTCGGCCTTGATGCGAAAATCGGTATTCCCCAGCTCGACTGATTGAGCGAGTCCCGGCCCTTGGATTGTGCCGCCGGTTCCACCACCGCCGATGTAGATCCAATTATCGAGCCCCCAGCGTGGGTTGTTGATCCCGCGTTCGAGAACACGGGTGCGAAAACCGGTAAACAGGGTTTCCCGTATTTCTGGCCTGCCGTCGCCGTCCCGGTCGGCGAGGTACAGAATGTGGGGCGCACACAACACGATGACACCTTCCCGCGCGGGCAAGACACCGTAGCAAGGTGGCAGGTCATCGGCCCAGACGGTGGCCTTGTCCATGATTCCATCCCCGTCCGAGTCGGTCAGCAACTTGACGACGCCAAACTGACGCCGGGCAGCTTCTTCGGCGATTTTTCCCCCGCGTAATTCCCAGCGGATCCGGCGGACCTGCTTGTCGAGTACTCCAGTCTTGTTCAACTCGGTAACATCCAGGTGTCCTTCAATGTTGTAGCCATGCAACTCACATACGAAGATGCGATTGCGCTCGTCGAACGCCAGGCACGAAGGTTCTCGAATCAGTGGTTCACTGGCGACCAATTCGATACGAAAGCCCTTGGGCAACTGGATTCTGGCGGCGCTTTCGCTGGGAGACAGGGGTTGTGGCGCGTCGTCAGCGGGCTGGATCGAAGACCGCGGTGGGGCAGCGATACCGAGTGTGTACGTGAAGGCACTGATGAGCAGCAGAGCAGTGAAACGCCGGTTCGTTTGGCTGTGCATCGTTCCTGCCGACAAGAAGGGAAGCTGAGTACGGGCACGCGGAGGTGGCTGCGATTCTACGCCGCGTCTTGCCATGCTGCAAAGAACGCGGGCCTGATTCTGGGGAGAGCTGCCGTAACCATCACCGCTGGCGGCGACTGAGTACAGGTCGCGCGAATGCCGTTGCCAGCAGCTGACCAGGCAGAATGCCCACACAGGGCCCTCTACGATTCTCCCTTTTTGATCGCCGGTACTCTATGATGACTGAACATACGTCAGCGAAATTCGTGCAAGTCCGTCGTTGGCCAAGGCACGTGTTGTGCTCGGGGCTGGTGGTCAGGTGGGTTCGAAACAACGTAGCGATCTGGAGCTTTGCCAGGGTTCCCGCGGGACTGGAGAGTCAACCAGCACGGATCGCGAACGTTGCGGGTGGTTGCAGGCAACGGCAGGCTGCGCAGCACTTTCCGCAAAGGTGTGAGGGAGAGGATGAAATGAGGCGAATGTTGTGTATCGTGGCTCTGGGGATTGGCTGGGTCGGGTCCGCGCTGGCGGTCGAACAGCACCCTCATAAACAGCGCCCTAATATTGTCTACATCATGGCGGACGAACTGGGTTACTACGAGTTGTCCTGTTTGGGGCATCCCCACATTCAGACCCCGTCCATCGACCGCATGGCGCGGGAGGGAATGCGTTTCACCCAGGCCTTGGCCGGTTCTTCGGTTTGTGCGCCAACTCGCTGTTGCTTGATGACCGGGAAACACAGTGGCCACACTTCGGTCCGTTCTAATGGTGGTGGCACTCCGTTGCGTGCCGAAGAGCTGACCGTGGCCTCGATTCTCAAACAGGTGGGCTATGCCACAGGCGGCTTTGGCAAATGGGGATGCGGTGGCCGTGGCTCGACGGGCGTACCAGAGAAGCATGGATTTGACGTGTTCTTTGGTTATTACGACCAGGTGCACGCGCACAGTTACTATCCTTCCTACCTGGTTCGCAACAGCATGGAAGTACCGCTGCCGGGAAATCAGGGTGGCAGCCTGGGGAAGGTTTACTCGCATTACCAAATTATCCGTGGCGCCATGGATTTTATCCGTGAGAACAAGGATCGTCCTTTCTTCTGCTACCTGCCGATTACTCCACCCCACGGCATTTTTGATATTCCCGATTCGGATCCAGCATGGCATCGCTATCGGGACCAGCCGTGGCCTGAACCGGCCCGGCGTTATGCGGCCATGGTGACGATGGTGGACCGCCAGGTTGGGGCCTTGCTGGAATTGTTGCGCAGCCTGGAGCTGGACCAAAAGACGATTGTCTTTTTTTGCGGCGACAATGGTGGCAACGACTATTTTCGTGATGCCCAACACCCACGCGGTTTTCATGCAGCGAATGTGAACCCGGCCACCGGTGTTGAATTTCGAGGCAAGAAGGGGAATCTTTACGAAGGCGGGTTGCGCATTCCGATGGTCGTCCGCTGGCCTGAAAAGGTGAAACCGCAGAGCGTCAGCAAGCAGCTCTGGTATTTTCCCGATGTACTGCCGACGCTTGCCGAGCTGGCTGGTACAGAGGCTCCTGCGGATGTGGACGGCCTCTCGATTGTCCCTACGTTGCTCGGTCCGCAGGTGGCGGGCCGCGAACAGCCACAGCACGACTATTTGTATTGGGAACTGGCGGGCCAGACTGCGGTCCGGTCGCAAAACTGGAAGGCGATCCAGCCCGGACGAAAACGCGACTGGGAGTTGTATGACCTGGCGGCAGATCCCAGTGAGCGGAACAATCTGGCAGCCGCAGAGCCGGACAGATTGAAGCAACTCAAACTGCTTGCCAGGCAGGCGCACGAACCCGTCAGGGAAGGTGTGTTTGTCGATCGTGCGATCCATGAGAAAGATCGTCTTGCCAAGTTCGGTGGACGCCGCCGGCCGAGAACGCGGCGCAAAGTGCATGCGTTGCCCAAGCAGGGGCTGCTGGCAAACCAGGACTGGAAGATTGTCCGTTCCAGCAGTGAGTCTCGATTCAACAAGAGATTGGCGCTCCACGCGATCGATGGAAACCCTCGTACCCATTGGCACACGGAGTTTCAGACGCAGCTGGCGCAGCATCCCCATGAACTGGTCATCGATTTAGGTCGCGTCAGATCGATCCAGGGTTTTCGCTATCTGGCGCGGCAGGACGGTGGCTGGAATGGAGCGGTCGCCCGCTGTGAGTTTTCTGTAGCAACGGTTGCTGGGGAATTTGCGCAGCCGCTCGCGAAGGTAGAATTCAAGAAAACCAGGTCGCCACAGGAAGTGAAATGCAAGACGGTCCAAGCTAGGTATGTGCGTGTGCGTGTGCTATCCGAGGTCAACGGTGGCCCTTGGGCTTCGATTGCCGAGTTGGGAGTGGTGGGCAAGTAGCCCGGTGTCCTGGCTGGAATCAGGAGCGTGCAGCTGGGCTCAACGGAAGCGGAAGTGATACGCATGGTGGATCGCGAGCAGATTACTACGGACTGGGGGGCCCGTGGCTTCAGTTGCGAGCTCTGGACGGATCGCCCCGGCCAACGCTGGGAAGATTTTGTGCATCCGACCGACGAGCTGGTCCTGGTACTGGAAGGTGAGATGGAGTTTGAAATCGAGGGGCAGCTGCATCACCCACCTGCTGGTGATACGTTATTGATCCCCGCAGGCGCGGTTCATTCCGCCCGTAACATCGGTACAACGAGCGCACGATGGCTGTATGGTTATCGACAGGCATAAGCCCTTGCGGCAGGCAAATACAACTCAGGGTCTAAAGGATGTCTACTTCGCGACGCACGCTATTGGCCGCTGCGGCAGGTTTCCCTCTGGCACAGACGGTTCTACCCGCCAACGCGCCCGCGACGCTGCGTTACGATCTGGGACTCACGGTGATTCACGAGGGGTGGGATGGCAACAAGTGTTACGTGCATTCGCGCGCCGGTGCGATTCCTCCTTTTACCGGTGGTAATCAATCCCGTTTCCCGATCGTCGTGATGACGACGCAAAAACACTTCGTCCGCGGCAATGATATTTTTGATGGCTTGGAGGACTTTCGCAGTTCCGATCTCGGCAGGTCGTGGCAGGGACCGGTGCCACACGCTGGTCTTCAGCGACGCCGGATGGGCCCTGGAATCGAGGTGGCGCCTTGCGATTTCACGCCGCAATGGCATGCTGCGACAGCCCGTTTGTTGGGCACAGGAAAGACGTTCTGGTACAAGGACAATAAACAGTACAGAGACTCGCCGAGTGACCCGATTTATGCGGTTTACGATCCGCGGCGGCGCACGTGGTCTGCCTGGCAGCCGATCAAGTTGCCCGCACTGCCACAATTCAAGAATTGTAGCGCCGGCTGTACGCAGCGGTTTGACCTGCCCAGTGGCGATGTCCTGTTGCCGGTCTATTTTCGCCCGCAGCCGGCCAATACGGATCATCGCGTGACCGTATTGCGCTGCGGTTTCGACGGCCAGACGCTACGTTATCTGCAACATGGCGACGAGCTGGAGCTGGAACAGAAGCAGGGGGACGGACTTTCGGAGCCGTCGTTGACCCGCTTGCAAGGTCGGTTCTATTTAACCTTGCGCACGGTCGCCCGGGCTTATGTGACGACCAGTGAGGACGGTTTGCATTATGAACCCCTGCGTCCCTGGCGATTTGATGATGGCCAGGAACTGGGAAGCTATAACACACAGCAGCATTGGGTCACACATTCGGAGGGCTTGTTCCTGGTCTACACACGCCGTGGGGTGAACAACGATCACGTATTTCGGCACCGTGCGCCGTTGTTGATGGCCCGGGTTGATCCGCAGAAGCTGGTGGTGCTGCGCGACACCGAGCAAGTCATCGTGCCCGAAACCGGGACGCGAATGGGGAATTTTGGGGTAGTGCACATCAGTCCGTTGGAGACCTGGGTAATTACGACCGAGTGGATGCAACAGCCGCCACCGGGCGGGTTTGAGAAGTATGGCAGCAACAACCGAATTTTTTGTGCGAAAATCAAATGGAACCGTGTGAACCGGTCGTAAGGTGCGGCCTGGTGCGCGTTGCCAAACGCCAGGAGCGTGCGTGTCACTTGACGCGTCGCGTCTGGTGAAGTGGACTGGTGAAGTGGACTGGTGACAGCTCGCAGAGCGCTGGTTGCACGGGCTGTGGGTTCGATGTTGACGTGGAAAGGAATGTGATGGCAGTACGTACAATGGCCGCTTTGGCATTCGTGGTGATGGGGTTGTCGGTTGGTGCGGTGGCTGCCGACCCGCCGCAGCGGGTTCCCCGCACAGTGTTTAATGACGATGCACAAGTCTTGCGCGAGGCACCTGGAGAAAATCCGGCTCCTTTCATCAAGGCGTGGCTTGATCGGGAGTCGGCGGCGGTTCCCTTTTCGACCTTTGTCTTTCTGGCGAGCACGCCAGATATCTGCTTTTACAACACGAAAGCAGGAGAAGAGTATGGGGCTCGGCGAAAAAAGGACGACTATCTTTACGTCCGCGCTATGCGGGCACTCAAGCGACAGGGTACCGATGCACTGCGGCTGGTGACCGAGCATATGCAGGCCAAGGGCAAAGAGGTACTGGCCGCTATTCGCATGAGTGATACGCATCACCGCCGGCTCAATGTGTACGACGAACTCTGTCCCCAATTTGCGATCGATCATCCCGAGTACGTGATCAAGCAGCCTGATGGCCGCACCAACGAGACAGCGTTGGACTATTCCATCGAAGCCGTCCGCGATCACCGTATGGGAATCATGGCGGAGATCATCCATGACTACCCGGTCGACGGCCTGGAGTTGAACTTTGTCCGTTGGGCCAAGCATTTTCCGCGCGACCAGGGACGTCAGAAGGCCCCGGTCATGACGCGTTATGTGGAACGCATTCGCAAGATGATGGATTCCGCAGGCCGTACTCGAAAAAATGGGAAGCGGCTGACGTTAGGTGTCCGTGTGCCCGAATCCCTGCACGCTTGCTGGCTGGCTGGCGTCGATATTGAAACGTGGGTCAAACGCGGCTGGATCGATTTTGTGGTGGTTTCGACCTGGAACAACACCGATCCACAACTACGGGTGGATGAATTCGCGAAGTTTACCCGCCCAGCGGGTGTCGACACCATTGTGACCATGGGAAATATGATCGGTGCTATGACCGCTGGACCGCCGGTCCCAGTGGACCGGGGAGTCGCCAAATCCGGAAAGCATGCCGCTGGTTATGTCAGCATGCTACTCAATACAGAGGAAGCCCGTGGGGCGGCAGCCAATTTTTACACCTATGGCGCGGATAGTATTTCGTTCTGGAATGTGGGTATCCATTTTGGTCGCGAAGTCACCGCTACGCCCCAGCAGCGTCGCAGGATTGAAGAATGGACGCACGCGGTCGGCAGCCCGGAACGCGTCTGGGAAGGAACTCGGACCTACCGTTTTCTGCCGATGGGCAAGGGCATTTCGTCACGGAAACCACCGGTCAGGAATTATCCCTGGTACGACGAGGGTGCGAGTCCTCTGGGGCATAAAAACAGCCCCACGCTCTTGTTTTCCGCGGACAACACAGGCAAGCGGCTCATTTTGCCATTTCGCATGGCGGACGGACGCCACGGAGAATCGCTGACGGGACGTATGACATTTTGGATTTACCACCTGGAAGAGAACGACAAGCTGGCGATCGACATCAATGGCAAGCCGATTGCCGAACGCCACCTGAAACGGTTTCCGGCGGGATCACGCCGGAGCGGATTACCCGGGACGCGGTTTGAACTGAAGCTCGAGAATTGCCCTCCGCTGCGTGGCGACAACCAGCTCGGAGTGGTTCTGAAAACGAAAGCGGTTCGCGCCCATGTGCCTTTCCTGGAAGAACTCGAAGTCACGGTGGCTGCGGATCGGAAACGGACTACGGCCGGCCCGCAGGGCGTGAAGATCTATATTGCTGTCGACAGTGAAGGACCGACCGGTGTCAACGAGTACTGGGCACGCAATCTCAAGCCAGGAGATCCGAAAGCACGGCGTTACCGTGAGCTGATGACGGATGATGTCAATGCAGCGGTGGCCGGTAGCTTCGCTGCCGGGGCGACCGAAGTGTATGTCAAAGACGATGGATTTCGAGACAAGAATCTGATTGCCGATCGTCTCGATCCACGCGCGGTCTTGTTGCCCGGTGGCGGTGGCCTGTTGCACGGGTTGGACGATACTTTTCAAGGGGTGATGCTCGTCGGTTTGCACGCGATGGAAGGCGCCGCGGATGGGGTCTTAGCGCACACCTGGTCCAGCGGCCGCCGTCGCCGTTACTGGTTCAATGAACGCGAGGGAGGAGAGGTGGCGGCCTATGCGATTGTCGCTGGCCACGACCATCGCGTGCCGATCATTATGGTGACTGGTTGTTCTGGCGTATGCCGTGAAACGCGTGAGTTACTCGGGCCAGCCGTGGTCGGCGTTTCGGTGAAACGGCGTCTCCAGGATGGCAGTGTCGAGCTCGATAGCCCGGAAACCACACGTCGTACGATCGCGGCCGGGGCGCGCCACGCCCTGACGCAGATCACACAGTACCGCCCCTATCAGGTCAAGTTTCCCCTGCGCGTGCGGCTGCAACTCAAGAACCGCGAAGTGACTGATGGCTATGAGAAATGGCGGCACGCCAATAAACCGGATTGGCCCGGCAAGCGCGCTGGCCCCAATACCCTTGAGGCAATCTTGAAGACCACGAAACATATTATTTTGTAGTCCCAGACCGACGGTTGCCTGTACTTGTTACCTTGCGGGCTGGCGTGCCGCCAGCTTCGAGACCTCCCAGACCGGAGATCCTCATGGTTAAGATCTTGACGAAGTGGTGTTTGCTGCTGCCCTTGCAGGGTGCACTGCTGTCGGCTGTTGTAGCGGGTCCGCCCGCCGTGACGCGGATTGTGATTCGCGGAGCAGAGCAGGTTACGGACGGCTGGGTGCGTACCGATGGAACGACTTCGTTTACTGCGCCAACGCTCGCTGGGCACGGACGGCCCTGGTCTGCCTATGACCACATCCTGATGCGTTTTGACCTGCAGTCTGTCCATGCCCTGCAGCATGGTCGCGTACGAAAAGCAGTCCTGCGTTTGCACGTCCTGGAAGCCAGGAATCCTCAGCGCAAAGTGACTCAGGTGGCACCCGCGATGACGCATTGGAATACCTGCGCGACGGTCTCCTCGCCACTGGGTGACAAGAGTGGCTGGCCGCAGCGCGCCGGTCATGCCAACGTCCAGTACACGATGCGTTCGGAACTCCAGACCGGGAAGGTTATTTGCCAGCCCGGGAAGATTGACTTCGAGATTACCGAAGTGGTTCGCCGTTGGCTCTATCGTGGCATGCCGAATTACGGCCTGATGGTGTCGACAAGTCCGGCCATTTTTGGAAAACCTGACCAGGGGAGCTGGTCTTTGTTGTGCGCGGCATCGGAAGCCAAGGAGGGAACGAGACCCGCGCTGATCATTGATATGGAAGGCGTGCCGCCTTCGCCGGACGAAGTGGCAAGTCGCGCATTGGCACTTTATCCGTCGGCCGCATTACCGCCCATCAAAGATCCGTATTACATGGTTTACTACAATGCGGGAAGTCGCGTGCAATGGCGACAATTACCCACGATCAATATGACGACCTACAGCGGGCAAGGCGCCTGGTTAGCACCACGGGGTGTCGCGAATCTGACCTGGGCAGAAGGTGGTCCCATCGATTGGCTGCCGGACCGGACGGCCTACCAGAACTATTACACCAATGTTGCCCAGGCAAACACGATTGGTTTTTGTGGCCACGAGTCCAACTTGCAGGGTGCTCAGCTGGGCTGGCTGGTGGATGCCTTTCGTGCTGCGGAACGTAAGTTTCCTGAGCGACTTTCTGCCTATTACTACCGTGGTGAGTCCAAGATGGCCGAGGCTGCCGGCCAGAAACACATCGACTTGTTGATTCAAGAGGGATATACCAGCACCCACAAGCAGTTTCCATTACGGGGCTTTGCGATCAGCCTGGAAGGGATCAAAAAGCGTATCGACACGGCGCGCGCGTTTGGTGCAATCGAGCGGCATGTCGTAATGCTGGGGCACATCTGTCGTCCCGAGGATTATCATCCCGGCCACGCGCTGACTCCCGAAAACCTCGACACGTTGATCGGTGAACTGCGTCGTTACGCGCCGGAAATGCCGGGCATTGGATTTTATGGCGCTAATGGCCAGAAACTGGCCTTGGATTGTGACCGGCTGGCACATAAGCATTTCGTTAAACCGGCGCCTGAAGTGGTTATTCTGGAGCCTCAATTTGAGGCGACGCTGGCAACTGCGCACGTAGTAATTCGTGTTGAGGCGACTGCCAAGAGTAATCGAGAGATTGCCCTATACCGGTGGTTTATCGACAATCGGTTAGTGGCGGAGACCGACCGGCCCGCATACGTGTGGGATTTGCGTGGCGAACATCCGGGACAGCACTGGATCACGGTGCACGCAGTTGATAACGGTTTTCATCGAAGCGCAACGCAGATCCCGGTGCGCGTCGCACCTGTCCAGCGTAGGGAACCAGGAAAAGCTGGGGCATGAAAAGCTGGCGTACCATGACGGCGGGATCTGTGGTACGTCTGTGCCGTCCGTTCCAACGTGGCAGTTGCGCCAGTTGCTGCCTGCTGGTCGGACTGCTACTGCTATCACCGGGGCGACCGCTTTCCGCGGTGAGCCCGGTATTGCGTCTCCGACTCGTTGTCACCACACCACTCCCCTTTGAGAACACACCGCTCGACCCCGATATCGATTTTGCCGCCTGGATTCGGCGGGCGGGCGTGGCTGCGGACCTCGATCCCAATTCGATCAAGGTGATCAATCTGGCGACCGGAAAATCGGTTCCCGTGGCATTATCTGAAGCGTTTGCCTATGGCAGTCGTGGCCGTTTGCAGTGGGTCGTTGCTGCACCGCAGCACCATGAGTTTGAGATTCGGTTTGGCGTTACGAGGCAGCGGTCGAACCTGCGTCCGCAACGTTACACGCCACCGATCGGGGTCGGTGATTTGTTGCGTTACAACGCGGGGAAACCAGCACCGATTACACTCTTTCAGTCGATGGGGTTGCACGATGTCACGGGTGATGGACGTGCCGATCTGGTCGGAACCTGGAACTATTTTTATCGCCCGGGCGCACCCACTGGCGGTGTGGTCTTCTATCCCGCACAGAAGTCTCCAGGGCGCTGGCATTTTGGTGACTTGCGGCGGGTACGTTATCAGGCAGGCACCGAGCTGCGGGACTTTTCCAGCCACTATAACACCACGGCCTGGGCCGATTTCAATCGTGATGGACGGGTTGATTTTGTCTACGCGCGGCCCGGAGCGGATGCGGTTCAATTTTATCTCGACAGTGGAGAGACGGGCCCGCGTGGACAGCCGAGTTACCGTGCCAGTGATGCGGTTCCTGTCGTCGGGTACGACCCGATTCGGGCGGTCGATTTGGATGGCGATGGAGCCCTCGATCTGGTAGTCGAGGGGCAGTACATCCGTAATCGCGGTGTAGGGTGGCCATTTCAACCCGACACGCTGGTGAAGCTCGACGTGGAGCGGAGGAGCTGCTTCTCTGATTTGGATGGGGATGGCAGACCTGATGCGGTTGGTCTGGAGAAATCATCGCTGCTGGGTGGAAACCGGCTGGTTTGGCGTCGCAACCAGGGCGGGCATCCACCAGGATTTTCTGTGGCGCAGCGGCTACCTGGAGTGGTTCGTGATGACTGCACGATGGTCGCTGCTGCTCAGGTCGGCAACCAGCAGTTGTTACTGGTGCAGTCACAGTTTCAACAGATCCATATCTATCGATTAGTGACGCACACACCTCCACGATTTGAGTATCGTGGTCGGGCGGAGTCGATGTCTGCCGTTCTGGCCTTGGGTGACCAGGCGTGGCCCTGCCTGTGCGACTGGGATGACGACGGTGACCCGGACTTGTTGATTGGCGATGGCTACGGGCGTCCGCGGATCCTTCGCAACGATGGCAGCGGTCTGCGGCCGATGTTCGCCGAGGCCCAGCGATTGGTCGCCGATGGCGCGCCGATTCAGTTGGTACGTCACGAATTATTGGGGCCGCCCCAGAGCGGCCATAACATGGGCTATTCCTATCCCACGTTGATCGATTGGGACGGGGATGGATTGCGTGACCTGATGTTGCCGAATGAAACGAACCGATTATTCTGGTATCGCAACATCGGGACCCCCCAGCATCCCGTGTTTGGGCAGCGACGCCAGTTGCGTTGTGCAGGGTTTCCCGATTCTGTCGAGGTGCGCGAGCGGTCACAGCGACGGGCCAGTGACCCGAAATCGAACAACGGTGTTTATCCGCTGGAACCCGAGCGGCCCTTTTATTGGCGGACCGGCGCCGGGGTCGCAGATTTTAATGGTGATGGTCTGATTGATCTGGTCACACTGGATGGGTTTCGACGGCAGGCGGTGTTGTTTGTCCAGGAACGTGGGCCAGACCGGACTTTGCGATTGCGTCGAGAGGGGACGTTGGAACTGTCCGATGGCCGCCCTCTGGATGATCGCGTGGTTGAGCGGGGAGCCCATTGGACGGAGTCGTTCAGGGCGGTGGACTGGGACCGGGACGGTTTGCAGGATTTGATCTACAGCGTGGCCGGATCGCATCATGGTACGTTGGACGGTGGTAGTATTTACCTGCTTCGTAACTGCGGCACGCGCGTGCGGCCGGTATTTGCCAGTCCGCAAACCCTGCGCTGTTTTGGCGAACCCATTCGTATTACGAATCACGGCCCGCATCCCTGGCCCGGTGACTTCAACGGAGACGGTGCCCCGGATCTGGTTGCCTGTGTGGAGTGGAGTGTTTATCCCTACTATTGCCACGCAGCGTTGATGATGCCCAAACGGCCCGAGTACACCTTGGAGCTGGTGCGCTAAGTCAGACGCGTCTGACTGACTGCGTCTACCCTGCCGTCTGCTTGACAGGGGTGTTGGCGGCCAGTATCTACCACAGTTGTCTGGAGGCAAGTTGCCTTGCGTACACCTCTGCCGGTGTTCCCGTTCGCTACCACGAGGAGACAAGGACTGTGAAACAACAAGGATTCTGGTGTCTGTTCTTGTCGCTGGTATTGGTCGTTTCAGGTGCCTTTTGTGAGAGCCGGGAACCGCAACACCTGAATGCCTGGAAACGTATGCCAACGCGTGGTATTTGTGCCCACCGAGGTGCCAGTGATACCCATCCGGAAAATACGATCGCGGCGTTTCGGGAAGCAATTCGTTTGGGTGCCCACATGATCGAGTTTGATGTAGCCCTCACGAGTGACGGCGCGCTGGTATTACTGCACGACGCGACCCTCGATCGGACCACCAATGGTACGGGACCTGTATCGGCGCAGAGTTTGAGCGAACTACAAGAGTTGGATGCGGGTGGTTGGAAAGCGGATTCTTTTCGCGGAGAACGGATTCCGACACTGGCTGCAGCGTTGGCGGTGATGCCCGATAACATCTGGCTCAACGTGCACCTCAAAGGCGGTGCGGAGTTAGCCGAGAAAGTAACGCGCGCGTTGGTCCAGCACGAACGCCTTCACCAGGCTTTTCTGGCCTGTGGTGCGGCCGCGGCGCGTGCCGCAAAACGCGTTAACCAGTCGGTGCTGATCTGTAACATGCAGGATCAGGGGAACTCGCGTAAATATGTTGACGAGACGATCGAGATGCAGGCGGATTTCATCCAGTTGTTTGGGGGTGATTCTGTCGATCCGGCACACACCCGCCTGCTGCGGGCACGGCGCGTTGCCATTAATTTCTGTTGCAGTAATCAGGCAGAGCAAGTCGCTGCCCTGTTTGAGGCGGGTGTCGAGTTTCCGTTGGTCGACCGTTTGAGTGCCATGTTGAAAGTTTCTGACCAGGTGGGTATCGCAAGATTGCGTCCGGTTTACCGCTCGCGATTGAAACGCCCCGGTTTAGCGCGGCCGTCATCGCGCCTACTGCAGGAACACAGGCTCGCCAAAGGGGCCGCACAGCAGGGGCTGGCACTTTCTAGAGAACAGTATTTCACCTCGACCGCGCAGTCGATTTTTCGCTACGACACCCAGTGGCGGCTGTTGCAAGAACAGCCAATTCGCGTTGCCGGTGTCAATCACATTGGCGCGATTGATTACCACGACGGTCATCTGTGGATCGGTATGCTACATGGGCCGGTGAACGGCAAGCATGACCCTCAACTCGATCGTTCCGTGATTGCCAGGATTCGTGCGAGTGACTTGACGGTCATCCAGACCTGGGACATCAGTCACGACGTGACCTGGATCGATCCAGTTTGTTTTGATGGACGCTATCTGTGGGTGGGCGACTTGAGCGATCTGGGAATTCACCGCTATGCCATCGAGGGTGAGAAGTTAGTTCGTCAGGGTGTATTTCGTTACCCGTCCGGAATGCACTTTTCCCAGGGTTTGCGGATTGTCGGTAACAAGCTCTACACGATTCACACGTTTGGTGATCAGGACGGGCTTTTCGAGTTCGATTTGCCAGAGCAACTCACAGAGGAGATCCAGCGACCCACACGCGTCTGGGCCATTGCAGAGAATCGTGCGCACCTGGAAGGCTTCGATTTCCTGCCCGGGAAGCCGCACCATATCTGGCATGCCCAGGGGGCCTATGTTGATCACTACGAGTTGGGCGAATTCAAACGCACCGGTGGCAGCGAGCTACCTTGATGCCGGGAGACAGCACTCGATTCCTCTTCTCGCAGTGGTAGCTGCTAGACTTCATCCAGCCGCTGGGTGGCGTCGCCGAATTGCCCCAGCTTGATACCCATTTTGTCCATCATGCTGAGGTACAGTCGGCACATCTGGCGGTCGGATTGCCCCGAGTAATCGAGGTTCTGACCACCTTGAATCTGGCCGCCAGCGCGACCCAGCATGACGACTGGCAGTTGGGACGCATCGTGATGGCCGGTCATCATGCTTGAACAGAGCATCAGCATTGAGTTATCCAGTGCGGTCCGTTCACCTTCCTGGATGGCATCCAGTTTGCCAGCAATGTACGCCATCTGCTCCAGGAAGAATTGGTTCACCTTGAGCCAGTCATCCGTGTCGCTATGGGAGAGCAGGTGGTGGATCATGTAGTCCACACCCAGGTGTGGAAAACGCAGCGTGCCATGGTCATTGTTGAGTTTGAGCGTACACACACGCGTCGTGTCGGTCTGGAAAGCGAGGACCAGGATATCACTCATCAGACGCATGTGCTCGACGATGTCCTGGGGGTAACCGTCGGCGGGGCGTGGGATGTTGGGCTTTGTTAGGGTCGGTCGCCAGCCTTGCAGTTCGCCCCGGTTTCCGGCCCGAGCAATACGCTGTTCGACCTCACGCACTGAATTCAGATATTCGTCCAGTTTTTGCTGATCCAGCCGGCTGATGTTCCGGCGGAAGTCACTGGCATCCGCCAGGACTGCATCCAGTACGCTCTTGTCACCGCGTTGCGCCGAGTCTTTGAAGAGCTGATCGAATGCCAACGCCGGGTAAACTTCCAGCGGCGTGGGAGTCGTGGGGCTGCTCCAGGAAATGTGCGAACTGTAGAGCATCGAGTAGTTCTTGTGTACCGAAGGGTTGGCCTTTTCACAGCCCAGCACCAGACTTGGCAGCTTGGTCCGATGACCGATTTGCTGTGCCACGACCTGGTCGACGCTGGTACCCGATCGGATTGTGCCGCCAGAGGAGAGCGGCGCGCCGGAAAGTAGATTTCCGGTTTGTGAACTATGAATGTTGCCTTTCAGCGCCTCGGCATTGTAGAGGCCACGAATAAATGTCAACTGATCGCGGAAATCATTAAGCGGCGCAAGCACCTTGCCCAGTTCAAGTGCGTTGCCTTCTCCTTTCGCCCACCATTCTTGTTTGTGGAAGCCGCAGCCAGAGAACAAGATGGCCATCCGTGTTGGTGCCGTACTGGCCTCTTTAGCGGCCTTACTTTCGTCCCCCCAGACACGTGAGGATTCCATCCAAGGGAGTGCCATACTTACACCGAGGCCACGTAGCATGGTGCGGCGCGAAAAGTGATGGATCGCCATGTCTCTATCTCCGTAAGACAATACTGTGTCGGTTGGGGGAAGCAGGCTGTTGGTTAATTGACGAGCTGCATTACTCGGGGATCGATTCTCTTCCTCGAATCTTGCGAAACGGGTGGCTGGTCACAATCGCCTCGACGGCGGCGCTGAACCGAAAATCACGCGCTTCCAGTATATCTTGCATATCGGTAAGCAACGACTCATCTGATAACTGGATTTCACGGCCGAGCGCATAGCCCAGCAGTTTACGGCAAAATTGGCGGACGAAGTCATCCCGACGCTGCTCCGTCAGGTAACTGCGTAGCCCTTCCAAGCCCTCGATTCTGGTGCCATTGAACAGCGTGGTGGCTGTGTCCACCGGATCGCTACGCTGGCGTCCCACGGTGTCAAATTGTTCCAGTGCAAAGCCGTAGGGGTCAATCCGTGCATGGCATTTCGCGCAGGCCGCCACACTGCTGTGTTGCTCAATCAACTGTCGCGCGGTCAAGCCATCCGGGACGGACTCGGGGAGCTCTGGAACATTTGCGGGAGGACGTGGCAGGCGTTCTCCCAGCAGTGTTTAATAGATCCAGTTTCCACGAAGGATGGGACTGGTTCGTGAGACGCCCGATTGGCTGCTCAGCAGGGTGGCCATGCCCAATAAACCTCCGCGGCCGCGGGCCCGCATCCCTTCGATGCGCCGCCAGGTGGGGCCCTGGACTCCGTCGATCCCGTAATACTTTGCCAGGGGTTCATTGACAAAGGTGTGGTCCGCATCAAGTAACTCGAGGATCGATCCATCCTGCCGAAACATGTCCTCGAAAAACAACACTGTTTCTTCGTACATCGCGCTGCGGAGTGTGACAAAGTTTGGATACAGTTTTTCGTTTTTCTGCGCCTCTTCGTCGAAGCCACGAAGGTGGAGCCACTGGCAGGCAAAGTGGATGGCTAACCGGCGAATGCGTTCATCAGTAAGCATCCGTCGGGTCTGTGCGAGCAGTTCTCGGTTGTCCGTGAGACGCCCTGCTTGCGCTGCACGGCGGAGAGCTGCATCCGGTCCAGCAGACCAGAGAAAGTAGCTCAGCCGCGTAGCGAGTTCGTAATCGGAGACGGGGCCTGGCTCGGTGCCCGGGCCCGGTTGTTCGCGCTTATAGAGAAAGGCGGGAGACGTCAGCAGGCGGGCCAATGTCAGCCGCACAGCCTCTGGATGTGGGAGCTCGGCCGTGCGCAATTGGCGGTAGAGACTGGCAATCGCTTCCCGTTCTGCCGTGGTCAATGGGCGCCGCCAGGCGCGATCCGCGAAATCCAGCAACGACTGGAGATGAATCGATTCGGTGTTTGCGAGGCGTGTGCGGAAGGCAGCGACACGTGCCTCGACTCCCTTTACCAGTGGTGCCCAGGCCTTGACCAGATCGGGACGATCCTGGGTCGCAAACTCCCGGATCTGTTCAAACGCGACCTGGTAGGCCAACGGTTCTTGACTGACGAACAAGAGTTCATCCCATAACCGATTGAGTTCAGCGATTTGCGCAGGGTCCAACATCAGCCGTTGCAGGTGATGGTCTTCACGGTAAAAGAGGGTCAGCGTGACGACTTCGTCGACGGGGACAATCCGGGAATAACAGAGTGACGCCGGAAACAAGTCTCGGAATGTGGCGAACTGTGCAGCGACTCGCTGCTGGGCCTGGCTACCGGGATAGACAATGATGGGGTGTTCGGGTGCGAGATCACTGGAGGGTGGCTGGGTGGAGACGACCAGCTGGGTGCTACCTTCCTGGCCGTGCTGGGGATCCAGGCGACCGGTGACGATGAGAGTTCGACCGGCCGCGAGTTGGGCCGGAATCTGAAACGCTACCACCTGCGGGGCCTGAACTACGAGATCTGCTGGTTTCACGGCATGGCCCTTGGGGTGCTTGCCAAAGCGGTCGTCGACCCGCACGTCGGGCAGCAGATCGATGCGATCGGGCGTGACTGCGAGCGCGCGAATTTGTCGATACAGTAACGCGTCGGGTGCTTTGTCATTAGCTGGTGGCGCGCCCGTGACCAGCGTCTGGATCTCTTGCGCCAACTTGGCGCGGCGGTCTGCTGGGGAGCTGCGCCAAGTGGCGAGCAGTGAATTTGCCGGGATCACAGCTAGCGGGGGAGCAGTAGAATCGATCTCTGCCACGGGACCCTTGTAGAAGTGCCACGTACCATCGTGCCCATGGCTGTCGGCGTGGGGATTGGCGGCCAGAATATCTCCCGAGACCTCCGCGGCGAGATTCCAGACACGTTGGGGTGCGCGCGTCTCGGTAATCACGAGCTGGACCTCGGTCAGGTCACAGGCATGGTTCTGGTCCCGTGGGGCGACGAGCAGGGAAACCAGTTCTCCCTTGTTAACCGTGATTGTTTGCGCTGGCAGGGCGGCCGATCCCCGGGTGCCGAAATCACCCTTCGCGAGGGTACCGACCGCACTTCGAGAGCGGTGCTGGACGAACCACTGCTGGCCATTGCCACACTCCGGATGGGCGTCCGCGAGACGGGCTTCGACGCGGACTTCACCGCTGATCGGACTCTGCCAGCCAACGGCGGCAAACAGCGTTGGTGACGGATGCACGTAAACGGATCGTGGGCGAACGATGCCCGGAACACGCACTTCTTGATCGGATGCATTGGCGATCACCGAGGGGGTTGCCGTCGTGCCCCAGCCTTTGACAAAGTCGTAGTCGCCGCCCTTGACCATCTTGCGGGTAAAGTGCCCAGTGACTTGCACCGGCTCGGCGACCCGAATCGCCAGATAACCGAGCCATGCCTTGAGTGCCGTGGCGTCAATTTTGTGTTTGGCCGCCAGATCAGTGAGGTCCGGCTGGGGATCGTCTGCTTTGCGGTCGAGGGCTGCCGAAGCCGCTGCCAGGTAGCTCGTCGTGTGGGCCAGCATCTCTTGTTTCAGCTGGAGCAGACGCTCTTGGATTCCGACCACGTGCCGCAGTGCCAGATCGGGGCGGTCTTTACCTGACAGCCGCGGATTTTCCCAGACGGCGAAATCGTGCTGGTTGCCGTCCCCGGCGTCGGTCCCGCTCAAGTAGACCGTGATCGTATCGCCTGCAATCCGATCGGGTAGTTTCAGCTGAAACTCCTGTTGGGGAATGGTGCGCGAGCGGGGCTGCAACCACGCTTTGGGGCCACCGACTCGTTCAATATGACCAATCGAATTGTATGTCCAGAGAGCAGCTTGCCAGCGGGCGACTTGCCTGACGACGTTGACGGCATCTTCTGCCGAACTCGCGTTCCAGGTCGCGCGAATCTGGTCGAGTGCGAGCGAGGGGGTGCTGCGGTTACTGACGGAGAGTACCTTCCATAGTCGCTTGAGATAGCGACTGTTGAGATGACGCTCTCGCGCCACGGCGTCGATGGACTTGCGCCCGGAACGCAGCGCCTCGCGTTCCGCCAGCGTGGCGACGAGATACTGTTCGACCGCGAAACGCCCACCTTGCTTGGTGTCAAATCGGACGGCCTGGCCGGTGGCCGCGGCGCCGTCGCTGGAATCGTTAAAGGGTTGATAGAAGGCGCGGAGCTTGGCAATCAGTGCATCGGTACGATCGCGCCGTGTGGTGTGTGGTGAGAAGCCAATTCCCGTGGGCAATAAGACCAGATGGTCGGCCACCTGCTTGGCAGCCAGCAGATACTTCTGGACCAGCGCCGGTGACATTCCCTGTGCGCTGCCGGCGTTGGTGAAGCCTTCGCCAGCGGCACCATCGACGGGAAAGTCTCTGGTTGGATTGAGTGTTTTGATACCGGTCAGGTCGCGAATCGTATAAGCGTATTCGGCGTTGTTCAATCTCCGTAACACGACGGGACCAGGGTCGCCGGCGAGGGCCTTCGCCTGGTGAGTCAGGTACTCACGGACCCAGTTTCGCAATGCGTTACTTTCCTTGTCGGTTGGCTGGGACGCGTCTTTGGGTGGCATCTGCCGACTCTCCAGCATGCGCCGAATACGTTGCCAGATTCTTGGTTGTTTTTTCACTGCGTCGATCGTGGAGAACATTTCCAGATCAATTTCGGCTTCGGTGCGGTCACCGGAGTGACAGCTGTGGCAATAACGCTTCAGTAGTGGTTGAATGCTTGTCTGGTAGGCGTGCTGCAATGCGGTATTGCGCTGTGTGTCGTCGGCTTGTTGCGCTGTCACGGCGACTGGACTGCCAGTGACGGCGAGGGCCAGCCACACGCCTGGCAAGCAGCGTATTGCGCAAGTCCATCGGATGAGGTGACGCTTCGCGTGTCGGCAACTGGTGTCCATCGACGGGTTCCGTATCAAGTAGTGGGTAACAGTACCCACTATTTCACGCAAATTCGGGTAGCCGGGTCAAGGGTGTTGCTGGGGATATGTGCTGCCAGCTGTACGGATTTCCTGGCGCGCGCAGCCTGCAGCCAGGCAAGGGCCCCGTTAGGACGGGAGCCGGATTGGCTTTTCTCCGAGATGTTGCCGGCTTATGATAGAGACCGAACAGCTGATGGCACCGTTGCAAAGGGAGATGCGGTGTTTGCATTTGGCGGCCCAGCGGCTCAGCTTTGTCAGGGAGTTACACGCCGCGAGTGGTTGCGTGCCGGTGGCATTAGCTCGTTGGGCCTGATGTTGCCAGACCTGCTGCGGGCCGAAAACACGGACTCGCTACCAAAGGGGGCAAGCTTTGGCCGCGCCCGCTCCTGTATCTTTTGTTTCTTGTTCGGCGCCCCCGCCCACCAGGATGTCTGGGATCTCAAACCGGCTGCTGTTCCGGAAGTGCGGGGGCCATTTGATCCAATCCCGACCAGTGTCGCGGGTACTCAGGTCAGTGAACATATTCCGCGCACCGCGCAGATGGCCGACCAATTCGCATTGATTCGAAGTGTGACGCACCTCGACAGTACGCACACGGTTGCCATGCATTACATGCAGACCGGCGTCCGGCACCGCCAGCCGCAAACCAATCCGACAAATCTACCGGATGATACACCGTGTTTTGGTGCGGTGATGAATCGACTGCACCCGAGTGATACCGTGTTGCCGGCGGCGATCAGTTTGAACGCGCCGGGTAACGAGATTCCTAGCGGCCACATCTTTCCAGGATTTTTTGCGGGCTACCTCGGTAATCGGTACGACCCGATGTTTGTACAGGACGACCCCACACTTCCCGATTTCAGTCCGCTGCCAGTTGCCCGGAGCCTGCCACGTGACCGCTTGTATGCACGAGCGCGGTTGCTGGGGCAGTTGGATCAGATGCGCCGTCGCCTTGATCTCAATTCCGCGTTGCGCGACGCGGAAAAATTCCAGCAACGCGCGATCAGCTTACTCAGCGCGCCGGAGGCGGCCAACGCGTTTGATTTGGATCGCGAGAAAGCCGCGGTGCGACAACGCTACGGAATGACTCCTTTTGGGCAGGGCTGCCTCCTGGCTCGACGTTTGGTGGAAGCGGGAACCCGCCTGGTCACCGTCAACTGGGCACGCGATTACCAGGCTCGGGTTGCCGATCATTGGGACAGTCATGCCGACAACTTCAGCAAGCACAAAGAGCAGCTGATGCCTGCTTTTGATCTGGGTTACAGTGCGCTACTCGAAGATCTTCAGCAGCGCGGCCTCCTTGATGAAACGCTGGTTGTTGTGTTAGGTGAGTTTGGTCGGACACCCAGAATTAATGCCAAAGCGGGGCGGGATCATTGGCCAGGTTGTTTTTCCATACAGCTGGCGGGAGCCGGAATCCACGGTGGGCTGTTGTACGGTGCCTCGGACAGCACGGCTGCTTGGCCAGCACGTGATCCCGTGACTCCAGAGCAAGTGGCTGCCACGATCTATCACTTGCTGGGAATTCCCCGGGACACTCGTTTTGAAGATCTTTCCGGGCAGCCTCAGTCGCTTATCAATGCGACTCCGGTGTGGCGGCTGTTCAGCTAGTGCGGTGGATGCGCTTGTGCAGTTTATTGGCGGATGCATTCCGCGGGTTTGAAGTACTGGAGACGCAGATGCTGCGGATTTTGTGATACAGTCAAGTGGAGTGTTACGGTATGAAATCGTAGTGTTGCGGTATGAAATGCTGCGCGCACGAATGTCTGGTATGCATTCGTGAAGCTGCGCCGCCGATTCCCGTTGGCAGGGAATTGTGGGATCCGTTATGGCGAGGTTGGACAGATTGGGTTCGCGGACCCGAACGTGAACGACCTGTCTGGTTTCTTGTTTGAAGGTGACAATGCGCAAACGAGCACACGGTAATCAAACTCTGCTCTGTCGAGTGACGTTGTGGTTCTTCGGAGCGGCAGCGTTTTCTGGCCAGATTGACGCGGCCGATCCGAGTGGCCAGAGAAGTGCGTTTTTTGAGACCAGGATTCGACCGGTCCTGGTAACGCACTGCTACCGATGCCACTCTGCTGAGGCGGCCGAGAAACAGCGCCTTAAGGGTGGGTTGCGACTTGATTCGCAGGAGGGATGGCTGCGGGGCGGGGACAGTGGACCGGTGATTGTGCCAGGCAAACCGGGGGCAGGTCAGCTACTGGCGGTATTGAGCCATCGAGAAGATCTGAAGATGCCACCGCAGGGCAAATTGCCGGTCACTGTGATTGCGGACTTTGAAAAGTGGATTCGATTGGGCGCTGTGGGGCCCCGCGCACAACCGGCGCTGGAACGCGTAACGGGTATTGATTGGTCCAGTGAACGCAAGTTTTGGTCGTTCCAGCCGCCAGTGAAACATCCTCTGCCACAGGTACAGCGAACCGACTGGCCACGCCGCGCAATCGACTATTACATCTTAGCGCGACTGGAAACGCGCCGTTTACGCGTGGCGCAAGCGGCGTCGCGCCGGGAACTGATTCGCCGAGTGACATTTGGATTGACGGGACTGCCGCCGACCGAAAAAGAGATTGTTTCTTTTCTGCAAGACGGTTCTCCAGCGGCCTTCGAACGGGTCGTCGATCGACTCCTCAACTCGCCCCGCTATGGGGAGCGGTGGGGGCGTCACTGGCTCGATGTGGCGCGTTATGCGGATGACAAAGCGCTGGCCTATGCGAACCCTTGGCCGCATGCGTACCGCTACCGCGATTGGGTTGTCGACACCCTCAATCGCGATCTGCCTTACGATCGTTTTGTGCGTTTGCAGTTGGCGGGTGATTTACTGCAACAGCCGGTGACCGACCACGTGTTGCGATTGGGCGGACTCGGTTTTCAGGGACTCGGCGCGTTTTACCACAAAGGTTCTGTCGCCGAGCAGGTCCAGGCCGACGAACTCGACGACCGGGTCGATACGCTTTCGCGCGGTTTGCTGGGGCTGACGGTGGCGTGCGCTCGCTGCCATGATCATAAATACGACCCGATACCAACCCGTGACTACTACTCGCTCGCTTCAGCTTATTTCGGCGCGTCCTGGAGCGAAATTCCCCTGGTACCCAAAGAGGTGATTGCCCGCTACGACCACGGACAGCAACGTATCAAACAACAAGAGGAAAAGATTCAAACGTGGCTGCGCGGCCTGGCCGCACGTTCGGGTCGCCAGCAGTTCAGTCAACTCAGTCAGCATCTGCAGCTGGCCTGGCGGCTCAACTTGCAGGTAACAGAGGTGGCGCCGCAGACCCTGCAGGAAGCGTCGCGCAGCGCACAACTGCATCCCTACTACGTCGCCCGGTTTCGCACGTTGTTCCAGCCTGACCAGACAAGCCCAACCGCCCAGAGATTTCCCCAGTTGGTGGAGTGGTTTACCTATGTCCGGCAGGCCTCTCGTGTTGCCGATTTCCAGACCGCTGAGCTGCCGCCCGCGGTCGTCCGCCTGGCGGACGAATTTGCGACGCTGGCAGTTAAGGCCTTAGAGGCGTATGACGATCGAGAACGTCGCTACCAGCAGGCACTTGAATCTGCGGCGGATCAAGAAACCCGGCAGCAGGTGAAACGTACTCCGTTGACCGCCGAACATGAAGCATTGCTCAAGAACCTCTGGCTCGAAAAGACCGCCCCATTGTTTGCGGAGGTCAAAGTCGCTGAGCAACAGCTGATCACGGACAAAGAGAAACCGGCACTGGTGGCGTTACGCGCAAAGCTGGAAATGCACAAACAGGCCGCGCCACCCATGTACCCGGTTTCGCATGGAGTCGTGGGTGGTGGAAAGCCGATGCGGATTTACGTGCGGGGAAACGTAAACCGTAAAGGAGAAGCCGCACCGCCTGGGTTCTTGCAGATCCTGATGCAGAGAGACGCAGCTCCAGGCACGGCGGCGTTCACGCGGTTGGATCTAGCGAACGCCATCTGTTCGCCTGACAACCCACTTACCGCGCGGGTTATCGTCAACCGTGTGTGGCAACATCATTTCGGCCGGGGCATCGTTGCCACCGCCAGTAATTTTGGCACTGTAGGTGAGCGTCCGAGCCATCCAGAATTACTTGATACATTGGCCGTGCGCTTCATGGAGGCCGGTTGGTCACTCAAATGGCTACAGCGCGAATTGTTACTGTCCGCCACCTATCAGCTGGCCTCGACGCCCGATCCAGACAACTTGGAAGTGGATCCAGAAAATCAGTGGTTATGGCGATTCAGCCCGCGGCGACTGGATGTCGAATCCTGGCGTGATGCGGTGCTTGCGGTATCCGGTCGACTCGATGGAACCATGGCAGGCCCGGCTGCAGGAAACCTCGATACGGGGCATCTGCGGCGTACGCTGTACTCGACCGTCAGCCGGCGAGACCCCGACAAGACCCTGATGGCCTTTGATTTTCCAGATGCGAATGTGACGAGCGAAAGACGCAATGTCACGACGCTGCCCCAGCAACAATTGTTCGTGCTCAACAGCGAGTTCATGATCCGTTCCGCGGAGGCCTTGGCGGCGCGTTTANAGCGTTCCANCNCGTCNNCAGAAGAACGTNTCACGTTTGCCTACNNGTGGGCCTATGGCCGCNCACCNACGNCGCAGGAACTGGCNTTCAATCTGGCTTTTGTNGAAGCGGCGTCGTCAGCTGNCGAGAACGCACAACTTTCGGCCTGGGTGCAGTTGGCNCAAGCGGTCCTGGCGGCGAACGANTTNACCTGGATCGACTGAACTGGAATGAGTGAACGACTGTCGTGTGATTCAAGATGAGGGAGCAGATATGATTTCTCGCCGGGAAATGCTGGGCCGCGCTGGTGTGGGGCTGGGCGCCGTGGGGCTGGCCAGTGTATGGGCCAGTGCCGCTCCAGCCAGGACATCGGGGGGACCACTGGCGCCCAAGCTGGCGCATTTCACGCCACGCGCCAAACGCATCATCCATGTCTATATGAACGGTGGTCCATCGCAGGTCGATACGTTCGATTACAAGCCGGCTCTTAAGACGTACCAGGGGCAGCGTCCTGAAATTACGGCCAAATTGAAGACTGAAAATGGGACGGGCGGGATGATGCCGTCACCTTTTGCCTTTCATCGTCGTGGCGAGTCGGGCCTGCCGATCAGTGAACTTTACGGGCAGACGGGACGTTATGCAGATGATCTCTGTGTGATCAATGGAATGTACACCGATATTCCAAATCATGAACCCTCGATGTTTATGATGAACAGCGGTCATGTCCAGGCGATTCGGCCCAGCTACGGATCCTGGTTGCTGTATGGACTGGGGACGGAAAATCAGAATCTGCCTGGTTATGTCGTCCTCTGCCCCGGTTTGCCGGTAAACGGGGCTGCGAACTGGAGTCACCGCTTCTTGCCTGGCGTATTCCAGGGGTGTCATATGAAGTTGCCAACCGACTTCAAGCCTCAGCAGGTGATCGCAAATTTGGCGAATAAACGAATGTCGGCGTCGTCGCAACGACGCCAGCTCGACCTGGTGCAGCAGATGAATATGCGTCACGCGGCCCGTCGCGGTAACGAAAACCTGCTGGATGCTCGGATTGCCTCCTTCGAGATGGCATTCCGGATGCAAATGGCGGCCCCTGAAGCATTCGACTGGCAACGCGAGCCGGCAGCGGTTCAGGCTGCGTATGCCGGTGTCGATGGCAAGCTGACCGATTTTGGCATGAACTGTCTGTTGGCGCGACGGATGGTGGAACGGGGAGTGCGTGTGGTGCAGGTCTACTATGGGGGTAATCAGCCTTGGGACACGCATAGTCAGAATGACCAGAAGCACCGCCAGTTGTGCGGCAACACCGATCGCCCGATTGCCGCTTTATTGAACGATCTGAAACAGCGCGGACTCTTGGATGAGACGATCGTAATGTGGGGTGGCGAATTTGGCCGTACGCCCGCTTCACAAGGCAGCAACGGCCGTGACCACAACCACTGGGGATTTTCCGTCTGGCTGGCGGGAGGGGGGATTCGGGGCGGCATGGCCTATGGCGCAACGGATGATTTTGGCTATCGCGCGACTGAAAATCGCACTCATCCACACGATTTGCATGCGACTCTGCTCCATTTGATGGGCATTGATCATGAACAGCTAACCTACCGGTACGGCGGTCGCGACTTCCGCTTGACGGATGTTTCGGGGACAGTGTTACACGATATTATTGCTTGAAATTATTGCTTGAGTTCGCGCTGGTTCTGTCGAACACGGCTGGCGCCTCGCTGCTGCTGGCGATGTTGTGAATTGTCTTGGCAATTGACGACGCTAGCGGGTTACGGAGAGTGGGAATGTCAGCCGCTGTGAAGTGAGGCGCTGACGCATTTGGTGCAGTGGGCCGATCCCCCGCTGTTGTCGGAGAATGTCGTATTCAGGATTGAGTTTACCGTGACGGGGACCGCCCAGTTTTACAGGTTGGGTGTTCAAATCTGACGCGGATTCAGTTCATTCGGAAGGACGAGACAGCCTGTCCTGGAGCGCGAAAATACCTGGCGTTGCGGTCTCAGTCGACAACACGAGCCGGGGCGTTCCAGCAACAGACAGCAACAGACAGCAACAGAATAAGGGACAGTGATGGGCAGACGCGTCATGGGATTACTGGTTGGGTTGTTTTTCTGTGGTGTCGTTGTCGGACAACATGATCCGCAGCGCAACGCGGTACGCCACATCGCAGCTGGGAAGTGGGAGCAAGCACGGCGCGAACTTGCCAATGCAAATTCCCAGGATTCGGAAACGCATTTCGTGCAGATGCTGGCCTCCCTGGCGGCAGAGGAGACAGAGTCCGCCGTGACACATGCCCAGGCGGCGCTCGACGCCGGGCTCCCGTTGGAGCGACTGGTGGCCGGACCGCGCCAGCTGCTCAGGCCACTGTATGGCACGGCTGCGTACCAGGGTTGGTTGAGGCAACGCCAGCCGTCACCGTTGCTCCATGGACCGATGGTCGGCTCGGTGACAAGCGAGTCCGCCGCGTTCTGGGTGCGAACTGCCAGTTCTGCCGCGATTCAGGTGCGCGTCTTCGCAGGCCGGTTCGCATCCCCGGTTGCCGTCTCGGAGCCGGTGTCGACCAGAGCGGCGGGGGACTTCGCGGCCATTGCCCACGTGCATGGCTTGCGCCCGGCAACCGACTATCGCTATGAGGTGTGGGTGGCTGGAAAACGCGTGGCTGCGGAAAACACGCGTTTTCAGACCTTCCCCGCACGACATGCGGGTGCCAGATTTAGTGTCGCGTTTGGCGGAGGCGCCGGGTTTGTTCCCAAGTGGGAGTCGATGTGGGACACCATCGGCGCGACTTCCCCGATCGCGCTGCTCATGCTGGGTGACAACGTTTACATCGATGACCCGACCCATGCCTTGACGGGTCGCTACTGCTATTACCGCCGTCAGTCACGTCCGGAATGGCGCCGTCTAGTTGCTTCGACGAGTGTGTTTGCGATTTACGATGACCACGATTTCGGCACCAATGATTGCATCCCGGGACCGCAGATCGAAAAACCCGCCTGGAAAAGATCCGTCTGGGAACGCTTTCGCCGCAATTGGGTGAATCCGTCCTACGGCGGTGGCGACGGCCAGCCCGGTTGCTGGCATGACTTCTATATCGGCGATGTGCACTTCATCCTGTTGGATGGACGTTATTACCGGAGTCGGCAGGATGTACCAAGTATGCTGGGTGCGGTACAAAAAGCCTGGCTGAAGGAGACGCTCAAAGCCTCTCGCGGTACGTTTAAAGTACTCGCCTCACCAGTGCCCTGGACTGAGAACATCAANCCCNGNAGNNCNGATNCGTGGGATGGATTTANGGCCGAACGTGAGGAGATCTTTTCCTTTCTCGAGGAGCATGCCATCGAGGGAGTGTTCCTGATTGCCGCCGATCGTCANCGCACGGACTTGCGGGTGAACCGACGNCCNGCGGGTTACGATCTGTACGAATTNGAGAGTTCCCGTCTCACGAACCGNCATACCCACGCNATCGTGAAGACGCCGGGACTGATCTGGGGTTACAACAANACCTGCTCCTTCGCGCAGATGCAGTTTGACACCACCCGCTCCGATCCCCAGGTGACATTCTCGGCGATCGCCATCGATGGCCAGGAGATGTACAACCACAGGCTGTTGCGCAGCCAGCTGCAGCGCCCATCGAACTGAGGGTGTCAGGTTGCGGGCGTGGTTGTCGGCGCACTCTTACGGTGCGCTGTTACTCGGCAAAATGGACCTGTTTGTCGAAGTGGACTTCTTTGGTGAATTGTACACTGCCCCCGGTGACTTTCAGGCCGGGCATAATCAGAGGTGTGTAGGAGGGGTCATAACCGCCGACGACATACAGTGGTTCCACGCCGCGGACCTTGTTTTGACCGAATGCCAGATTTGAGCCATAGAATTCGCTATAGCTGTTGCGGTTGTCCAGATCGAGTTGATTGCCCTCAAACCGGTTGGCGACAAAGGTGTTGTTGTTGTTGTCTGCTCCAGTGGTGGCGGACTTGTGGATCAGAATTGCAGTCGGCGTTGCATTCGGTTTGTTTCCATGGCCAATTCCCTCGAACGAGCAGCCGATAAAGCTGTTGGTGTCCCCCGCGTCAATCTGGATACCCGTATTCACGAATTGCCCGATCCGTACGGAGTAGAACTGGTTCCGATTCACACTGCTGCCGCGGTCTTTGACAGGACTTTTGAGCCAGATGCCACGCTGGCAATAGATGATCAGGATGGTTTCCAGTACGTTGTACCAGCAGCCGCTGTCACCCTGTCCAGCGACCGTGGGGCCCGCTTGCAGGGTGATCGCGTCACGACAACCGGCAATGAACAGATTGCTGAAGCGGTTGTAGTTCTGATTGGCTGTCTGTTTGCCGTCGTGGTCTGCAGGTGGTTCGATCCGCAGTGCTGTCACGTCAGCTGCTTCTCCCTGCAGACTCATATTCTCGACGCCGCCGTGCGACCCAGAGAAGCGGATCATCGTTTGGCCTGCCTGGTTGGCGCGGAGGAGCGTCGCTCGTGACTCGCCAACGATGCGCACCCGGTCACCGCGGACGATGAGTGTCTGTTCCAGGGGATAGGATCCGGCTTTCAAGGCGATCGTGCCGCCACCCTGTTTTTCGACCCGGTCGATGGCCTGCTGAATCCGTTGTCCGGCAGCGGCACCTGGTACCACGATGTCGGCGGCGTTGGTGACTGTGGGAATGACGCTAGCCGTGGTGGCCCCGATGGTGGACAGGAAGTCTCTACGAAACATGGCGGTTCCTCTGCGTGGTGCGGATGGTCGGTAGCGTGGTGTTCGCGCCGCAGCGACACTCGCGGGATGGAAAGTACGGGCCAGTGGTGTCTCTTGCAGCGTGGCTTGTCGCAGGCTTTGCGTGATCCGGACGCAGGGCTGTTAACACGACGTTTGGCTGTTAACGCGGCGCTCGGTGTCACAGAGCGTCAAGATAGAATATCGGTGATGACCTGGCCGCGGTCGATGTCGAGACGCTTTCTCCCCGGCACTTCCAGGCGGGTATTGTCCAGTCCGAGCAGATGCAGGACCGTGGCGTGCAGGTCGGTGACGTAGTGCCCGGAGCCTAACGCGTGGTATCCGAGTTCATCCGTGGCGCCGTGCACGTATCCCTTCTTGAGTCCCGCGCCAGCCAGCCAGACGGTAAACCCGTGCGGATGGTGATCGCGGCCGGTGGTGTTACTGCCACGTTCTTCGCGCCCTGGCGTGCGACCGAATTCGGTACAAAAGACGATCGCCACTTCGTCGAGCAACCCCCGTTGCTTGAGGTCGGCGACAAACCCGGCGATCGGCTTGTCGACCGACTTGCACATCCGGGCATGGTTTTCTTTCAGTTTCTGGTGGGAATCCCAGGTGCCGTAGGGCGAGGGGAAGACCTGAACAAACCGCACTCCCCGTTCGACCATCCGGCGGGCGGCCAGCAGTCTCTCGCCGGCTAATTTTGTGGGGCCTTCATCAATTCCGTACAGCCGTTGCGTATCGGCAGTCTCCTGGTCGAGTGCCACCGCCTCGGGAACGGCGGACTGCATGCGGTATGCCAATTCGTAAGACTTGATACGAGCTGCTAGCCGCGCATCCTGTGGACGGGTGTGGGCGGTAAGTTGGTTGAGTCTGGCCACCAGGTTGAACTCGTTGGCTTGCTGGCGAGCGGACTGGCCGGACCGGCGGGTACCAAACGCGAGCGGGTTGGCCGGATCGAGTTTCAGGGGCACTCCGGCGTGGGCCGGGCCCAGGTAATACGATTCGATGGACTGGCTGGTATCGGTTCGGGTGGGCCCGCCCAGCACCACAAAGCGAGGCAGGTTTTCGTTAATCGAACCTAGCCCGTAGTGGGCCCAGGCACCGATACTTGGTTGCGTTTCGTCCAGACGATGGCGACCGGTGTGGATCTGGTTTTCAGCGGCATGATCATTATCGGTTGTCCACATGTTGCGTACGAAACACAGGTCATCAACCTGCCTGGCCAGGTGTGGCCACCAGTCGGTCACCTCGATCCCATTTTCACCGTGGCGCGCGTACCCAATCTGCATTGGAAAGATGGTGGGGTACACGTCTCGAACATTGATTTCTTCAGCCGGAACGCTCCGAAATCGCTCCTTGTGTAAAGGCGACTCGACCGGGTTGGGGAAAGGTGTGTCGGCGTACGTTTTGCCGGCGTAACGGTTCAGAGCCGGTTTGGGGTCAAACGTTTCGATTTGGCTGTAGCCGCCCGACAGGAACACCCAGACAATCGACTTGGCGCGTGGCGTGAAGTGGGGCGCGCCGGCCGGGAGTTCGGCTCCGCGGACCAGGCCGTCGGCAGCCAGCATCGATCCCATCGCCAGGCCTGTAAAGCCCATGCCACAATCAGCCAGGAATTCACGACGTTGCATCTGTAGATCCTGCTATGAGGTCATTTTGGTGCCAGTTGCCAGTTGCCAGTTGACAGTCACCGGATTGTGACAAAGTCATTGTGATTGAACAACACGCGAACCAGGCTCTCTCGAACCTGGGACTCGTTCTGCAATTCCTGTTGTTGTTTTTTCCAGAACTCCAGGCAAGCTGCCAGTTCCGTGTCTGTTTCGTTACGTGCCAGAATGTGCCGAAACGCTGCGTGGATGAAGGCAGTGGGAGTTGCCGCGTCGATCTGCCTGGTCGTTGCAGCACTGGCTGCGTGGATCAACTGGCTATTGCTGAGTGCCAGTGCTTGCTGGGGCACGACGGTCGCTGAACGCCGAAAACACTCGCCTGGATTGGCCGGGTCAAACAACTCTGCAAAGGCCATGTTGCCCCCGGCTTCAGGGTAAACTTCGTAGTACAAACTTCTTCGCCGTGTGGACGTCGACTCGGTATTGAGCAGGACTTGCCCTCCCAAGGTTTGATTGAGACGGCCGGAGAGGAATAGCAGGCTGTCGCGGATCACCTCCGCCTCCATCCGCCCCTGGTTCCGGTGCCAGAGCCAGCGGTTATCGCGATCCTTTTCCCGGTTGGCAGTTTGCACCGCTGCGCCGTCTCCCAGTTGGTAGACGTGGCTGGTCACCATCAGCCGGTGGAGGTGTTTCATGCTCCACTGGTTTGCGACCAATTCGACCGCGAGCCAGTCCAGTAAGGCTGGGTGCGTGGGTGTTTTGCCGTTGCGGCCGAAGTCGTAGACGCTTTCTACCAGGGGACTCTGGAAGTGCCGCAACCAGATATGGTTGACTGCGACGCGTGGTGTCAGCGGATTACGAGGATGGGTGATCCAGCGGGCGAGCGAAGAACGTCGCCCGGTCGATTGTTGGAGTGTGACTCGACTGAGGCGGGTGTAGGCCGCCGATTCCGCTGCCTTTGCCCGTCGACTTTTGGTCGCTTGTTCTTGTTTCCTGGCAGTAGCCAGTTGTTTTTCGTACTGTTTGAGCCGCGCCGCCTTTTGTTGATCCGTGTCTGGCAGAGCCTGCGCGCGACCCATTTCAAAGCGCGCTTCCATAATCTGCCACTGGGCCATGGCCAGGTTCGCGGCCAACTCATGGCGGTATGCTGCGCGGGCGAGCGCCGCCGTTTTCGGCGATTTCGCTGCCACGCGCTGGGCATTGTCGGCGGCGATTGTTGCTTGCAGGCTGACCAGCTTCAGTCGGTTGGCTGCGACGCCTCGCTGGGCTACTTGGGCTCCCAGGGATGCGGCTTGGAATGCAGTTTCAGCGCGCTTCAGGCGGGTATAGCTTTCACGCGCCGACTCGCAGGCGGCAATCATAGAGACGAACGAACTGGCAGGCGCGATCGATTGGGGGTGGATTACCCAGCCATCGATGCCTGCGACGTCTTCTCCATCGGTAAACCGGGGTGGTTCAAAGCCCCACGAAAACTTCTGTTTGCCGGCGACCAGGGTGACCTGATCGACGAGTGCTTTGGTTCCCGTCCGGCAGTCAAACGTAAAGGGCTGATTCGGATTGCTGGTGGGATTCCAGCCATTCAGGGCAATCGGCACCGGTTTGACCAGGACTCGGTCGGAACCCATCAATTGCACGGAGAGTAACGCCTGGTCCTGCGGTGGGTCGATGACCAGGGTGACTTTAAAGTGGTTTTCGCCGCCAGAGAAGTTGTAGGTTCCAGCCACAAACTCTTGATACTCGGTTCCCGCCCGATACGAGTTGATCGTGCCGGCGACAAAGCTCACATATAGCGCCGTCAGGCCCTTCACCGTATCTCGCGCCAACTGGAAATTGACGTGCTGGTCCTGGAGGATGCGAAGCTGAAACGAAATTTCTGTTCCGACGGGTAAGGTTTTCAGATTGGGTAACTCGTTTTGGACAATGCGACGGCCCTCAACTGCCTCCAGGTAGAGTGATTGTTTGCCAACCAGGGCCCCGGGTTGTCCCGATTGGATGGCGGCTGCCAGTTCGCGCTGGAACGCGTCTTGCGCTGCGGTTACTTGCTGTTCCAGGTCACGCGTGTCGACGGGTTGCGCGGTCAGCTGCAGAGCGCGTTGTTCGGCTGCTGCGATTGCCTGTTGTTGTTCTTCCAGAATGGCTTTCTGGATGTTCGGACGTGCTCCGGGGTACCATCCGGAGAGCGGCAGATTGACCGGTTTGATTTCTGGAAACAAGTCGGCCAGGAACGCGGGTACGCCTGGCGCGATACTACCGCGTTGTTTGTCTTTGTTGCGTTCGTCGCCACCGGTATAGAACCACGTCTCCGCGTCAGGCCGTTCGTCATAGACTCGGACCATTCCCACGCGGACCGCTTTGCGGGAACCGGAGTAGACGTAGGGCGGATAAGGAGGCGGATCGGGTTGTCCGGGTATCCGATCCTGTCGAATTCCCAGAGGCTCGAAGAACGCCCGCATGCGGAAGTAATCCTCGTGTGTGATCGGGTCGTACTTGTGATCGTGGCAATGTGCGCAGTTGAAAGTCAGGCCGAGAAACGCCTTGCCGGTGTATTCGACTGAATGTCGCATCCACTCGTTGGGATTTAACGAGTAGTAGTTGCGGATCAGGTAACCGGTGGCTGGCCAGGCCGAATCGTCTGTGGCCGCCAGTTCATCGGCCGCCAGCATTTCTTCGACCATCCTGGCGTAACTCTTGTCCTGGTTTAGTGAATTGACGATCCAGTCTCGCCAACGCCAGATTTGGGGTGCGCTGTTGCGAACGTCGTTCTCTTTGCGGCGCCCGTACCAGTCGGAGTACCTCCAGACATCCATCCAGTGCCTCCCCCAGCGTTCCCCGTATTGTGGTGAGGCCAACAACCGATCGACCACACGGAGGTAGTGGTCTTGCGACGGGTCTTCCAGGAAAGCAGCCAGTTCTGCGGTGCCAGGTGGCAAGCCAATCAGATCCAGGTAGACCCGCCGTAATCGGACTGCCGGATCGGCATCCTGGGCAGGGGTCAGCTGTTCGCGATCGTAGACGGCATACACCAATTGATCGATGGGATTGTAGGCCCAGTCAGGACGCGGGATGATCGGCAAAGTTGGCCGCACAGGTAACCGAAATGCCCAGTGCTGGCGGGGGTCTTCTTCGGGTTGTTCATCTGCGGGCGATGGGCTTCCCGCGGCGACCCACTCGCGCATCAATTGGATTTGTTCAGCTGAGAGTGGCTTGCCTATCGGCGGCATGCGGTGTCCGGGGTCTTGCGCTGAAATCCTTTCCAGCAGTGCGGAACCGCTGGGATCGGTGGCCAGGACGATAGGGCCGCTGTCCCCTCCTTGGCGGATCAGAGCGCCACTATCCAGACGCAGGCCGGATTCTTGTTTCAACGTCCCATGACAAGAGTAGCATCTCTCTCTCAAAAGCGGCTTGACCTGCGTCACATAGTCGACTGCGGGTGCGTTTACGGTCAGGTACCTGCTGACGACGCACAGAAAAAGGGCACACAGTACCGCGATCCGCTGGTACCGGCGGGTAAGCGCTGGACGGTCTCGATAAACGGAAAATCTAGTGTGTCGCTGTTCCACCTCGATTGGGCTCCTTGCACTGGACCAGCCAGACGTAATTGCCGATTGATGAACGACAGATCGGTGACAGGAGGCGGTGCGGATACGGTTGCATTGTTTGACAGGATTCCATTGTAACAGAGTGGACTGGGGGCGGCCGAAGCCAGACGGCGGTCGCAGCGCGGTGCGGACTGCAGTGGCCAGGCCTGGAGTGCTAGGATGATTGGGCTGGAAAGTGCCAAACGGATTCTGTCCAACTAATCAGGGACCAACATGATCGATTTGACCCGCGCCGCAACTTCGCCGGGTGCAGTGCAGACGGTTCCCGTCGATCCCGGCATCGTCTGGCAGCCGGAAGTTACCCTGGCGATCGATGCGCCTCCTGATGAACAACCGGCTCCCTTTCCCGAGGCAGAATGGACCGGGGGAATACGCAGCGGTTTGTGCGGCGCCGTAGCGCCCCGGGTGCTCCGTTTGCCCAGCGGCAGCTACCGGATGTACTACAGTCAGATCCTGCCGCGCCCCGGGTTTCCTGAGGGTGCCAACGACTACGACCATGCGAGCACACGGATCCTCAGCGCGACGTCGGTTGACGGGTTGCATTGGCAGCCTGAGCCGGGAGTCCGTCTGACGCCGCAAGCCGGCGGTGCCGGTGACTTTCGCGTGGTTTCCTCGGAGGTGGTTCCTATCCAGGGCCAACGCGGTGGGTTGCGGATGTACTATGAGTGTTGCGCGGGACCCCAGGCGGAGCAAAATTCGATTCGCAGTGCGGTTTCCGAGGATGGTGGGTTGTGCTGGATTCCCGAGCCGGGAGTACGGCTGTCCGCGCCGGGTGAAAATTACATGGCGCCTCGCATCGTCTTGCTGGCAGAAGGGGGGCTGCGCTTGTACTGTTGTCGACGTGGACACGGGATTATCAGTGCGCTGTCGACCGACGGTGGGTTGACGTTCCAGCAGGAGGCGGGTGTCCGCATTGCTCCCGGTGACCAGTGGGACCAGGGTACGGCTTTCGCACCCGAGATCGTGCGGATCGCCGGGGCCGGCTATCGCATGTACTACGCTGGGTACAGTACGGCGGGGCGGGCCGACATCTTGACCGCGACTTCCGACGATGGATTGCGATGGGAGAAACAGGTGCGACCGGTGCTCTCGCCGGGCGGTGGGCCTTGGGACGCCGCCAAGTGTTCCGAAATGTGCTTGTTGCGATTGCCTGACCGTGAGGTGGAAGGGCCACGTTATCGGATGGTGTATGAAGCCTGTGATGGTACGGCACCGGGGTGCCGTGGAGTTTGGCGGGTCGCCAGTGCGACGTCATGCGTTTGAGGAAACGCATCGGGACAGTGTTGGCCTGGCAGTGGCCGTGTATGCCGCAGTGCCGCAGGGTGACCGCCTGCAGCGGACCAGCGCGCCCATTGCTGGCGTCGGTACCACGCGTCAAAATAGTACGCGTCAGCACAAGCGGTGCGCCGGCAGGGAACGCTTTCCATGAGCAGGCCGCGGTAGCTGCCACGTGTTGCCGGATACTTCGTTCGTCTGCGATCAAGGAGTCGACATGAAACGCATCGTCCTTTGCTGTTTAGGGTTTTGGCTGGCTGGCGTCGGGCAGGCCTTAGTCGCGCGGTCCGCGGAATCCCAACAGGGCGCTCACGTGGTGTCCTATTATGGGTATGACGACTGTCTGCGACTGCAAAACGAAACGACGCGGGTGATTCTCTGTCCCGCCTCCGGCGGCAGGGTACTTGAATACGCGCGGGCTGGGACTAATGCGCTGTACCTGCCTCCGGGTGACGAGGGTTGGATTTATCAGGCGGGAGAGGAAGGCCATTCTCCTTCAGCCGGCCGTTTTGACATCGGACCTGAGCAGACAATTACGGCGCACCCCCAGCTCTGGCTGGGGCGCTGGTCGGGCAAGATTACGGGACGCTGGTCAGTCCGACTGACGAGCCCCGCAGATGCGCAGACCGGTGTGCAATTGACGCGTGATTTTATGCTTGACCCGAAATCGACGCGTCTGGAGTGCAAACAGACGATCCGAAATATTTCTAACCAGACACGTGAGTACTGTCATTGGAGCCGGACTTTTGCTGTAGGGGGAGGAATCTGCCTGATACCGCTCACCGAGCCACGGCGGTTTCCCCACGGTTACGTGATGTATGGTCCTGACGCGGCGATTCAATTTCGCCCCCGTGATCCTCAGATCCGCATGCGCGACGGTTTCCTGGAGATTCTGGGCGCACCCCGCTACCCGAAATTGGGAATGGACAGTTACGCCGGCTGGTTTGGCTACCTGATGAAAAACAATCTCTTGTTTGTCAAGCGTTTTGCCGCGTACCCCGACCGCGTTTATAACGAGGTGGCCGGTTTGACGACTTCGATCTGGTATCCAGATGGTCCGATGTGCGAGTTGGAACCGATTGGGCCCCGTGAACGGCTGGCTCCCGGGAAGTCGGCTTCCTTTACCGAGACGTGGTGGTTGTTGCAGCACGACTACCCTGCAGAGGGAGCGATGGTGAACTTGGCGAAGCTCAGTGCCCAGGTTGATCGGCAGGCCCCAGCGAAATAGCGCCGGGTGAGAACGAAGTAACGCCCGGGGATCCTCAGGTCGTTGTCAGCGCCGTCAGGTTAGTGGAAACCATCGAGGCGTTTTCTGGCTCACAGATTCAGGGAAACGATTTGAGAGCCCCCTGGGTACAGCGCAGGAGCAGGTGCGGATGTGCAAAGCAGTACGTGATATCGGCACATGCATATCGTTGGTGGCCCTGGTCGTGTTTGCAGGGTGTAATCCTGTTCCCGTTTCGGTGCATCCGCTGAGTGATGCCCAGAGCTCAGTACCGGATGAAGGTTTGATCGGATACTGGCGTCAGGTGGATCCCGATCAGTCCGCAAACATGGAGCCGGAGGCGGTGCCCCTGGTTATTGGTCGAGGCCCTGGAGAGACCCGTTCTCTGGAAGTGGTCGGTCTTGATCTCGACACCAGTAAACGGGTGCGCGTACGACGTACCCAATTCTGGACGACACCTGTCGCCACTCTTCAGGCCAAGCCTGGCGAAGCCAGCCGGCTCTGGCACGTGATGAGTTTGCGTCTCCGTGATCTGGAACCGGAAAAGCGTCCTGAAGGGTATTGGTTACTCCTCTACGAACATCTCGACCCGGGGCGCGTCCGATTTTACCGTATGGATCCGGTCGTGGTCGCCGCCGCCATTGAATCAGGGCAGCTGACGGGGCATGTCCGGCGCAATCCCCGCGCTGGAAAACCAATGGAATCGTTTCCCAACCTGGTGGAACCCGAATTCGACGCGATCCGGATTACAGCAAAACCAGTTGCCTTGCGGACCTACCTGGCGATGGCCGGGAAGACCTGCTTTGACCGGGAGAAGCCCATCCTGGAACTGCAGTCGATTTCCTCAGCAGTGCCTGCTGCGACACGTCCTGAAAAACTGCCTGCCCAAACCTGCGCGGAAACCGGGTTCCGCCGTCTCAGGGGCGACAGAGGAACCCGGTGGGGGGTGACGGTTGGTTGGGCGGCCTCGTGCTGGTTCACCGCATACGGCACAATGGAAGCCGATGCCGGGTACAAGCTAAGATAGCAGTTACGCAGCCTGCCAGAGCCCGAGTCGTCATCATGACTGGGACAGGCCGTTGTTCCAACGCGATTCCTCCAAGCCGATTTGCGGGGCCGCAACCCTGATGGTGAGTTTGATGTGCAAAGCCTGGCGACGATGGACGACTTGCCTGCTGCTGTTAGCGGTTCTGCCGACGTTGAGTGAGGCGGTTGAAAAGCCACCAGGATCTCTACGTTTTGTTGCCGATGTTTTGCCTGTCCTCCGCAAGCACTGTGTGAAGTGTCATGGAGGGGCACAGCGAAAGGCGGAGTTGAATCTGCAGACCCTGGGTGGGTTGGCCCGTGGCGGTGAGAGTGGCCAGCCAACCATTGTGGTAGGTGCCGCACAACGCAGTTATCTCATCCAGCAGGTGACTTCGGGTGCGATGCCTCCCGGATCCGCACGATTAGATGATCGAGAAGTGGCTGTTTTGCGCAACTGGATCGACAGCGCGGCCCATCAGGAGTTGGCCACCGTCGATGATCATCTGTCAGCCGGTTTGCAGCGGGCGCGCCGCGTCCAGTTTTTACTGGAAGTCAAATGTCAGCCCTGCCATGGTCGAGACACCCAGGAGGGCGGGCTCGACGTACGGACGATGCAGACGTTGCTCGCCGGTGGCAAGTCCGGTCCTGCCGTTGTTCGAGGCGATGTGGAGAGCAGCCTATTGTTGCGGCGCATTCGCGACGATCAGATGCCACCGCGGGCGGTCCGTTACAAGCGTTCTATCAAGCCGATTACGGCGACTGAACTGCAACTGCTGCAAAACTGGATTGCCGATGGGGCTGTCGCACCGCCACCACCTCCAGGACTACTGGACGATGAGGGTCTGCTCGTCGATGCGGAGGACCGTAGCTGGTGGTCGTTCCAGAAGCCGCGACGGCCGCGGCTACCAGTAATAGCTGGTCCGCACTACCCACCCACTGCGGTCGACCTTTTCGTGACGCGACGCTTGCAGGATGCGGACCTTGGTTTTTCCCCTCAGGCCCGGCGAAAGGATTTGATTCGCCGGGCTTCCGTTGGCCTTCACGGATTACTGCCGACGCCGGCGCAGGTGGCCCAATTTGAGTCGGATCTGTCCCCCGACGCGATGGAGCGATTGGTCGATCGTTTACTGGCTTCACCCCGCTATGGCGAACGTTGGGCCCAGCATTGGCTGGATGCGGTCGGCTATGCGGATTCCGAAGGGTCGGTCGATTTTGTCTATCCACTGGTTTATCAATACCGGGATTATGTCATCCGGTCGATGAATCGCGACAAGCCCTACGATCGTTTTTTGCTTGAGCAATTAGCAGGGGATGAGCTGGTCGACTACAGCAAGCTACCGAGATTTACTGAGGAACACCGCGACAACTTGATCGCGACTGGGTTCTTGCGCACCTGCATCGACCCGACGACGAGTCCGGAAACCAACTTTCTCTACGACCGGTATCAGGTGCTCGCCGATACGGTGGAGATTATGGGATCGGCAGTGCTGGGGCTGACGTTACACTGTAGCCGCTGCCACAGTCACAAGTACGATCCACTGCCGCAGCGCGACTACTACCGATTTACCGCACTCTTTGCGGCGGCCTACTCTCCTTACGATTGGGTCAAGCCAAAGGACCGCTTTCTGGAAATGGTGGGAGTGGAGCAGCGGCAGGAGATCGCTGAGCACAATCTGCACATTGAACAGCAGATTACTGCGGAAAAAGCGCGTCTGCAGAAGCAGGTGGCGACCTGGCGGACGAAGTTTCAGCAAGCAGAACTGGCGAAATTGCCCCAATCCCTGCGCCTGCAGCTGCAACAGCTACTCGCGACGCCAGTTGGTGACCGCACTGCGTTGCAGCTGCAGTTGTTTGCGCAATACGAGAAACAACTGCAGCCGGACGAAACGCAGTTAACGGAGGCTTTTCCCGTATTCAAACAGGCAGTCGCAGCCTCCGGAAAGTTGGTGAAAGGATTGACGGCGCAGCGCCGTGTTGCGCCACGGGCTCATGGCCTGACCGATCGCCGCCGGCAAGCGGATCCGTTTTATTTGCTCCGCCGCGGTGAGTGGAATCGGCGCGGCCGGCGGGTACGGCCAGGCGTACCGGCGGTACTCCAGAAACCGGGTGAGCCGTTTCGCTTGCGGCGGTCATTTGACGAGTCCACGACGACCGGGTTTCGTTATTCGCTGGCCCGCTGGCTGACCAAAGCCGATCACCCGCTGACAGCGCGAGTGCTGGTCAATCGTATCTGGCGGGATCATTTTGGCCGTGGCATTGTGGCCACTGTCGACAACCTGGGAAAGACGGGAGCACTGCCGACCCATCCACAACTACTGGACTGGCTGGCGGTGGAGTTCGTGCATCATGGCTGGAGCACAAAATGGTTGCATCGACAGCTGTTGACTTCGCGTGCCTGGCAGCAGCGGTCGCGGATCCGGCCATCAGCGGTGGGGATTGATCCCGACAACCGACTGTTGTGGCGTGTGCCACTGAGGCGGCTGGATGCCGAGACGCTGCGTGATTCACTGTTGCGCGTGGTGGGAGATTTGAATCTTCAGATGCTGGGACCAGCGGTCGAGGTCAAGACGATGTCCGATGGCCAGGTGGTCACTGCAGATTCACCCGCCGGTCGACGGCGCAGCCTGTACCTGCTTCATCGTCGCTCGACACCTTTGACCATTCTGGAAACCTTTGACGCGCCGCGGATTACGGTCAACTGTATTCAGCGTCGTACTTCGAACGTCGTTTCGCAGGCGCTCTTGATGTTCAACAGTCGGTTTGTCGATGCGGCGGCAACTCGGCTGGCGACACGTATCCTGGAACAGACTGCAGACCCTCCGCAGCAGGTGATGACAATCTACCAGCGGATTCTGGGACGGTCTCCCCAGCCGGATGAGTTAACACGGGCGGTGACGTTTCTCACGCAGCAGGGTGCGCGATACGCGGCAGGTGCCCAGCTGCAGACTCCACCACAGATCACGTCGGTACTGGGTATGCATGCCAGTAAAGGAATCACGTTTGATCTGGCAGCGCTTCGTAAAATGCATCCCGGCGCGCGCGTGGCACGCTTTACGGGCGTGGCGGCCCTGGGCTATTACCACACGGGTGCCGGCGATGCGAACTGGTATGTCTTCGTAGACGGTGCCCAGCGTGCCGGTGGTAGGCTCCGCAGCAATCAGTTTGCCAGGGTCGAGATTGAATTACCCGCAGCGGCCCGATTTCTGACCCTGGTTACCTCGTCCAACGGCACAATGAACACGGACTGGACTTTTTTTGGCAATCCACGGGTTTTGCTTGAGCAGGATGGGGACGCCCAGGCATTCGATTTGGCTGACATTGTGGGAGGTGGGGACGGCACCGGGAATGGCAACTCCGTGGGGCTGGATCCGTGGAGCGGGCGCGTCCTCGATGACCAAGGTGCGGCGACCAGCGGTTGGATTAACCAGGTGTACCCGGTCAGCCAACGCCCGCTCATCGACGCCGTCTTTGTTCCGCATGGTAGCGGGGACGGGAAACGTGAGATCCCCGTCTCCACCAGTGGGTTGGTGGTGAAGGGGATTTCTGCCGGTTCGGGGACCACGCATGCTCATATTTGGAATGGACACAATCAGGGCGTCAGTGGGCTGAAGCCGATTGACGTAACCCGTCATAACGGCGCCTTGGTCGACCTCTGCCTGGTCTTGCTCAACTCGGCGGAGTTTTTGTACGTGGACTGATCGACCGGTTTGCTGCCAGCGAACGAATGGACAAGTGGCTATGATGAACCCTGATCAATTTCAAGAGACGCGCGCTTCTATGTCTGCCGGGCCACGCCTCCGTCGCCAGTTTTTTTCACGGCTTGGACACGGACTGGCCGGCGCAGCGCTAATGGAATTGGTCGGTGGTGAGAGGGGGCACGCTGCCAACACGACGGGTGGCAAGCGGCACAGCAACATGTCGCGGCGGCATGATCTTGCACCGCGGATGCCGCACGTGGCGCCGCGAGCCAGGTCGGTGATCCAGTTGTTTATGCACGGCGGTCCCAGCCAGATGGATCTGCTCGATCCCAAGCCGGCTCTCAGTAAATATGACAGTCAGAAGTTCCCCGGGGTGATTGACGTCCAGCAACCGGAACAGGCGGGTGGTATCCTTAAGAGTCCGTTCCAGTTTGCCCGTTACGGCAAGTCGGGAATTTCGGTTAGTGAAATCATGCCGCAGGTGGCCGGCTGTGTCGACCAGCTGTGTGTGATCCGTTCGATGTGGACAGAACACATCAACCATGAACCCGCGCTGTGGATGATGCACACAGGGCGGACGATACCCGGTCGCCCCGGAATTGGATCCTGGGTGGTTTATGGACTTGGCGCCGAAACGCGGGAGCTGCCGGCTTATGTCGTACTTGATGATCCCCGTGGGTTGCCCGTTGACGGAATTCGCAACTGGTCCTCGGGGTGGTTGCCTCCTCAATACCAGGGGACGCGTTTTCGGGCCGCGGGGACACCCGTCTGGAACCTGATTCCCAATCGGAAACTCACTCCGGAATTGGCTGCCGCCCGGCGGGCGCTGCTGGCCCGGCTGGACCACGACCACCGCGCTGCGCGCCCGGGTGAAACCGAGTTGGATGCGCGCATCGGCAGTTATGAGTTGGCCGCCCGGATGCAACTTTCGGCGACGGCGGCGCTCGATGTATCCCGCGAGACCCAGGCGACACAGGATCTCTACGGACTCGGGAACGATACCACGGATTCCTATGGCCGGCGCTGCCTGTTGGCGCGGCGTCTGGTCGAACGGGGGGTCCGTTACGTGCAGCTGTTCATCAACGGACAGATTTGGGACAACCACACGGGTCTGGAGTCAGGCTTGCGTTCCAGTTGTGCGCGGACCGATCGTCCGGTGGCTGCGTTGCTCACGGATTTGCAGCAGCGCGGCATGCTTGACGAGACCCTGGTGATCTGGGGAGGCGAGTTTGGCAGGTTGCCGATTTCCCAGTCCAAGAACGGTCGTGATCATAACCGCCAAGGATTTACGGTGTGGCTAGCGGGTGGCGGCGTCAAGGCGGGGCACGTCCACGGTGCCACGGACGAGTTTGGGTACGCGGCGGTGCAGGATCGTGTCAGCGTCCCCGATTTTCATGCCACGATTTTGCATCTGCTCGGTTTGGATTTTGAACAGCTGAGTTTCGATCGCAATGGGCTCGAGGAACGTCTCACCGGTGTGCACGAGCCCCAGGTGGTCCGCGACATTCTGGCGTAGCCGGTGTGAGTTCAACGCCGCGGGGTGGTACATGCCTGCTGGGGGCTCAGTTGTAGACCACCTGTGTTTCCACTGTGGATTCCCAGTGGAAAGTAAGGTTGCACCCACTACGGTTGCATTTCTGGTGATCGATAGGCGCCACTACGCACTCGTTCCGACCATGTAACGTGTTCGCAATACCAGTCTACCGTCAGCTGTAGCGCGTTGGGCCAGGAAGAACGCGTGGGTTGCCAGTGAAGTTCGGTAGCAATCTTGCTGGCGTCAATCGCATAGCGACGGTCGTGGCCGGGGCGATCTGCAACCGGTTCGATGCATGATACGTCTTTGCCCATGAGGTCCAGGATGGTGTGCGTCAACTCCAGGTTGGATCGTTCGTTGTCGCCGCCAATATTGTAGACCTGACCAGCGCGGCCACCTTCCAGAACCGTGACCAGGGCTTCGCAGTGGTCTTCTACATGGAGCCAGTCACGGACATTCTGGCCATCGCCATAAAGCGGGACTTTTTTACCGGCGAGTAGATTCGTTACGAACAGCGGGATGACTTTTTCAGGGAATTGATAGGGACCGAAGTTATTCGAACATCGTGTGATGACGGTATTTAATCCGTGAGTCTGGTGGTAGGCGTTGACCAGCAGGTCACTCGCTGCCTTACTGGCACTGTAAGGGCTGCTGGTATGGATGGGGGTTTCTTCGGTGAATTTCAATTCAGGTTGATCGAGCGGGAGCGATCCGTAGACCTCATCGGTACTCACATGGAGGAAGCGGTGGGAGCTATCAGATCCCCAGACCGTCCGTGCGGCGTCGAGCAATGTCTGGGTGCCCAGCACATTTGATTCCAGAAAGGGGCGCGAGTCGGAGATCGAGCGGTCGACGTGACTTTCCGCTGCCAGGTGCAGGATTGCGTCGCAATCAGATAAGAGCGATTCTACGAGCGCTCGATCGAGGATATTGCCATGCACGAATCGGTAGTTAGGGTGCTGCGCGACGTCAGCCAGGTTGTCCGGGTTGCCTGCATAGGTCAGGGCGTCCAGGTTGGTAATCTGATAATCGGGGCGTTGGGAGAGCAAGAAACGGACCAGGTTGGAACCGATGAACCCACTGCCGCCGGTTACGAGCACGTGCTGAAACATAGAATGCGCAATCGCAAAAAAAGGAAAGCTGAATTCAGACGGTGGCTGGCAGCGAGCTGAGAGATTCGCCGTAAGGGTTGTTCAGCTGCTGAGCTATGTGTTGTAGCTGTACGCGGTCAATTAATCCCTGCCGCCAGGCAATTTCTTCGCTGCAGGCAATCTTGAGACCCTGCCGATCTTCGCTGGTTTTGACAAAAGTTCCTGCATCGATCAACGAAGCTTTGGTACCTGTGTCGAGACACGCGAAACCGTGGCTGATACGTTGCATGCGAAGTTGGCCAGATTGCGACATGATATGGTTTTCGTCAGTTGTGTCCCACCAACTTTCTGTTTGGTTCAGCGCTAGATTCACCGCCCACCTGATTTCAATTTGGTTTGCTTGCGGTCCTGGAAATTCTGGCACTCTATTTGGGCACGTCTGCATTGGCAGCGGTCCTGCGGGCAAGTTCGTGGTTCATCCTGACGATTGTGCTCGTTGTAGTGATTGAAAGAAAGGTCAGGTCCGCTCAGGGTGGGTAGCGGGACTGGACTCGGCAGGTTCACCCTTGCGGGGTCGTGAATTGCAGCCCAGTACGTTGTGGTGATGTGCCTGTTTGCACGCGTTGCTTTTGCTTTGGCAGAGTGTCTTCGCCAGGTCAACCTCGAGAGTGACGTCACTGCTTGTCGATCGATGACGGGACATTTAGCGACACGTTGTTGTGGGAGCCGAGGTAACGCCGTCGTACCGGGTGCCGCATCGACATCGACAGGTTTGCTAGTTCGTAGCCGGGTTGCCACAACGGGACCTGTCGACCCGTAGCGGCTTTGGAAAGTGAAAATCAGGGCACAGCAGTACCCAGCCTTGTTGCCTGGCGTGTGCCCCCGTTGCCAGGAGTGATGGTAGCGGACAGACTGGTTGGAATCCGCCTGGCACGCCGCCTGGTGAGAGCAGCCGAGGCCACGATGCGAATCAAGATCCCCGAAGAACTCGCCGGTTACTGTGACGGCTCTGACGAATGGCAGCTGGAGGCAGCGACGTCGGCTGCGGCGATCACGCAACTGGTCGATCGTTTTCCGTCGCTCCAGGAACGCTTGTTGGGCCGGGGGGGGCAGCTGCTTTCACATCTGATCGTGTTCCACAACGGTGCGGTACTGGCGACACCAGTGCAGAGTCCAACGCCATTGGGTGAGGACGACGAATTGGAGATCATGTTTCTGGCATCGGGCGGTTAGTCAGCCCGGCCGATCGCAGTGCGTCTCAGGCCGGTGCCGGCGCTGGATCCGGCCCGAGGTCGTGTTCTTGCAGTAACTGATCGAACGTTGCAATCACTTTGCCTTGGAGTTCGGCGAAGAACTCCTCGGTGTTGAAATAGGGCAGATCAATTTCGGGATACTCCCGATGCGACTCGCGGGGAAGGCGGTAATCATCGGCTGTCATACCCTGCAATTTTTCCAGGCGGTAACCGCGCAGGAACGTCCTTAGAATCAAGCTGCGGAGTGTGTCAGCGTCGATAGCCAGTCCTGTCAACTCCGACAAGGCACTGCCCACCTGATCGTGGTTCATGGCGGCGAATTTACAGATGCCAATGACGTCGTCGCGGAGCGGAATCAGCCCCTTGTCGGGATTCGTGATGGCATCCACCCAGTAATCCATCCCGGTTTCTCGTTCAAACAGCAGTAGCAGGAACGTGCGCATCGACATGTGGCCACCGGCCAAGGCCCACGGATAGCCCGGATTTGTTTGTGGCAGGTAGGCCGGAAGCTCCAGCCCCTTGCATTGCATTGCGTACTCGGGTTCGCCCAATTCCTCGGACATGCGATCGGCGCCCTGGCCAAGCAGGTTGAGTCTTCCTTCGCCAATTTCGATTACCGCTTTGTGGACGCTGTCAAAGTCTCCATAAAAGGGACCTTCGGCGCGTGCCAGACCATCGCCTTTGTGGCGTTCGTTGTATTCCATCGCGTAGCTTAGCGTCGTGCCACACGAGATCGAATCCAGTCCCATTTCGTCGACCAGTTCGACTAGCGTACAGGCCTGGTCGACATCAAAGATGCCCAGGTTCGAGGAGAGCAGGTTGAGTGGTTCGAAATCGAGCTTGGCCCGAAATTTTCCTGCTTTCCCGTCGTCTCCGATGTCGTAAACATTCTTGTGGCACTTGATACCGCAGCGATAGCACGACTCGTCTTTGATGACGTAGTTGCCAGTTTCCTGCACGTGTTTCCGATACAAGGGCACGGAAACGTCAGTGCCGGTAGGGGCGAAATTACGTTCTGGCAGCGCATGCTGGTCATTCAATGCGACATAATTCGCCCACGTGCCGCCCAATCCTTCGGTGGCATCGTCACGAAATCGCGCACTTCCCGGTCCGCGGGCGACCTCTTTATTGAGGTCTTTGAAGTTTCCGGCAGACGCTGCCCGGCCATCTTTGACGTTTGCCACAATCGCCAGCAAATTCTTGGAGCCCATGATGCCGCCCATCCCACCACGCCCGCAGAAACGTGGTTTCGGGTCACCGCTCTTGAGCTGGTTTTCGGTTGACAACGCAATCGCTGCATAACGGGCCGCTGAGTAGTTTTCACCGGCCGGTCCAATCACGGCGTAATGCGCATGGGGACTGTATTGTTCGTGCAACGTCTGGATCTTGTCGTTGACTCTGCGACCGACCAGAGAACTGGCATCTTCAAAATGAAACTGCGGCTGGGCAGTTTCGTCATCGGGGTCGGACGTGATGTGTAACAGTACCGGACTCTCACTGCGTCCAGTCATAACGATTTCATCAACACCCAGGTAACGCATTTTGGTGCCGAATTTTCCGCTGCCTGCGGACCACATGACGGACGGCAGCCCGGTGCGCGAACGTTTCAGCGGTGAGTAAGCCAGGAAGTAGGTCCGCAGACCGGTCATGAATTGCGTTCCGCTGAGGATGCCCAGCGTCATCAACAAGACGGCTTGAGGATCGTAGGCGTCCCGTACGGGGCATTGCTCTAATGATTTGAAGCCACGGGCAATTCCACCCAGGACGTCATCCAGATCCTCACAGCGAACCCGCTCGCTGCGGACGGTCGCTGTCGTCAGGTCGATGTGGTACCGTGAAAACTCAAAATCGGACGGTTTTGCTGGGGCGTCCGTAACTTGATCGATCATTCAGGGGCTCCGCAAACAGCACGGGTCATTAGAAGTCGAGGGCAAGACCACATCATACACATCGTGACCGACAACACCACAACGGGGTTTGTTAACTTGTCATCCTGCTGCGGGGTGCAAATCGTGGTCGCCGCGTTCAGTTCTGATGCGAAAATCTCGGACTCTGGTGTTCCTGAGGGGTGGTATCGACGGAATTGGCATGGCATTCAATACTAGATGGAACGATTTGTCGCGCCACGTGGCCGTGACACGGGTGACAACCACCCTGACCGCAGATGCCGGCAACAATCGTTTCATACCGGAAAAGAGTAGAGGTGGACACAATGGGACGTACCTTGGATCTGGGAAGACGGCTGGAACTTTGTTCCGCCGATCCCCATTGCCACGATATTTCACTTGGTTTGTACCGCCAGCCATTGGCCGTCGAGCCTGCGACTTTGCCGGACAGGCAAGCGGTGCCGCCTGCTGGCGCTGATGGGGCGTTTCCCGTGCAGTTTCTGGTCCACACCTACAGTACCGCAGTGGGGGCGGCTGAACGTGTGGCTTTTGTGTCCCAGGCACTGGGCGATTTGGCCGGGTTGGAGCGGGTGCCCGGGACACCTGCCCAGCGGGCGTTTCCCTGTAGTTGTGGCCATGAGCGGGCGCTCAAAAGGGCCTTTCTGGATATCTGCAAGAAATCCAATGAAGAACCGATGGAATGTTATCCATTATCGCGGATGGACAAGAAAGCGGAGTGCCAGATTATCGTGGTTCCAGTCGGAAATGGCGAATACCGGATCGATGCGGAGGCAGACACACCTGCCGCTCAGCGTCGTCGCCAGGCGGTGGCACGGGGCTACCTGAAACTCTGCGAAATGGAGCCCGTAGAGGGGGACGATTACCGTGTCCGGTTTCGGTGTGGAGCCGCTCACGATAGATTGCTGGGGCTACTGTTGTTTCGAGCTCAGAATGTCCGTTCGACAATGCGTGAAGATGAGGCAGCTGTGTCGCGGGGTGTGCTTGCGGCGCCAAGTCAACAACTTTAGCTGCGTTTGTTTTGGCATCAGTCATTTCTGGAAACAGTAATCGGGAACATTCGCACAGCCAGGACGCGCAGCACGGAAGTGCGGCGAAGCACGATGATGGCAACACAATCTCAACCGATTTCAATGAACAGTCGCCAGCGTGTGCTGGCGGGTCTGATGCGTGAGCCGGTCGACAGGACGCCCGTCTGCAATCCAACTTCGGTCGCGACGGTGGAACTGATGGACCTGGTCGATGCGCATTTTCCGGAAGCGAATCGAGACGCTGAGAAGATGGCCCGCCTGGCGGCCACCAGTTATACCGAACTCGGATTCGATTCGATCATGCCCGTCTTTTCGATTGTCCAGGAGTCCTCTGCCTTAGGATGCGAAATGCAATGGGAAGGCAAAGACAATTGGCCGACGGTTCGTATGAGCAGGCCGATCTGGTCGGAGCCGGATGATGTTCGTATTCCCGATGATTTTTTGACGCATCCCGATATCCGCTGCGTATTACAGGCGATTGAAAGACTCCGCAAGGAATTTGGAGACGAAGTTGCCATTATCGGCAAGACCATGGGGCCCTGGACGATGGGGTACCACTGTTTCGGAGTGGAAAAGTTTCTCTTGATGTCGCTTGACGACCCTGGCAAGACCAAGCTCTGCCTGGATCGTATGCGCAAGATCACAGTCGATTTTGGTAGGGCGCAAATCGAGGCCGGCGCTGACGCGTTGACTTTGCCCGATCATGCCACTGGCGACCTCGTGAGTGGACAGTACTACCGTGACTTCTTGCGCGACATGCACACGGAGTTCGTCGATGAGATTCCGATTCCCCTGATCCTTCACATCTGCGGCCGGACGGTCGATCGCATGGGAGACATTGCGCAGACTGGGATGGCAGCTTTTCATTTTGATTCGAAGAATCAACCGACTGAATCGATGAAGATTGTTGACAATCGGATCGCGCTGGTCGGCAATATTAATAATCCGGAGACGTTGTTCGCCAAGGATCCTGAAGATGTCCAGCGCGAAGTCGAAGCGAATCTGGAGGCCCAGGTTTCTCTGATCGGCCCGGAGTGCGCGATTCCACTTCAAACATCGATTGAAAACCTCAAAGCGATCCCTCAGGCGGTGGCCCAATGGCATCAGAACCGGGAGTCGACAGGATAGCGTTGAGCGCTCCGCAACGCATTGATAAGCCCATTGATTGTGCCGTTTCTGATGCTACTACGATTGACCTGTCTGGCTCTCTATGACATCCCTTGATTCTGTAAAAGTGTAACGATGCCGATGAGTGATTTTCTCGAACAGATTCAACAGGGCCGTGTGCTGATTTCAGACGGCGCTACTGGCACTTATCTCCAACAGCATGGTCTGGAAGCCGGGGGTTGCCCTGAGGTGTTGAACGCGGATGCACCAGAGGTCGTTCGCGGCATGGCGGCAGCCTATTTTGAGGCTGGTTCTCAGATGGTGGAAACCAACTCCTTTGGGGGCAGTCGCTATATGCTGGCCAAGTATGGATTTGGGGAACGTGTCGAAGAACTCAACCGGTTGGGTGCAGAGTTGGCCCGGTCGGTGGCCCCGCCAGGCCGTTTTGTACTGGGTTCGATCGGCCCGACGGGTGAGTTCCTGGAGCCCAACGGGACCGCAACTGAAGCGGAGATGTATGATGTGTTTGCCGAACAGGCACGCGGCCTGGCAGCCGGTGGTGTGGATGCGTTTTGTATAGAAACAATGAGCGATCTGGCGGAATGTACGTTGGCCATTCGGGCTGCCAAAGCAGTTTCTGGTTTGCCGGTTGTCGCGACGATGTGCTTTGACAAAGGTCCGCGTGGTTTTTTTACGATGATGGGAATCACCCCGGCGGGTGCTGCTGAACAGCTGGCTGCCGCGGGCGCCGATCTGGTCGGTTCGAATTGTGGAATCGCGATCGAGCACATGATCGAGATCATTGCAGACATGCGTGCGGCGACTGGAACACCCATTTTGACCCACATCAATGCGGGAATTCCACGTATCGAGTCGGGACAAATTGTCTACCCGGACACTCCAGAGATGATGGCCGACTGTATTCCTCGCGTGGTTGCAGCGGGCGCCAATATTGTGGGCGGATGCTGCGGTACTTCTGCGGAACATGTGCGTGCTTTTGTCGAAGCTTGTCGTCAAGCTGGGTACGAATGATTGTCATTGCGCGTTATCTTCAATGAACTGAAGAACCTGCGGAGAAAAAGGATATGGCGCACATCGAGGAGATTCCCAACGAGTTCATTCGTCAGGAACTCGAGGAATTTGTGGAAAGGGACCATGAAAAACGGCATCTGATCAACCTCTACGCGCCGGCAAAGCCCCTGTTGCTGGAGCTCGCCGCTGCAATTATTGAGGGAGACCATCTCGTCTCCGATCGTTTGACTGCTCAGGCGCTGGAGCAGGAGATCGGTGCACTGGAGATTATGGATGATGGATTGATCGCAGGCATGGCCCTGGTAGGGATCAAGTTCCGCGAGAATTTTATCTTCGTGCCCGAGGTGCTGGCGTGTGCACGGGCCATGAAGGCAGGCATGAAACACATTGAGCCGATTCTCTCCGCGTCGGGAATCGAGCCGATCGGTAAAGTCATCATGGGGACCGTCAAGGGAGACCTGCATGACATCGGCAAAAATCTGTGCATTATGATGCTCAGTGGCGCGGGTTTTGAGGTTGTCGATTTGGGTGTGGATACCTCTGCGGATGATTTTATCGATGCAGTTGAAGAGCATGACGCGACACTGGTCGGAATGTCTGCCCTGTTGACGACGACGATGCCAAATATGGGTAAGACGATTGAAGCTTTCATAGATGCTGATTTGCGCGACGATGTTCGATTCATGGTGGGTGGTGCACCTGTCACGCGCGACTTTGCTGACGACATGGGGGCGGATGGCTACGGCGATAACGCGGTAGAGTGTGTCGAGCTGGCCAAGCAGCTGATTAGTGCTTCCGAGTGACACAGGTTTGAGTTTCAGACGGGTTTTAGTTTCAGGCTGACAGTGCCCAAGCGCGCCGCGGCCCGGCTCAGCAGTTGTGCCGCGTCGGGTAGTCGCTGCCTGGTAACTGAACGAGGAGTGCTGGCAATGGAAAAGATCGACCAAGAGGAATTCGCCGAGCGGATTGATCGGATCAGCGAGATTTTTTCACAGTTGGCGAACCACGCTGAGCACCAGGCACTTTCTCGATGTCCCTACAAGAATCGCTTGGATTTGTGTACGGCGCAGTTCGGTTGCCGGAATCAACGCGTGATTGATTCTGAATGCGGATTGCCTGCGTGTCGTGGCGATGAACAGTTGGATTACCGCCACGCCTGGGAGCCGGGGGCACTGGGTGAACAGACGCTGTAATACAGCACACCACCGCCGTGTCGATTGGGCCAGGAGTCTCCTGCGATGACCTCTGTTTCTTCTGGCGATCGAAACTGCGCTGTGCAGATTGACAAAACGCTTTTCGATCACGCTGATGTCTTGGAACTTGAAGTTCCCAGTTCATGTGGTCGCATGGGAACTTGTCATGAATGCGTTGTCGAGATCCGTGAGGGCGCCGCTGCGTTATCAACGGCTACCGAGGCGGAAGCATTCTTGCGCGATGGGTACCGTCTGGCTTGCCAGGCTTGCGTCTGCCGCGACGGGCAGGACGTCGAGTTTGCCCTCTTGCGTCGGGCGGCTCAAGTGCTGTCTAGCAAGACCGAATTGCCAGTGCCGCTCGATCCATGCGTGCGCCGTGTGGGGGATCACGTGGTCAATGGCACGGCCGAAGTGGACCGCTATCGCGGACGTATTCTGGGAATTGGTCTGGACGTGGGAACCAGTACTGCTGTCGCTGAATTGGTTGACTTGGAGTCGGGTGTTTCACTCTACCAGGCGCATTTCGAGAACCCGCAGCGATTCGGTGGTAGCGATGTTATCAGCCGCATTCACTACGACTCGCAGATCGGTCCCGGCGAATTACATCGGGCGATGATTAACACGCTCAATCTTGAAATCCGCCGGATGTGCGCTGAGTTGGATGTGAGCCGCCACCAGATCTATGACCTGGTGGTGGTCGGCAATTCGACCATGCGCGAGTTGTTTTTTGGACAGGACGTGGAAGCGATCGGCCAGCGTCCCTACAAATCGGACATTGAGCTGGAACAGCTTGCCGGAGAGCGCTCGAACAATGTTCGTGAATGCTCGGCGCGCCAGCTGGGAATCAGCATGAACCGCAATGCCAGCGTTTATGGGGCTCCATTGGTGGCGAGCCATTTAGGGGGTGATGTAGCAGCCGACTTGTTGGCACTGGATGTGGCGAACCAGCGTGGTAGCTTCATGTTGGTTGACATCGGTACCAATACCGAAGTGATCATCGGACACGGTGGACGTTTGCTGGCAGCGTCGTGTCCAGCCGGTCCCGCATTTGAAGGCGGCTTGGTCCGCTTTGGTATGCCTGCCTGTGAGGGAGCGATTGAGTCCATTCGTCGCGATGCGGAGGGATTTCATTACTCCACAATTGGTGGTGTGGCACCACAAGGTTTTTGTGGTTCCGGACTGATCGACCTGTTGGCTGAGTTGCGGCGGTCCAAATGGATGACGGAGAAGGGTGTTTTCCCCGACAAGCAGCGGGAGCTGACGATCGTTGCTGATCCTCCGCTTACGTTGAGTCGCGAGGATGCCAGCCAACTAGCTCAGGCCAAGGCGGCAAATTACTGCGGTCAAGTCATTCTGTTGCAGCACCTGGGCATCCGCCCCGAGGAAATCGATTGCCTCTACCTGGCGGGTGGCTTTGCCAACTACATCAATGTCGCGGCGGCTGCCGAGATCGGATTCCTGGCGCCCGTTCCGCAAGATCGCATTGTGCGACTTGGCAATGCAGCCTTGGAAGGGGCTCGTCAGCTGTTGATTTCGGTACCCAAGCGTCAGGAACTACTCGATCTATTGAAGCGTGTCGAGCATGTTGAATTGGAGACGACACCGCAGTTTTTTGAGATGTTTGTTGATGGTTGTCAGTTCAAGCCCATGGTGTACGAGTCCGCAGGTGACCCAACGGATAAGGTTTGACCGGCCAGGGCTGATGCTCGGCACAGCCCACAAGCGGGATCCACTCTGCCGCCGTACGGTGGTGATGGCGCTCCTGCCCGTCGAGTTACAATAGGCAGATGTTTCGGCTGTGGTTAATGGGCCAGTGTGATTCGGTGTGAGGAGATGGTTTCGATGTTACGTTGCAGTCTGTTGGTGCTGATCGTGGTGAGTGGCGATGCGTGGTCCATTGCGTTGGCTGACGACATGAATCCGAGTGGCGATTGGCCACAGTTTCGCGGCTACCGTGCAGCGGGCCAGGTCCGGGAAGCTGGAATTCCTGCAGACTGGGATATCGAGTCGGGAAAGCACGTTGTCTGGAAGACCAAAGTTCCTGGTCTGGGGCACGCCAGCCCGATTATTTGTGGCGATGCGATTTATGTGGTGACCGCGATCAGTGGTGTGGCTGATGCCGGTTTACGGGTTGGCCTCTATGGTGACATTGCTTCTGTCGAGGATGACACGGTTCATGTCTGGAAACTCTACAGTTTTTGCAAGTACACTGGTCAGGTACTGTGGGAACGGACTCTGCATCGAGGCGTGCCACGCATCAAGCGGCATACCAAGGCGACCCACGCGAATGCCACACCAGCGACCGATGGGACACATTTGGTCGTCTCCTTGGGGTCCGAGGGACTCTACTGTTATGACCTGGCAGGTAACCAGCTGTGGCAGCGGGACTTGGGCCTGCTGGACTCCGGTTACTATGTGGTCCCTGCAGCGCAGTGGGGATTTGGCAGTTCACCGATTCTCTTCCAGGGACGTGTCATTTTGCAGTGCGACGTCCAACGCAATTCGTATCTGGCTGCCTTTGATGTGCGCGACGGTCGTGAGTTGTGGCGGAGTCCTCGCCAGGATGTTCCTACATGGAGTACTCCCACGATTTTTGAGAGTGCGTCGCGGACCGAGTTGCTGGTCAATGGTTATCGTCATGCGGGAGGCTACGACCCTTTGACGGGGCGCGAACTTTGGCGATTAAGTGGAGGTGGAGATATTCCTGTTTGCACACCGATCACTTCCGGTGATCTGATCATTCTCAGTAGTGCCCATGGTGGTCCGGCGCCGTTGCGGGCGATTCGAGCGGGCGCACAAGGTGACATTTCACCCGCCGAACCGACTGCCACGTCGCCGTACATCGCCTGGTCACTACCGCGCGACGGGATCTATATGCAGACACCGATCGTCTACGGTGACTACTTGTACGCCTGCAAAAACAACGGTGTATTGAGTTGTTATGAAGTTCGCACCGGCAAACGCCTGTACCGGCAGCGGCTGGCCGGTGGAGTTGGATTTACAGCGTCTGCGGTTGCGGCGGATGAAAAGCTCTACTTCACCAGTGAAGAAGGAGGAGTCTTTGTAGTTCAAGCAGGCCCCAAGTTTGCCTTGTTGGCGGAAAATCAGATGGGTGAGATCTGTATGACAACGCCAGCAATTACGGACGGTTTGTTGGTCATCCGCACCGTTGGCCACCTGTACGGAATCGGCAGCCGGCCGCTCACGGTGCCGCGGCGACGGGCGAACTCGCTCTTTTCACGCAATCGCTGGGGACGGCGTCGCGCTGCGTCGGGGCAATTGCGTCAACTGCTCCGCAACGTGCGGGAGCGGTTGCTGCCTTAGGCCAGGCAGGTTTGTGATCTTCCGCTGGCTGCTCGTTGTCGCCGGTTTGAAAATAAACTTTCCTGATTTGTCAGGTCACTTTACGGTGACTGTGCGACTAGCGACTGCAACGCGGTAGCTAACGTCTCGATGCCTTCGTGCAATGCGCTGTCCGGGATCGTCAACGGCGGGCAGATCTTGAGAGTGGGACGCATTGTATGAAAGACCATGACGCCATGGCGTACGGCGGACCAGGTCCAGTCCGCTGCCAGGCGGTCATCTGCTTCTCCCGTGGACGGGTTACAGAGATGTAACGCCCACAGCAGGCCGCGTCCTTCGACACGGGCAATCTGGTCGGGAAAACGTCGCTGGAGACGTGCCAGGTCCTGCCCCACCAGCTGCCCTTTACGATCTGCTTCGTCAATCAGGTTCTGTTGCTCGAGCACCTCGAGGTTGGCGAGTGCGGCTGCACAGGAGACGGGATGGGCTGCATGCGTTGTGGTCACGGCTCCGGGGCTCAATACGTCCAGTACTGAGGCCGGTCCGATCACCGCTGCCAGCGGAAGACTGCTGGAGAGTCCCTTGCCGACACACAACAGGTCGGGGCGTACGCCGTAGTGTTGGTGGCCGAACCAGCGCCCAGTGCGTCCGAAGCCGGTTTGAATTTCGTCGAATACCAGCAACACCTGGTGCTGATCTGCCCATTGTCGCAAACGTTTTAGGTAAGCGACCGGATAGGAAAGCGCACCCCAGCCTTGCATGGTTTCCAGAAACACGCCGGCGATCTGGCTACCGGCAATGCCGTGTTCTTCCAGTTGCGCTAAACCCGTCTCCAACAGGGTCACTGGGTCGGCCAGATCAGGGTAATCGGGCGGTCCAGGGAATGGCAGGTGGTGGATGTGTTGATCTGGACTGACCAGCCAGTCTTTGCTGGCAGCGGCCCCCGACAATTGTGTGGCACCGAGTGTGATGCCGTGGAAATCGCCCCGATGCGTCAGTACGTGAGTTTTTTTCGGGTCGCGCTGTTGGCCCCACGTGCGAACGAGCCGCAACGCCGACTCGATCGCTTCCGAGCCGGTTGTCCAGAAATAGACTTTTTCCATACCCGGCGGACAGATATTGAGTATGCGTTCGGCGAGTCGCACGCGTTGTTCGGAAGGAAAGCTGAATTGTGCCAGCATGCCTTCCCGCGCCTGGGTTTCCAACGCCTGCCGGATGGCCGGATGGGCGTGTCCTGCGTTGGTCATGACGGCAGTTGAACTGAAGTCGATCCAACAGTTGTCGGCGGCATCGAAGACCTGGTAGTCTTCGGCGCGTTCCCAGATAATCGGCGGTTGATAGCAGTTTACCCGGGGAAACAGTCGCCGATTTGCCTCGAGCACATCACGTGTCTGGGGTGCCGGAATCGGGGTCTGAATGCGCCGGTGCTTGGTTTCGATGCGTGGCGCGGGTTGCGTCGGTTCGGCAAAACGATCGTGATGATAGATGTTCATGGTGAGTACAGGTGCTTTCCGAAAGGGTGTGCCCTGCAGTTGCGGACCTGGTGGTCGACAATTCAGCGGCGGCACGAATCAGAGGAATGCTCGCAGTAGGATACCGAAAACAGAACCGGCGTAACCAGGACAGGCTGTTTCGCGCAGTTGGTGTGCGGAACGGATGCCCATCACAGCTAACCCGGAGGGGGAATTCCTGCCAGGTACCTGAAATCACACCCAGGCCCCTTCTTTGGGGGTTCATGGGAACCCTTGAAGTGGGCGTCTGTCAGAGCTTGCGAATAATCGTCAGAGGCGCTCTGGCCGGTGGCGAGACACCTTTGATTGATGGCAATTGCCGTCCTGCAGGATTCACATTCCGTCAGCTTTCGATACACTCAGAAGTAACTCGCCACCTCATCATGCCGTGCGACAAAGCGGTGCTTTGCGATGCCTGATCTCATGGCTACCGATGACTTTCTCAAACTTCTCGTGGAGAGCGAGGTAGTTTCTGAGAGTGTTCTGGACCCAGTCGTTTGGGAGCATGGTCTGCAGGCAGAATCCTCAACGATCAACGTCGCAAAACAGCTGGTCCAGCATGGCGTGATCACGAAGTTTCAGGCTGAAAGGGTTCTCAATGGTCGAATCCGCAGCCTCGTCATTGACAACTTTCGTGTGTTCGATGTCCTGGGGTCGGGTGGCATGGGCTGTGTTTATTCGGCCCGAGAAATCGGTTCGGATTGGCCTGTCGCGCTTAAGGTGCTTTCCAAGGAACGGCGCAATGATGCCGGGATGGTCGTGCGTTTGCAGTTGGAAGCGGAGGCCGGTTTACGGCTGAAGCATCCGAATATCTTGCGCACGCTGGCCTTGAATCAATCGGAAGATCGTTACGGTGTATTCTCCTACATGGTGATGGAGTTGGTGCAAGGAGTCACTCCGTTGGAGTGGTTTTCGGTGGCCGGAAAAATCTCCTGGGAACAGGTATGCGATGTGATTCAACAGGCTGCCGAGGCGTTAGAGTATGCGCACGGTGTCGACTTGATTCATCGAGATGTAAAACCCGAAAACCTGTTGTTGCGGACCAACGGAACCGTCAAGGTGCTCGATTTTGGCCTGGCCATGTTGGATGAGAATGACGAAGAGTTCTCGATGGCGATGATATTTGGCCAGGACCGCGTGGGCACCGCGGATTACGTGGCACCAGAGCAGACGATCAACAGTTATGAGGTGGACCGCCGGGTCGATATTTACAGCTTGGGATGTACCTTTTATTTCATGCTGACGGGAAAATTGCCGTTTCCGTATTCGCGTAACGGTCAGAAAATTATGGGCCACCGGAAGAAGAAGCCTCTGCCGATTGCTCAGTTTAGTCCAGAAGTTCCTGAAGCTGTTGTGAAGGTGGTGGAACGGATGATGGCCAAGCAACCAGAGCGGCGTTATTCCACCGCTCAGGAAGTGGCGCATGCGGTCGAGCCGTTTGCCCGCCGCGAACCGATTCCGTTTGATTTCGAGAAAATCAGGAATGCCCGGGTGCAACTCGCCGGGAGGCGGGCTGCGAAAAAGAAACGCTCGGCGACGTCCAGTCCGCGGTCGAGTTCACTCGCCGGTGATTCCACTGAGCGCCAGCAGGCCAAAGTGGAAACCAACGCGCCGACCGCGACCGATGGCACCGCGGATGACGTTCGCACGGATGACCAGGGCTCACCACAATCTTGAACGCTTGGATTCTGATTTCATCGACACCTGCCCGATCGCTGCCTTAGATGGAGCGGAGGGGCCACCACCAGGGAATTAGCGCTAGGGCTGTGATGCCTACGATGACCGCCAGGGGAAGTCCGCATTTCAAGTAATCACCAGGCCGGTAGCCTCCTGGTCCCATCACCATCAGATTCGTCTGGTAGCCAATGGGTGTGATGAACGAAAGCGATGCGGCCAGGGTAATCGCGATGATAAAGGGGCGAGGATCCAGGTCGCCGGTCCAGGCAACAGCGAGCGCGATCGGTAGCAGGATCGCGGCGACTGCGTTGTTGGTAACCATTTCGGTGAATACCAGCCCCAATACGTAAATGGTCAGCAGCAGTAACAGCGGATGTTCAGCGCCGACCAGGTCCACGAGGCTAGCGGCAATCCGATGCGCAGCACCACTCGTGAGCAATGCGCGGCCGAGTCCCAGGGCAGCAACGATCGTCAACAAGACTTGCAGATCGAGTGCTGCACGGGCTTCGGCCATGCGTAAGCAGCGCGTGAGTACCATCAATGCCGCGATCGTCAAGGCAGCGATACCGGGGGTCGCAAAGCTGCCCGGGGCGGTTGCCTGCCACCAGCCACCTAGAATGATCCAGGCCATGCCGAGAGCGAACAGGCCGATGGCGATGGGCAGTTTGTGGTGTCGCCTCGGCTCTGTCCCCTCGACGCGACTAATCAGATAAAAATCAGTGCTGTTGCGATAGGTGTGGACAAAGTCACCACCGGTTTGCAGCAGCAGCGTATCGCCGGGTTCCAGCAGAATGTTGCCGATCTTATTCGTCAGCCGGTCGCCATTGCGGTGAACCGCCACAACCGCAGCATTGTAACGTTGACGAAATTGAGCTTCCCGGACTGTTGAGTGAATCAAGGGGGAGGTGTGTGACAGCACCACTTCGATCAAGTTTCTCTGCTCACGCGTTGTGGCAGCTTCGGATGCGGTTTCTGAAACAGCAACCAGGCCAGGAATTTTCTCCAGGTCAACAATCGTACTGACAATGCCTGTGAAGACGAGCTGGTCTTGCGCACGGATCACGTCACGTGGCGCCGCAGGAGTCAGCACCTCGCCTGCCCGGTCAATCTCGACCAGGAACAACCCAGGGAGATGTCGCAAGCCGGCTTCTTCGATAGTCTGGCCAATCAAGGGACATGTCGGCTGTACTTGTAGTTCTACTAGATACTCGCGTCTTTGTTCGCCCATCTGTTCGACAATATCAATGCGTTTAGGGAGCAGTTTGGGGGCAATGACCAGCAGTACTGCGGTTCCAGCCAGTGCGCATGGCAGTCCTACCAGGCCTAGTTCAAACAGCTCGATGGGACGCATGCGGTCGAGGAATGCAGACGACCACTTTACGTCTGGTTCCCTGAGGGGCCGTGTTTCGCTCGGTGCTACGAGGGCCTGGCTATGTTTTTGCTGTTCTTCGCGCAATAGTCCGTTGACGACCAGGGTCGTACTGGTGCCGATTACGGTACATACGCCGCCCAGGATGATCAGGTAACTCAGCGGTAGTAGCAGACGCGATGGACTGATGTTTTGTCGTCGACACCAATCGATCACGGCGGGCATAGTCATCGCCACGAGCGCCGTGTTGAGAGTGAATGCGGATGCAACGAGTAATGTGGGCGCCAGACGCCAGAGGGCTTGGCGTTCGGTACGTGCTTTTCCCAGGAGCCGGGAGCCGAGCAGATCCAGCGCGCCGCTGGATCTCAAGCCGGCTGCCACAATCAACAAGCCGGCAATGGCAATCGGCGCGGGATTGGCGAAGCCAGCTAACGCTTCCTGGGGGGAAATGACGCCCGTGAGGGTCACAACTAACAACGCGGTCAGGAAAAGCAGGTCGGTTGGTACACCGCGACGCACTTGCAGGATGACAAACACAGTGACTGTGACAGCAACTGCGATCCACGGGTGCGCGGCGGCCGGTAACCCCATGAGAGCAGGTATCCGAAAGTCAAGGAATCGTTCCCAAACTACTGTTTCTAACAGATATTGCTGTATTTGTCATTATGTTGACCAAGATACTGATGTATTGATTTGAGGAGAGCCAAATCGGAGCCTTTGTGAGACCAGCTGCAGGCCATCTTGAAGAAAAACAATTGCCTGGACCGGAATACCCCTGGATTTGACCCAGGGGCCGCACATGACAGGATCACTCACTACTACCTGTATTGCCCAGTTTTTTCATGACTCGCGTTTTATCCAGTCCGATGTTCTTCTCATACCCGCAGTGTCCCGGCCGCTCCAGCATCAGCTTGGCTGGCCGGCCTGGCAAGCAAATCATGTTCGGCGCTCGTTTACGGAGAAATGGCTCGATGAACCGTTCGCTGCAGCTCTTGAGAATATCGGTAGTGTTGCTCATCACGTGTCTCGCAGGTGTTCAATCCGCACCCTGTCAGGTGGCTGCATTACATGGCCCAATCGGACGTCCAAGCCAGTCACTCTCTCCCGATGAGGCAAGT
>PBOG01000059.1 GCA_002724245.1 Planctomycetaceae bacterium
AACCTTGAAGAACTAAACACACGGTTGCGTGCGACTTGCTACATCCGCCGCCGCAAAGCTGAGGTGCTCACAGAACTTCCGCCGAAACAGCGAACGATCGTTCCGGTCGACATCACAAACCGTTCCGAATATGGCCGCGCACGAACTAAACTGATTGCGTGGATTCGCGAGAACGCTGCGAAAGATGAAGTGTTCTTGGCCAGCATCGCACATCTCCCAGTGGATGAGATGCAAGCACGGGTTCGTGAACGGGCAAACAGCGCAGCTGAACGGGCGCGGCGCGCGGAACAATTGGTGCGCATCGGAAAGCTCAAACAACTTGCTGCCGCCGGCAAAATGAATGCCGTACAGCAGTGGGTGGAGACTTTCCTAGAGAGCGGCGAGAAGTTGGTTATTTTTGCACACCACCAGACAATCCTGGGTGAGCTGGCCGCGCGGTTTTCAGCGGACTCAATCAGTGGCAGCACTTCTCCCGTCGAACGACAGCAAGCGGTCGACAGGTTCCAAGAAGACCCCACTAGAAAGCTCATCGTCTGCAACATCAGGTCGGCCGGCGTTGGCATCACGCTCACCGCCGCGAGCAACGTCTGTTTCGTTGAGCTCGATTGGACACCCGCTGCCCATGACCAGGCAGAAGACCGCTGCCATCGTATTACCCAGGAAAGCAGCGTGAACGCCTGGTATCTGCTCGCAGAAAACACGATCGACACAGACATTTATGAACTCATCGAAGCCAAGCGAACTATTGTCGATGCTGCTACCGAGGGTGACGGAGACGCTTCTGATTTTTCTATCCTCCGTGAGCTCAGGGAGCGGCTCACACGCACCGACCGCACTGGATCTGCCCGCGCCGTGAAGTAGACTGAAACTCATGGACGTGTATTGCTCCGCAGCGGGCTTTCTAATCGGCTTCACCGCAGCGGCTGATGACCTATCCGCCGTTGCTTAGTGCCGATGATTATCCGCCGTCGTCGTCCCGCAGAACCTTCGTTTCTAACACTCCGGGTCGCGGCCACGACGAGCTCCCGTTTCCGCGGGCAGGAACGTGCATTTTGCCATCTGCGAATTCACCTTGTCCGTATCTCCTCATCTTAGCGATCGGTGCGAGTGCTATTTTTCCCGAAGTATGCGCACTCGATCCGAATCCTGCCTCGGCTATTTCCCCGGTCCTCGAATCTTCACGTCAAGTATCTTTTCGCGGTTGTCAGTCCATTGTTTTCTGGCGTGATCGTACGGGATTGCTACGAGCCGGTCTGGCGCAATGCGGACCACGGTTACTTCGGTTTGATCCCGTGGTGAGGGGAACTGCACAAATTGAAACCCGCGATAGCGATGAACGGTTGCCTTGTGATAGTGACCGCCGAGTACGAGGATCACGTTGGCCTTGCCAAAGGTGTCAATCAACTCATCCCGGTTCGTGATTGCGTCAAAACAAAGATGCGTCGCGACGACAATTGGTGTACCGGCCGACGTTCTTGTCAGCTGCTTGCGCAGGAAAGCGAGCGACTCTCTGGTCAAGGGCTGGGCCGGTTTCGCATTCGGATCGAACTGAGAGAAGAGACTAATGAAATGAACTCCCCCCTGGTCGAAGGTGTAGGAGAGACCACCGTGGCGTTTGATAATCCACTTCTTCATGGTGTCACTGGCAACTTTGCCCCCGTCATCATGATTACCCATGATGTCGTAGCAGGGGAACTTAAGTCGCTCGGTAATCACCTTGCTATAGCCACGAACTGCCGCATGCGTTGGCCATTCGGTCACATCGCCACAACCAAAAACGAATGCGGGTCGCCCCACCTGTTGGCCAATTGCCCTGGGGAAATGTGTTCCCGGCAGTTCGTTCATCGCGTCGATTGCAGCCACGAGATGCGAGACATCCCCGTTGGTTTTGACGTGTTGATCTGACCAGCCAAAAAACGTCAGGCCTAGCTCCGCGGCATTCGCGCTCCCAGACAGGAGTAAAAGGCAGGCCAACCAGGTCATCACAGCGCAGAGTCGGTTTCGGAGGAGTTCGATCATGGTTCGATCCTTGTGGTCGCTGAAAGATTACCGGTCGATTCAAGGGCAGCCATGCTCTTAGTTACCGTGCGTTAGCTGGCAATTCCATGGGCTGACAGAAGAAAATTCCAGCAGGTTCCGCTCCTGGACGGCCTGGCTCAGCGCCAGCCAGTGCAGCGTTTCGCGCCCTCCGCGAAACGTGATCAAAAAACGCGCCCCCGCCCAGGTCGGCACCTCGGCCGGGCTCCTTCTCCAACCGGTTGAACATCCGTCACTGAATGCCAGACATCAAGCTAGCATTTCAAGCTGTAATGGCAAACCACATTGCACAGCGCACCGCCGCCGGCAACCGGCCCCACACCGGCGGTTGGAGGGGCGGCGGAGGATCATGCGACAGAGGGCGTTTGTCAGTAGAGGTCCTTCCACGGCTTGGGACCTACGACGCCATCCGGTGTCGGACCATATTGGTTTGAAGCGTGGCTTTGTTCCATGAAGAAGACGAAGAGAGGAATTACACCAATGCATGACAAGGCAAGTAGCAAGATCCACCCTGACCTGCCTGTATCGTGTAGCCTCCTTACTGCGACAGCTACCCAGGGACAGAAAATCGCAACAGGGAAGATGTAACGCGCGATTCCCGCGTCTAGCGCGTCAATGAGAATAGAATTCACAATCCCAGTGACAATCCAGAACGTCCAGAATTCTGCGCGACGTGCCCGACCATAGAAGTCGGAATACTGCCTGAGGCATTTGAAATACAAGGTCAACGGCGGATCCTTAGGACGTGGTGTGACTGAGACAGAAACGATTCACTTCACGTCGCCATAACGCCCGCTTTGGTTTGCGGAATTTCTAGGCATAAACAAGCGCAGCAGACCCCGCAGACGTTTGACGTGCAGCTCCTTCGGCAAGCGTATCCAGACGCACGTAGTGTACCTGGAGTCCGTTGTTCTCAGTTGGGGTGTGTAAAATTCGAGAAGTTTTACACTCGCCTTGTGCCCTGAGGCTGGCGTACACAGCGTGTGGCCAGCAACTGGACCCGCACCGACAGCAGGGCTATTTGTCAATATTGCAGTTCGGAAGCACCTTTCTCAGTTTGGCGATGCCCTGCGTCGGTGACCTGAGTGACCCAGAGGTAGAGCGGGCTGAAGTTCGTCAATCGCTATGATCACCCAATTCTGTCGTTTGTCTTGGCGAAAATCTTACAACTTGACTATCGATAGGCCACGTGCAGTTCCACAGAGCGTACGCGGACTTCCTTTTCTCTGGCCGGGTCTGCCGCGGTCACCCGGAAGGAGAGGCTATTATCGCCGGCGCGGTACTGCCTGGGACGATACGTAACCCAGCCGTCTTCCGAGACCACGCTGTTTGGCGGCACCACCTCGCCGTTGAAAACCAATTCCACCTCATCGCCAGGAGCGCGCGAAACGAACTGCACACGCAAGGTCGCGTTCTTCAGATTGCCGTTCGCGGCCGCTGTGGCAAGGTCGTCGCCGACAGGCAGGTTCACCTCTCGCGGCTTGCCGGCGGAGTCCAGCGCCACGGGCAGGATCTGCGACTGTACGACCCCCTGCTCGAGACACCCGTAGTCTTCCTTGACATTGTCTATGCCGAACACTTTGTCGAGTCCGGCCAGCGTTTTCGGATCGCCGAGTGTCAGCAAGACGGGATGTTTCTTCCCCACTTTCCCGTCGGTCCCCTGGGCCTGATCAGGAAAGGCAAACGTATCCTGTTCAAAGGAGTCTGCGGGAAACCAGTTGAAAAGGTTGATTCCGTCGGCGCCGGCCCGCCAGATATTTGAGGCGGCCGCGCGCCAGGGCTCGATGCGCTTACCCCACTGCTGCATTCCCGAAGCGCTGATGTTCGGATATACCGGCACATCGTGCCGGTGACCAATCTTAACCAGGTCCCCCGAGGGCATACTCAGAGGCTGGTACCCACTGCCGATGACCAGGATGTCCACAAGATCGTCCCGCAGCCAGCGTTCCAGGTCGATTCCCACGTGCAGGCACCTCTCCCGGCTCATGGGCACGTGTGCGGCGACGAGGATGGGGCGGCCCCGGCGGCTTCCTTCCCGATAGGCCATCTCGCGCTGGCGACGCTGGAAATCGGTCATGATCTCAACCTGAGCAGGCGTGGCCGGTTTGTACTCCAGGTTCGGTCGGAAGAACAACGGGTGCCGAAAGTAGTCGAGTTCGATCCCGTCGACATCATAGCGTTGGCAAACCTCTTCGGTGATCCGATACAGGTAATCCAGCACCTCGGGATTCTCAAAGTCGAGCGTCGACCACATGTGTCGGGGATGGGTGACCTTATACCGTTGAATGTCCTCCGGCTTGCCCATCATGTACTGCGGATTCTCGCGTTTCCAGTTACAGAGGACCGCGTCGGTGAAGCTATCATGGATGTCGTTGATGCGATGGGTCCAGAATACCTCCAAGCCCGCCTTATGCACGCGCTGGGTCACCAACGACAGAGAGTCACCGCCGGCCCGGCGCAGCATACGCATGTTGGCGTGTCTGTTGATCGGCCTGAGTTGTTTGAAATTCATTTGCTCTTGCAGATCGTCGAAACGCTCGGCGACGTGGGTGTCGTGATGGAAGAGGGTCGACACTCCCGTACAGTAGAAGACCGTGTCTACCTGCGTGCCCAGGGCCGGGACGATGCGATCGGAAAGGAAGCGTTCTGGGTTCTCGTGCGGCCCGGCCGATAGATCGTTGCCGTCGTTATTGAAGATCAGGCGCCGCCGTCGCCACTTCGCTTCCTGCCGCATCCGTGCCAGCTCGGCGTTCTCCCCTGCAGGAGCCGCGTCATCCCCACCCCCGACGATCCCCAGCACCAGTAGCAGCCCCAGCAAACGTTTCATGTTCAGCTCCTTCGGTTGGAGTATCCACGCGCCACCAATATAAAGGCTGGCGTGCAGAGCGTGTGGCAGCAACCGGGCCCGCACCGGCGGCAGGAGGGGCGGCGGGGCTCCCCTGCCCTCACTCGCAGGCAGCTCGGCCGATGAACAGGTTGCTAGAACGCACGTCCTCAGGCAACGCGTCCCAGCGGTCTATCACCATCTGGAGGTCGGGAGCATGGGTCGCAAGATCGCGGACGATTGCGCCTCTATTTACACCACCCTTTTCAACAAAGGCTGTTTTCCCCGAGTGATTTACAGACCGTTCGAGTCCTAGCGGTGTAGCTTTTCAAAACGTGAAATTCTCGCCGCCATTCCAGTTAACGCACGGCGCCGAGAGTGGCAGCTCCCGGAATTTGTCGTTTTCGCCGTTCTGGCAACAACTTCCGACGCCCTCTCCGTCTGAGAGAGTTCTTTGTCCGTCGCGCGCACGTCGTCATGAAGAGAGTTTGGCACCGGGAGGGGCTGCAATTGTAGAGTTGCACACCCTGAACTGATCACAACGATGGATTGTGCGGGAAGCGACCGCGTCTTTCTGGTCCGATCGGCAGAACGAGCCGGACTCAGTCTTTCAGTGCCGCTTCCATGAGGCCAATGTGCTGTACGGTGGGGAGCTTTCGGTTCGGCGCATTGCTTTCACCAACGTACCAGACTCGCGCGCGGCCGTCCTCGATGATGATCTTCGTGGGGTGGCAGGAGTGGTTGTTGCTTTTCCGTCCGTCGGCGGAGTCGAAGCGGCGTTCTGGCGGAGGAAAGCTGAGCACCGGCTGACCAGCGTTAACCGATGTCCAGTCGAAACCGTTCTCGCTGGTCGCTGCCGACAGGACCCACAAGGCACCGCCGCGTTTCGGCCAGAGGCCGCGACTGTACATCATGTAATACTTCCGACCATCGCCATAGACCGAGAGACCAAGTTGCTGGTCGTGGTCCCCAGCGAGCCCTGTGGCCCACTTTCCAGCATGCGTGCGACTCCAAGTGACGCCGTCCCGACTCTCCGCCGACCCGATCTTGTGGTGAAAGCGATCTCCGCTGTAGCCGCCATACCACATCTTGTAAATCCCATCGAGTTTAACGATGGAGACCGAGTCGACCTGGATCGTGTCCATTGCGTCGCGACTGGTACTGAGATTCAGCACCGGCTTGCCACTGTTTTCGCGAGTCCATCTAATTCCGTCCCGGCTCGTCGCGAGACAGATACGTTCAATACGTACGTGCCGGGGCCGAAGCCCAAGCGAACCAGCGTTGTTCCCATCAATTGCCGAGTACCACATCCGGTAAACACCGTCGTCGTACATCACAAACGGGTGTGTGACGCCTTTCGCATCAACACTTCCCTTCGGGCCGAGGTCTAAAACCGGCTGGCCCTCGTTCGCAACCGTCCAGTTGAGTCCATCGGTGCTGGTAGCAAGGCCTATTCGTTCATAGTAGCCGTAGGGCGCGCGGGGGTCGTCGGTCTTCTGGCCGCCAACGAACCACATCCGATAGGTTTTCCCATCGAACTCGATGGACGGAAACCCGACGTAGTCGCCACGCCAGCCTCCCAGCCTGCCGGGCCCGAGTACCGACGCTTTTTCGGCAGGCCCCTCGACACGTTCCCAGGTCGCTTTCGCGAGTTGCTCGACAGTGACGCGAGGATCCGCGACCGCAACGCCATGCTGGCCAAGACCACAAAGGAGCAAACCCGATGCGAACCACCGTTTCGTGTCTGTGATCTTCGACAACAGGGGAACTCCTGAACTTCCAAGCACCGGCGGCGGCCGCATGCCTGGAAACGCAAGGGTTTAAGGCGAGTGCGGATGAGAGGATTCGAACCTCCACTCTCTTAACGAGAACTGGGTCCTGAACCCAGCGCGTCTGCCAGTTCCGCCACATCCGCAAAACACCCGGCGAGAGCCTTGTAAGAAACACCGGGCAAGAACTGAATTGGGATCATACATCCTGTGCCCAGGTGTCACAAGGTGAGGGCAGCAGGCGCTGTTACCGCGACCTCTTGCCGGACGAAAGATGCCACGCTCCATCCGGCGCATGCCATTGGCACGACCACCCTCATGTTCTTTGCGCGTCGGTCGGTTCCACCCCCGTACGGTATGATCGTCGGGCGTGAAGCACACACCCTTCGCCCTCACTCTGGTTTGTTCCACTTGCCCTGCAGGCGACGAGCCGCTGCCGCTCCAGTTGTGGCATACCACACCGAACACCACTCTGCCGGCGGAACATTACCAGTAGTGAGAGTGGTACCTGCCGCTTGACGGTGTCACCGTGCCCATCAAGTCACCGTGCCCATCAAGTCACCGTGCCCATCAAGTCACCGTGCCCATCAACCAAAAGCGTTAGTCGGAACCGTGTTGCCGCGAAAACGTCTGTTGCAACCAGGCGACATACCGTTGAAACTCAACGAGCACGCGTTGCCGTTCGTCGCTCGTCAGCTCTCGCTGCGAAGCAAACTCCAACCGCAGGCGACAGGTCGCTGCCGGCCAACCGACCACACGGGCCAACAGACTACGGTCCAGAATCTGCACCAGTTCCGACCGCCAGGAGTCCAGCGGGGCAGCAGGAATCGGCACCACACCCCCGCCGTCATTGAAGGCCGCCACTAACATGTAATGATGGTCACCACCCGCAGGACTCCGACAGGCCATCGCCAGGGCATCGGATTTTGTCCTGTCCCTGTCCAACCAGCGTAACGGTGGCACGTCAAACCAGCCGACCGCCACCGGTGTCGGTGACTGCCAATTCGCCAGTGGCAGCTCAATCGCCAGACGCATCTCGAACTCGGGAGCCTCAATCCGCCAATGATAGGACTGCAGTTGGGAAAAACCACTCGCGACGACTTGCACAGGGCCCGGCTCGATTGCCTCACCCTGCCATTGCAGCCTCGGCAAGGTCCCCTGTTTCCAGGCGGCATGAGGAAACGCTCCGCCTTGCCGGGCGTAATCCCGTGACAAAACGAATTCAGGCTGCCACCGCAAGACGGATTGGAAGCCGGCTAATACCAGTAACACAGGCACCGTCAGCCACCAGTGCCGCGCCACGCCGCGGTCGACAACCACGAGTTCCGCTACCTCAGGCGAAGCGGTAGCGGAATCCAATCGGTCCTGTCTGGCACGACGCCGCAGCAAGACACCCAGGGAGGCATCCACGGCAAACAAGCCTACCGCGCTGCCCACTAACAACAGCGGCCTGCTATCACCCGCAACCGCGTACTCCCACCGCTCCAGAAACACCACAAGCACACTGACCAGCACGGTAAATGGAATGACCGCTGCCAGCAGGAGTGTCCGCGGAAGCCANTGGCGNGGTCGACGGAGTACCAGAAAGACGCCNACCGCGATCGATAACATGGGTGCCGTCCAACTGGTACAGGCCATNTCCAGCAGNGCNTGGTCTGTCGGTACGANGGCGCCACCAGCCACGAGCTGCAAACCGAAATCCGCCAGNCGNCCCACCAGTGTTTCAAAACCAATCTGTAAACGCAAATCCCAACCNTGTGGCAACGGAATCACCAGCCACAACAACATCCACGGCAGTGCCCANGCCGCGAGTGCCGCACGGCCGGCAGCACGCAGCAGCAAAACACCTGACATACCCAGCGNACCAGCGACGGCAAGTTCAGGGGATGGCANCGCCACGCCNGCAAACAACAACAACACCGTAACCAGTGCCAACGGGCTCTCCANACGCGAGCGGACTGCCACACCGGTGTCTTTCGAGGTCGGACAACGCAACCAGAAAAGCAACATCGCGAACACCACCGCCAGTGGAAACAGCTGATATTCTGCGCGATACCAGAGTGTTTCGCCGTGCGCTGCGATCAAGGGCCACGTTGCCAATGCCACCGTCACGCTGACAGCCACCGGCACTCCGGCCCGCACGAACCTCCCCTCACCAGACGCCGGTCGAGGATCCGGTACCACTGGTTTGGTTGCAATGTCTCGAATCCTGGAATCCTGCCCCTCCTCACGCGTTTGGCCCGGCGGGAGCTCCGCCGGTGGCGAGTCCATTCGCTGTAAACGCCATGCCTGCAATTCATTGACTGGTAACGCATCCCCTGATGCCGCACTACGATCTTCCACGGCGGCTGGCGGCTTCTCACGTTTCGGCGGCGGATGGTTGGGCTGCTGCTGCCGGCGAACCAACTCAGTCTCTCGTTGCTGCAGCTCGGCTTCGCGCGCATCAAGCTCGTGTGCGCGGGTTTCCAACGCGCGTCCTTGCTCGGCACGTTGCACGTTCCAGGCAGCGGCGCGCTGCTGTTGTCTCGCTTGCAGCCTTTCCTCCCGGGACCGTAATTTTTCCAGCAACCGTTCCTCGCGTTTGACCTGAACCTCGCGTGTCGCTAATTCCTGCAAGCGGAGTTCGCTGTTCGAGTCAGACTCGTCGTCCGGATGCTCCAATACCGGTTCGGAATCGCTACGCTCCGGCCGCGCCATGGTACCCAGTAAGGTGAGTGAGGTCTCGCCGATCTGAATCGAGTCTCCCCGCGAGAGCGAAGTCACCTCGTATCGCGTACCGTCTCGCCAGGTGCCCCCGCTGCTCAGTAAATCTACCACCCACAGAGAGTCCGCCGACCAATACAACACACAATGCGCTGCCTCTAACTCCGCGTCGTCGATACGAAGATGACTGGGACGATCGTTTCCGACAATCGTTAGCCTGCCCAGTTGTCGGCGACGCGGAGACTGCGTTCCGGACACAAACTGGACGACCGGCTTCTCGGTAGTTTCCGGTTGATCCCCAGCCAGTTGCCCCGACGCTTTTCCCGCAGCATCTGGACCGCCGTTTCCAGAAACGGATTTGACGTACAACGAGTGGGTGCCGAGCTCTAGCTCCTGGGTTGGTGTGACCCAGCGTCCTCGGCGGCGCGTCGGCTTGACGGACTTCCCCAATTCCACGCAATAGACACCATTACCGGTTGCGTGCAGGTACCAGCGGCGCCCACCGGTCGCTTCGTGTGGCAACACTACGTCTGCCGACTCGTCTGCTCCGATCCGCGCATAGGGGCGCGGTATCACCAGGCTCCGACTGGTACCAGGACCGTCAATCGTGAGTTGCAATCGCTGATCGCACCAGAACATGAAAGCAGGGTCTGACGTATGGGCTGTTTTTCAGAAACCGGCGATCCGACCACGCGTTCGCGGACACCGACAGAGGATAACACGGCTGCCTGCCCTGCTCCCTGGCGGCAATGAGGGCACCGCCTGCCACTGTCCGCTACCCGAGGCTCCAGACCTCTCCAACACTACCACCTGATGTGGGCCTCGGCAATCGACAAGCCACGAAGTCGTACGGGGCGACAGAGCCCCCAACCCAGGGGGTGCCCGGTCCCAGGGCGGTTGCCAAAACGAATGCTACGAGGTAGGAAACCTGCAACAAGAACCCCATGCGTTATCGCCAACGACCGAGAGACACCATCATGATGCAGAATATGATTTCCAGACGCAGCTGGATGGCGGGTTGTTCGACTGCCACACTGGCACCCTGGGGCCAGGCCCTGTCAGCCGGCAGTAACGATCCATTGCCGGTGGGCGCCGTGGTCACTGTATACCGTACCAATTCCCATGCGGATGTGATCGTCGGTAAGATCCTGGAAGGCTGGCAACAAAAAGGCGGACCGGGCCCCAACCTGAAGATCGTTTCGCTGTACGCCGACCAGGTTCCCAAGGGAGACTTGAGTCGCGGGCTGGCAAAAAAACACGGATTCCGGCTCGCAAAAACAATCGACGAAGCACTCACGCTGGGAACAGATCAACTGCAGGTGCGCGGCGTGTTGAGTATTGGGGAACATGGCGACTATCCGCGGACCGCAAAGACCCATCAGCACCAATACCCACGACTGCGTTTCTTCGAACGTATCGTGTCAGCGATGGAGCGTGTCGGGCAAGTGGCTCCGGTCTTTAATGACAAACACTTTTCGCATCGCTGGCGCGATGGACGCTACATGGTGGATACCGCCCGGCAGATGGGATTTCCGCTGATGGCCGGATCGTCACTCCCGGTCGCCTGGCGGTACCCCGGGCTGCAATTGCCGCAAAACGCCGAAATCGAAGCCGCCCTGACTATTGGCTACGGCGGTATGGAATCGTACGGATTCCATGCATTGGAAACCCACCAATGCATGATTGAACGTCGCGCCGGTGGTGAAACCGGGACCCGCAGTGTCCAGGCCGTCCAGGGGGACGCGATCTGGAAAGCAGAAGCTGACGGACGGTGGTCGCGCCAATTGCTGCAGGCGGCACTTGACACCCTTCCCTCCTACAACAAAGCAGCGTCGATCAAGGATACGCTGAATGAGGGGGCCCAAAGGAGTTTTCTCGGCCGCCCCACTTTCTACTTGATCGATAGTCGTGACGGCCTGCAAAGCACCGTTGCCATGGTCCCCGGACTGGCATCGCAATTTGCCTTTGCGGCCAAAATCAAAGGGCAGGACAAGCCAGTTGCCACCTGGTTCAAGCTCCAGGAAGTACAACCTTTCAGCCACTTTGCGTACCTGCTGCGCGGCATCACCCATATGTTCCAGACGGGTAAGCCCGCGTACCCCGCTGAACGGACGCTGCTGACAACGGGCATCCTCGATCGGGCGATGCAGAGTGCTGCTGCCGGTGGAAAAGCACTGCAAACACCCGAACTCAACATCTCCTACCGCGGAACCGACTGGCCCTACGCCAACGATCCCCGCTCACCCTTGAAGATTGAGATTTAGGGAGCGTGTGTCAGCCCTGCGCCGATCCGCGACGACTGACGGCTTTAGCGGCCCTCTGGCGTCAAAGGCACTGACACCAACTCCTGATCGCTGCGGGCGTAGACGTGGCGACCTGCATACGCCGGATGCGCCCACGTTTCGCCGATGATCTTGGCACGCCCCTGCTCTTGGTACCCACTCTTATTGAGGCGGGCCACGATCAGCTCGCCATCTGAATTCAGAATGATCGCTCGATCACTCTCTCCCAGCCAGACCATGGTGGCTTGTGGATTGCGCCCCTTGGGAGTCATCTGGTTCTGGTCATCCCACAACTTGCGTCCACTGGCCAGTTCAAAACAAGTCAGTCCGTGCCGTTTGTCGAGCAGGAACCCCAGCCCTTCCCGATATAGTGGCTGAGCCATCAAACCACGTAAATCACGCCGGTCCTCCCAGATAATTTCTGCGTCGGCAGGATCGTCTCCGAGGCGAATTGCTTTGCTGCCGTCGTAGTAACCACTCACCAGGACGATACCATCCTGAAAAATCGGCATCGCGATCGAGGTCCCATAGTTGACCTCAAACGCAACACTCCACAGCAGTTCCCCGCTCTCCGGCGCAACGCTGCGAACATGGCTGGGAGTCCAGCAAACCAGTTGCTGACGGCCCCCACTCTCAATCACCAGCGGCGTCGCATAGCCTGCAGCATCGGGCAGCGCGTTCCAGACCTTCGTACCGTCGGCCTGCTGAAATGCCATCAGGCAACCGTCCGGCTCCGCGCCGGGATGGACAATTGCCAATTCACCGAACAAGACGACCGACGCCGAAAGGCCCCATACCGGAATGCGCGCGCCAAATTGCGCCACCAGGTCCACCGTCCAGATCAGTTTTCCGGATTCCGCGTCGAGACAGCAGAGATTTCCCATCGCACCGAGTGTGTAGACTCGATCACCGCCGACGGTAGGTGTCGCCCGGGGGCCATTGCCGTAGGATAGCTGGCCGTATTCAACCTCGTAGCGATGCTCCCAGATTTGCTGGCCACTCGCCGCATCAAAACAAAGAACACGTTCTACTTCCTGCGGTTCGACCAGGCGATCCATCACATACACGCGACCGGCGGTTGCAGAAACTCCGCCGTAACCACCTCCCAGTGGCTGCCGCCAGGCAGGCTGCAGCGGCTGCGTCGGCCAATTCTCTGCCAGCTGTGGCCCTTGCCAGGTGCCGTCCGCGCGGGGGCCGCGCCACTGCGGCCAGGATTCCCCCTGGCCAATCGTCGGTGTACCCGACGCCAGCATCGGCTTCACTTCAGCGGCTTCCTGCCGATCCGTTGACTGACTCGCCAGGCTAGGGTCGCCAATGGGAACCATCACCACGCGTATTCCCATCGCGTAAAATGTTCCTTCGGGAAGGTCGGCGTAGCGGAAAGCACTGCGACAATCGCGGCCGTCGCTGTACCAGTCACCGCCGCGAATAATCCTCCGTGAACCTTGCTCCGGCCCTGTCGGATCGTCCTCGACCGACTCCGCGTAGTACCGCAATCCGTAACGATCCTGACACCACTCCCAAACATTGCCGTGCATGTCATAAAGGCCAAACGCATTCGGCTGGAACGATCCCACCTCCGTCGTACGACTCAAGAACGGCCCCTTATCAGCACCACCAAACGGGTAGTTTCCATTGAAATTCGCCTCCGTCGAAGAAAGTGAATCTCCGGAATAAAAAGCAGTCTGCGTCCCGGCACGACAGGCATATTCCCATTCGGCTTCCGTCGGCAACCGATAACCACGTCCCGCCTCCTGCTCCGCCGGCAACGCCGACAATTTGTCGACAAAGTTGCGGGCTTTAACCCAGGTCACCTGCTCTGCAGGAAACCGACTGGTGTCCAGTCCTTCTACGCGATCCGCACCCGCACTATCTGGGGCAAAGAAACTCTCTCGCACACCTACAACTTTCTCGTATTGAGCCTGCGTCACCTCATACACACCCATGTGAAACGGTTTGGTAATCCGGACACTATGGCGTGGCTTCTCGTCCTCGCGAGCGTCGGGATCCGTCTCAGACGAACCCATTTGAAACGTCCCGGCGGGAATCTCGATCAGTTTCAGACCGATCGAATTGGTGATGACCGCGCGCGTCACAGTCTCCTGCGGGGAAGCAGCGACCTCGGTGGGCGAGGCGACGGCCTCTGTCTGGGACTGCGTGCCCGCTGTATCAGCTTGCTGCCCCGCCGGACGCTCAGCCTGGCAGCCGCACAGACACCACACCGCTCCGATCGCGCCGCACAGGGAAAGAAACCTGATCATGAATGGTTCCAGTTTGCTGGAGTAAATTTCGCCCGCCAATCTTCTCATCATGAGGGTTGCGAAGTTGCAGATCAAGATCGGGGACCTCCAAGGCGGCTTTGGTCTTCCAGTGCAGGGCCTGCACCTGTCAACAGTAGCCAATCGCAGGCGGCGTTTCTCAATCGCTGTTTGCTCGGCGAACAGATCCGCAGCACGCTGGCGCAGCTCCACCAGGCGATGCCTTCATCCATGTAGAATTGTGAAGCGTCCTGGTGCCCCTCCAGCCGCCGCAGGAGGTCCTTTTACTCTTACCGCCAAGGCGACGGACTTCTGCGCGTAGAGGCGTTCACCGACCTTTCCGTGTCCCCTGGTTACCGCTAATGCTAATCCTGTTCCTGGTTTCAGCATCTGGTTTTATCAGTATGGTCACCCTCCAGATCCCGCAGGACGCGGCCGTCGGAATCGCGTTTATTCTGCTGGCGTTACCCGTTTATTTCCTCTTCAAGTCCAGCCACAAAACGTCCCCCGGCAACGTGTCAGCCAACATGGATGATTGACGATCCTCGCAAGTCGACTTCCAGCGGCCGATCGTCGTCCGTGCGGGGAACGCCACTTGAAAACGGGTAACACCGGAACAGGGAGGACACGGTTCGCCTGGCATGGTAGAACTCGACGTTCACCCAACAAGCCAAATGCTGGAAAGGACGTCGACATGGCGGCCGTTGAGGGCTGTATCGCCAAGATGCTGACCGAATGGGGCGAAACCGTACAGTATGCCCTGCCGATCGGCGACACGCAGGTGGCGATGAACTCCTGCATTGGAGAGCGCATCTGTCTCGAGTATCTGGGCCTGATCGAGTGCATTTATTGCGGCCGGAAGATCAAAAAGAGCTTCAATCAGGGATATTGTTTTCCTTGCGCGCGGGCCCTGGCTCGCTGCGACATGTGCGTGGTCAAGCCCGAGACCTGTCATTACCAGAAGGGTACCTGCCGGGAACCCGAGTGGGGTGAACAGCATTGCCTGATCCCGCACACGGTTTATCTGGCGAATTCATCGGGCATCAAGGTCGGGATCACCCGCCAGGTGCAACAGCGCACCCGCTGGATGGACCAGGGTGCCACCCAGGCGCTCCCGGTGCTTGCGGTCGACACGCGCCTGGATGCCGGGAATGCAGAAGTCGCGCTCAAACGGTTCGTTTCAGACAAGACCGACTGGCGCAAGATGCTAAAGGGAACCCCACCGCTACAGGACCTGCGGCAAGTCCGCGACGATCTCTTCGGACAAAGCGGCGACGCAGTTGACGGCCGGCGGCTCCCCGCAGAGGAAATTCTCGAGATCAATTACCCGGTCCTGAAATTTCCCGACAAGGTGCGCGCCCACAACCTGGACAAGTCACCGATCCTGGAGGGGATGTTGATGGGCATCAAGGGCCAGTATTGGATCCTGGACGAGGTAGTGATCAACATCCGCAAATACGCCGGTTATCGAATTCGACTCACCACCGCATAATCGTGGGTGGGGCGCGTCACGTCCGTTGATCACCGAGGGTTTTGCGACCGCTGCCCGTGCGCGCTATGCGATCACTTCAGGCACCGCTCGACCGTGCAGGCCAATCGGAACCGTGTTACCAGATTGGTCGAGCACGGTCTGGTCAGGATCAAGGCCCACCAGCTGATAGATGGTCGCCACATGATCGGCCGAGCTCACAGGCCCGTCGATGGGCCAACCGGCCTGATGATCGCTCTTGCCATGAACGTAACCGCGTTTCACACCACCACCGGTGAGCAGGATAAATCCGCATTGGGTCCAGTGGTCGCGGCCGGCCGCATTCTTGTTGACTTTCGGAGTGCGCCCCATTTCGCCCATCACTACAACCAGTGTCGAATCGAGCAGGCCGCGGGCGTCCAGATCCTCGATCAGGGCCGTGTAATTCTGGTCGAGGGTCGGCAGGTTGAAATTCTTGAGCAGGTGAAAATTGTTCGAATGGGTATCCCACTGCCCGGCACCAATCTTGCCATGCAAAGCCGACTCGGTGGTAACCCCAACAAAGCGAACTCCCGATTCGACCAGCCGTCTAGCGGTCAGCATGCAGGATCCAAACAGGTCCCTGCCGTAGCGCTCGCGAACCCGCCGCGGTTCTTCCGACAAATCAAAGGCCCGCCGGGTCTTGTTCGAGGTCAACAGATCATAAGCGTAACGCTGGTGGTCTGCGAAGCTGCTGATTGCCGAATCCTTCTCTGTCGCGGTGAGCTGATCACCAAATTGCTGGAGCAGTGAACGGCGACGATTCAGCCGGTCAAGTGTGATCGGCGGCAGTTGATCGAGCAGCGGCATGCTTGGTTCGGCCAGAGGCGTCGGCGGATCCACATGGGCGTTGCGCCCTGCAGTTTCTTCGTCAAATCGCGCTTCATAGGTCGTAAACACGGGATCGTATTGCCGTCCCAGGAACCCTCCATAGGGCCCTGCGCGGTATCTTCCCTGGCTGTGGCCCGGATGAGACGGCATCCACACATAGGCTGGCACATCGCCTGCGTGGAGCCCAGCGTGGTGCATCACGGCACCGATGCTGGGGTGATCCGTCCGTTTGGCAATATTATTGACAATCACCGGACCCGAGTATCCGGTCAACATGTTGTATGGACTGTGGGTGTTGTAGAGATGGGTGTGCGTACGGATTAGTGTCGACAGATGCATCGTCCGGGCGGTCAACGGGAGATGTTCACAAACCTGCAAACCGGGCACGCTGCTACTGATCGGAGTGAACTCACCGCGGATCTCCGCCGGTGCATCGGGCTTCATATCAAACATATCGATATGGCTGGGTCCACCGATCAAATTCACCAGGATCACCGCTTTGGCCGGGCCTTCCGAGCGTGGCTGACGATCCTCCGACGCTACCAGTCGGTCAAGTGAAAGTCCCAGCGTCGAAAGGGCGCCGACGCGCAGGACCTCACGCCGCGTCGTGCCATCGCACATTCTTGATGATGCGCCGAGTACGCTTAACATCGTGCCTCCCGGGACCGGGTGTGGAAGCATCGTACACCCGGCCGATTGTACCAGCAGTCGTCGATGGCCCCAACACGAAGGTGCTCAAATTACAGGGCAGGTAGAGCGATCATGAGCCTCGGGAGGTGCCTCTTTGGCAGGAAGTTCCTGCCGTTCAACTCCGGGATTTCCAGACGGGAAGGCGTTCCAACGGCCGTACCGGCCATCACACACGCCGGGCGATAGGCACACCTTGACAGATTCACAGCAAGCGTGTCCCGTTTCCATTCGGCAAGCCCGATTGGGGTGGCACCGGGAATAATATTGGGGATCCGGATGGGTCGGCTGCGGCACGTCCCCGGTTCTGGATCGGCTGCGCATGCGCGCCGCCACTCATCCCGTTTCGGCAACCCAGGTTTCACCTATGGCAGACGGTTGCTCTTTTCAAACGCGTCTCATAAAGCTCTGAATTCTTCCTGAAACGCTCGGTACTGAAGCGGGGAATCCAAGGGCGGCGCGCGGAGAACACCTCGAAACGTATCAAACAAGGGGACCTCCGATACGGTTCTGGTCTTCCAGTGCAGGGCCTACCTGCCAACAGTAGCCAAGCGCCAGGCGGCGCGGTAAGGTTGCAGTCAGCTCCGAGACACCTGTGATCAGACCGGAGCCCCACAGATCATCCCGTCCCGCTCTCCCAGCCAGGCGTGCTCATGCTTATCATCCGTTCCATTTCGCCCCATTCCACCTCCGCTAGACTGTGGCTACTGGCCACCCTGCTGGTCGGTCACACCGCGTTGGCCGCGGAAAATCAGCCCGCTGCGCGTCGCACCACCGCCTGGACACAATCACGTCTGGTCGGATCTCCGACGCCGCCGCCACCGTTTCGAGTCACTTTCGCTTTTGAAGGCTTGAAGTTCGAGCGGCCGGTTGCACTCACCAGTGCTCCTGGTGAAGACCACCTGTTCCTGCTTCAACAAGACGGCAAACTGCTCGCCTTTGAAAACAAACGATCCGTCCAGCAAACGGCGTTAGTTGTCGATCTGAAGAAGCGGGAACCCAAACTGGGTTCCGCGTATGGCATCGCATTCCACCCGGACTACCAACGCAACCATTATGTTTACCTCTGCTACGTCTATCAGGGCACGCTTGAGGAAGGGAGCCGGCTGGTCCGTTTCTCCACCGATGGCGCACACCCACCGAAAATCGATCCCGCTAGTGCCCAGACAATCCTCACCTGGGTCTCCGGCGGCCACAACGGTGGCTGTGTGAAATTCGGACCGGACGGCTACCTCTACCTCTCCACAGGCGACGCGTCAGGACCTGCGCCACCCGACGTCCACCGGGCCGGCCAGGACGTCAGCAACCTGTTATCGTCGATCCTCCGCATCGATGTCGACAACCAGGACCCCGGCCTCGCATACGCCATTCCCAAAGATAACCCCTTGGTGTCCGTAGCCGGCGCCCGTGGTGAAATCTGGTCCTACGGATACCGCAATCCGTGGAAAATGAGTTTTGATCGCGTCGACGGACATCTCTGGGTCGGCGATGTCGGCTGGGAACTGTGGGAGATGATTTATCGCGTCCAGAAAGGGGGAAACTATGGCTGGAGCATCACCGAAGGCCCGCAACCCGTCCACCCCGAAGATACGCCTGGCCCGACTCCCATTCTGCCTCCCACCTTGCAACACCCTCATTCCGAAGCTGCCTCCATCACAGGCGGGTTCGTCTATCGCGGAACACGGCTGAGCGGTCTGACAGGCGCCTACGTGTACGGCGATTTTCAGACGGGTATCCTCTGGGGGGCTCGACTTTCCGGAGAAGAAGTGAGTTGGCATCAGGAGGTAGCCCGCAGCCCGCTTCAGCTGGTTGCCTTTGGCGAAGACACCGCTGGCGAACTGTACCTGGTCGACTACCGAGGACAGATTTTTCAGCTTGAGGAAAACCCGCAACCTGATCGCAGTGCCGAATTCCCACGGCGACTCAGTCAAACCGGCCTGTTTGCTTCCACAACAGATCTGGCGCCCGCGGCAGGGGTCATCCCCTACCAGATCAACGCGTCTGCCTGGGCCGACCACACCGACTCGCAACGTTGGCTGGCCATTCCTGGCCAGGGCCAGATCACCGCCGACGGCGCTGGGAAGTGGAAATTCCCGGATGGCTCGGTACTGGTCAAAACGATCCACCAGCGTCGGTCCAACGCCGTGCCACGAAAGCTGGAAACCCAGATTCTCCACCGCGAAGATAACAGCTGGCGCCCCTACACCTACGTCTGGAATGACGCCGGGACGGACGCCGAATTGGCGCCCGCTGGCGGCCTCGATCTCGACCTTGCGGTCGACCCGGCCAGCCCCTCGCCCGACCGCTGGCGGGTACACAGCCGCTCGGCCTGTCTGCTCTGTCACAATCCCTGGGTAGAAGCCAGAACGACCGTGTTTGGTGTGCAATCGGCATCCCCCTTGGCCGTCGACGCCACGCAATGGAGCCGCCTGGTCCAAGTCGCCGGCATGCCTATTTCACAACTTCAACACTTGCGCGACCAGGGCTTGCTGGCCCTCGCCAACAAGAGCGACCGGGCCCCGGCGATGCCACTGGTCGACCCGCGCGACGAAGCGCAGACCCTCGATCGTCGAGCGCGTTCTTACCTGCACGTCAACTGCGCCCACTGCCACCAATTTAATGCGGGTGGCGCGGCGAACATCGCCTTGTCGCACCACGTTCCACTGGCCAGCACAGGCACCTTGGGAACAAGGCCTACACAGGGAACCTTTGGAATCACCGGGGCCCGTATTATTTCCCCAGGCGACCCCCTCGGCTCTGTTCTCTACTACCGCATCTCGAAGCTGGGTGGAGGTCGCATGCCACGTCTCGGTTCCGTACACGTCGACGTGGCAGGTGCCAGCATGATCCATGACTGGATCGCCAACCTGACGCCGCAGGAAACCGTAGCACCCCATCCAATCACACCCCGCCTGGCCGCGAGTCTGGCCAGCAACTCCGACAACGACCGCACCGCCGCGATCACGGCGCTCACGACGACGACGCGTGGTGCCCTGGCATTATTGCGATGGGTCGCTGACCATCCGGACCCGCGTCTGCGAGCACAAGTGCTGGCGGTAACACGCACCCACCCCGCCACAGAAGTGCGAGATCTCTTTGAACGTTTCCTGCCGCCAGACCAGCGTGTGAAGCGACTGGGAACGGTCGTCGACCGAGGCGCCATCTTGCGTTTACCCGCCAATGCAGAACAAGGACGCACCGTCTTTTTCAACAACCCGGCGGCCGCCTGCAAGAACTGCCACCGGATCGGCAAACAAGGGGAGACACTGGGTCCCGACCTCAGCACAATCGGCAAGAAATATGGCGCTGCTCAATTGCTCGACCAGATTCTGGAACCATCGAGACTGATGGATCCCAAATACGTACCGTACCTGATGGAAACCGCAGAGGGTCAGATCCTGACGGGCCTTCTGGAAAAGAAGACGGACGAAGAAGTCTGGATCAAAGATGCGCGCAACCAGATCCACAAGGTCCCTGCGGACGAGATTGAACTGCTGGTTCGGCAACGGAAATCGTTGATGCCGGAGCTGCTGCTACGCGATCTCACCGCCCAACAAGTCGCCGATCTTGTGGCTTTCCTGGCGACGCTCAAGTAACACACGTGTCTGCCGCAGCCGTGCGCGGCTCACCCCCGTCTCCGCGGCGGCGGGGCGAGCACCAAGAGAGGTCCATCCAGTTGTTTTGAGTGAGTCAACAGAAAACGTTGAAAGGCCAGATTGGCCCCCTCCTGAGCCGTCATGGTCGCGGCGCCAAATGCCAGCAAGCGGTCCACCACTTTCTTATTGCCTGCCAGGCCGATCTTCTTCACTACCTCTAACACCGAACGCACTCGAGGTGCCGCTGCGACCTCTTCCACGCGCCGCGGGTCTACCGCGCGGGCAGCGCGTTTTTCCCGGTGGTGCCAGATGATACGCCAGCTACGATCTGGCATTCTGGCAAAAAAGGAGAGTTCCACTACAGCCTCATCAGGGAACATAAAACCCTTCTCGGTACGCCGGAACTCACGCTGCAAACGGGAAACCAGAAAACCCCGAACGCCTTCGTATTCCGCCTCACGAATCACCTTGGTGCGCCAGGCCTCTTTGGGACGCTTATCCACATCGCCGCCGAGAATGTCCGTGACCTGGGCGCCCAACTGTTGCCCCACAATTTGATTGACAAGATCGGTTAAATCCACTTTATCAGCACCGCTCCCGGTGCGTGCCACGTACTCCCCTTCCCCCTGGAATGTCAATTTCTTGCGCAAGCGAAATTCCACCAGAGCGACTCGCGCAGCCCACTGTGTTTCGTTCTGCGGAAGTTTGCCGAAACGATCTGTCAAATCGGGTGTCTTGGATAGATCCACTTCCCGTTTCTCAATCTCACGACGGAGGCTATTGACGGTCCGCGTTGTCACATTCGCGATCCGCAGCGCCCACGCTACTTCTGCAACACGTCGTTGTAAGGGTGGCTGGCGGTAGAGATTCCGCACTTCGCCCGCGGCCAACTCGATCAGCACAAATTGGCTGGCCGGTGCCTCATCCTCGCCCTCCTTCGCGCCACGCAATCGCGATGCTTCCTGCTGCAGAAAAAGCACCAGGTTGGCATCGCCACTGCGACTGCGCCGCCATTTTTCAACGCGGCCCTGCAAGCCTTCACTGGCTGCGGTGGCCAAAGCGAGTTCACCGGCAGCCAGGTCCCGATAGTAACGTGGCCAGGTCTTTTCGAGCCAGGACCGTTCGACCGCCATCGTCAGACCGTCGGTCGCATTCCCGGCAAGGACTGCGCCGTATAACTGGGGTCCGCGTTGCACACTGACCACGTCAACAGCCAGCCGCTTGGGCGACACCCTAGGCCGCTGACCTGACGACACCTCCACTACCAGGAGCAGGAGCAGGCAGGTCGCAGACAGCCGGTTCATGGGATGTCCTTTGGCAATATTACCCAGAAGGCCCAGGTAGCAGCTCCCAGGCCTCCCCAGGCTAACTGGGCATCACGGTTTCACGGGCAAGGCGAAATCACCCCGCATATCACGCCATACCGCGTGGACGTGGTTGGCCGGATTGCCGGCCGCGTCAGGCTGCGTGTTGACAAACTCGACCAACAGGGTGGGCCCCTGGAAACGATAGTAGTGTCCCACACCTGGCTTGGTGGCACCTGCCCAGGCGAAACGAATTTCTTCGGGCCCTGCACCTTCCAACGCAGCAACGCGTTTCTGGCGAACGGACTCCGGCATATTCTCCAGATAAGCTGCGCCGAGCTGTTGAGCCAATTGCTGTTGCGCCTCGGTCATGTCCCCAATACGGAGTCCCACCGCCTTGTCTTGCGGAGGCTGCATAGAACCTGCTCCGCGAATTTCACGTGGCGCCTTGTCGGCGATAATCGCCACCTTACGTTGCTCTGCAGTGAGCGAGTTGACTAGTTCAAAGGCCAGCCGCTCTTCTTTGTCGAGAACGCGGGTTCCCTTCTTGACACCATGATCGCCAGGATATGCGTCCATCACGGTGGCTGGATTGGTCGCATAAAAGGTAGGCGTCGAAGAAATCACTTCATTCTTGTCAACCACAAAATTCAACGACAAGTGGTGTCCCTCAATACTCAGACCCCAGCGACTGCCGGGCTTGGGATCGCCGAACACGGTGAAGTAATATCGCAGTGGATCACGGGCGAAACGACTGTTTTCCTCGAGCGCGTCGAGCAGACTTTCCAGCTGCATGATCTTACGCGCTTTCTCATACCCGACCTGGCTCAGGCAACTTTGCGCCAGGGCCTTCGCCGCCGCACGTTGTTCCTCATTCATATGACGAATCTGCAGCCCCTTACGATGGTCTTTGGGGATGAAATGCCAGCCGACGCGTTGCTTGGTATCAGCATAGTCCAACTGCGATGTTTTTCGCTGCTTCTCATCCAGTGTCGCCAGGTACTTGACCGCCGCCGCCGTCATTCCCTCTCCGACTTTCTTCTCTTGCCAATACGACCAGGCACCGGCTCCGGTAAGCAACAACAACAGTGGGGCGATCCAGTTCGAACGTTTCTTGGTTGTCAGCAAAGTCATCGGAGGGGTTTGCTCCTGTCGGAAAAATGAAAAAGCTGCTGGCCAGCAGTTCTTGTTTAAATCGTCGGCGACATCACACGGTCCGTTGGTCGCCACCACGACACACAGCAACGCGCATCAGCCGGCGGCCCCCAGGGCCGCCCCGACAATATAGCCGGCCCGCCCCCGCACAGACAAGCTGCCAGCTATCCTCGCCCCCGAATCCCTGCAGGGTGGCACGCCGCTGGCACATGCCCCACTGCCCAGTACAATCGACTGGCCGGCCAATCCTGCGCCGGGCATCGGCACGAGGCCTCACACGGAGTAATGCGAATGGCAGACATCATCAAGATCGCAGGTGTGCAAATGGACGTCCAACTGGGCGACAACGACGCCAACCTGGAACGGATGGAAAGGGCCCTGGAAACCACTGCCAAAGGGGGTGCCACACTCACCGTGTTTCCCGAATGCGCACTTAGTGGCTACTGCTTCGACAGCCTCCAGGAGGCCAGTCCCTACGGCGAGTCCATTCCCGGTCCGAGCACACAGCGGCTCGCTGAGACTTGCCGTCGTCTTGGCATTTTCACTGTCTATGGATTACTGGAGTCACACGACACAGGCCTGTTCAATGCCTGTGCACTGATCGGCCCCGAAGGGCTGGTTGCCAGTTATCGAAAAATCCACCTCCCCTACCTGGGCATCGATCGCTTTACCACGCCTGGTGACCGTCCCTTTTCCGTCCACGCCGCCGGTGATCTACGGATCGGCATGAACATCTGTTACGACAGCGCATTTCCTGAATCGGCTCGCGTCATGGCCCTGGCTGGTGCGGATGTGATCGTCCTGCCTACCAACTTCCCCCCAGGATCCGAATGTATGATCCAACACGTCGTACACGCGCGTGCTATGGAAAACGGCGTCTATTACATCGCCGTGAATCGCGTGGGCCAGGAGCGTAGCTTCCCTTTCATCGGTCAAAGCAAAATCTGCGACCCGGACGGAAAACTCCTGGCGGAGGCGCCCGCAAGTGAAGAGGCCATTCTCTACGCCGATATCGATTTGGCCCGCGCTCGCAACAAACACCGTGTCCGTGTACCGAAACAACATGAAATCAACCGCTTTGCGGATCGGCGCCCCTCGATGTACGGGCCAATCGCTGAATCCAGTTAACCACTGCAGCGCCGTCGCCAGGGCAGTTCCCATGGCGTCTCAACAGCCGCTGCACAGTGCCTCGGGGCGCTTTACCGACACCGCATCCCAGCTTGCCACTGCGCATCTCCCCGCCTATCAATAAGACCTCCTTCCCCCCTGCACGAGGATGTGCGATGACCGAACCGCTCGCCTACCTGAATCATGAATTCATTCCCTATTCCCAGGCGCACCTCAAGGTCTATGACGCCGGCGTCGTCCTGGGTGCAACGGTCACAGAAATGGTGCGCACCTTTAACCAGCAACTGTTTCGGCTGGATGCCCATCTCGACCGTCTGGAACGTTCTCTGCGTTATGTTCGCTTCGACCTGGGAGTCGACCGAGCGAAGTTTCAGGAACAACTCGAAGAACTGGTCAAGCACAATGCATCCCTCCTGGAGCCGGCAGACGAATTGGGACTGATCGCCTTTGTCACCGCCGGTGAGTACCGCACGTACGCAGGCAGTTCCGGAGCCGCCGCCCAGGCCACCCCCACCGTCTGCGCCCACACCTTCTCCCTGCCCTGCGAACTGTGGGCAGCGGGGATGCAAAACGGAACGCATGTCGTGACGCCTGCCATCCGGCATGTCCCACCACAATGCTACGACCCCAAAATGAAATACCGAAGTCGCATGCACTACTATCTCGCTGAACAGGAAGCCCGCCAGGTCGACCCCGCAGCCATCCCACTTCTGCTGGATCTCGATGGCAACGTCACTGAAACCAGCGGAGCCAATTTCCTCATTGTCGAAAAGGGGCAGGTCGTTTCGCCGCCGCTCCGCAATATTCTCCCAGGGATCAGCCGGCAGACCATCATCGACCTGTCCGCCGAGTTGCAGATCCCCTTTACTGAACGCGACTTCCAGGTCTACAACGTCATCAACGCAGACGAAGCATTTGTCTGCAGCACACCTTACTGCATGATGCCCGTGACACAGATCAACGGCGTCCCAATCGGTGACGGGAAACCAGGTCCCGTTTTTCAGTCGATCCTGCAAGGCTGGAGCAAGCACGTCGAGCTCGACATCCCCGCACACATTGAACAGCAAGCCTCGCGCCGGCGTGCGCAAGCACAAGGCGCGCCTGTGGCCTGATTAGTCCGCCGCCCCGGAAGCTCACTCTGCCTTTTTGCGACGCGGCGCCTGGTCGGTCAGCAACTCGCCGCCAGCGAGGCGTTCGTTGCCACTCACCACCACGCGATCGCCGTCGCTCAGGTCACCGATCACCTCAACCAGATTCCCGTCAGTCACTCCGACGGAAATGGGCACCTGCCGCGCCTTGAAACGATGGTCCCGGCTGGTCGCATCGGCAACAATCACATACCTGACGCCAGACTTGAGCACTAATGCGTCCTTGTCAACCCAGAGCCCTGCCTGCTGCCCTACCGCCAGCTCGACCCGTGCCAGCATGCCAGCTTTGATTTGAAACCCCTTGTTTTCCACTTCCAGTTTGACGGGAAAGGTACGCGACCGAGGATCCGCTTGTGGTACGAGGCGCGTGATCACCGCCTGAAAACTCCGCTTGGGAAGCGCTTCGAATTTGAGGCTCACCGCGCGGTCTCCCGACTGCAATCGGTCGATGAACTTCTCGGGCACAAAGGTGTGAATTTCGATCGGATCGAGCTCAATCACCTCAACGATGGGATCACCTTGCTTGATCCAGGCACCGACCTCTGTATGCAACTTGGTCACGTAGCCCCCAAACGGGGCGCGAATAGTGTACTTCTGGAGGATATCTTGCAGACGCCGCACCTTCTCCCGCTGTACCGATACCGTGGCGGCAGCCTGAGCCAGTCGCGACTCCCGCGTTGCCTCGATCTGTTGACGTGCCGAACTGGCTGCAATCTCAGTTTGCCGGGCCACGCGCAAATCCGAGTCGGCTTCATCCAGCTCTTCCTTCGTCGCCGTCTGACTCTCACGGTACAACCGTTCGGTCCGGGTATAACGCGACTCGGCATTGCGACTTCTGGCTTCCGCAGCGGCCAGTTTCGCCGCCGCCTGCTTCAGTTCCGCCGGTAGCTGTTGCTGTAGTTGCAGTTGTGCTTGCTGGCGATAATTCAATTCGGCTTTCTCGCCTTCCAGCTCCAGCTCGACCGTACCCGTACGCAATTGCACTAAAGCCGGTGCCAGCGCTCCCGCGGGGCTGGATTCGGCATTGACGTCCGCTACGAAGTCCACTCGATCGCCTTCTCGAAATGATACCGTTTCCACACGACCATCGACTGCGCTACCAACCACGCTAACGCGATGCGCTGTGGCCGTCCCCACAAAGGGGTGTGTCTGGCGGACTTGCTTGACAACCACAGGCGTTATTTCGACATAGTTGGCAGTGGGCTCATCCACAGCGGGCCGGGCGGCCGTCATCACGGAAGCCCAGGACCAGCAGACCATCGCCAAACTACTACTAATCAGCCAAACCGGCCAGCGTCGCCACACGCCAGACAGAGACACGGACCAACTGCAACATTCCATACAAAACCTGCATTCTTCGCGCTGCAAAATTCCTACATCTACCGGCCCGCGCCCGGGCGTCGGTGATCAGAACTTCTGGGGACCACCCCGGACAAGGAGCTGGAGGACCACTTGTCCCGCCCGCGGCCGGAGTGCATTCACCAATCTAACCGCGACCGCAATCCGCAGCAAACGAACTATCCTCGACCGCGGGTAGCCGCGTGCGGGCACCGACCGGTCTCCTTGAGCCTGGAGACGCGTCTTGCACGTTTTCTCCGGCTGTGTCCGGCCTACAGCGTGTAGGGCGTCGCCAATCGGAACTTGGGATTTTCCTCGAGGTAGGCGTTTACACGATCTGTTCGGCCAATGGCTTCGGCTAGGAAGTCAACAGCGGCACGCAGTCGGTCGTCGGGCTCGGCGCAACTGAGCCGCAAGAATCCCTGGCCCGCATCACCAAAACACTCGCCACCAAGGCAGGCCACACCACGGTCTGCATCAGCGCCTTGAAGCAGAAACATGGCCAGCCCGTGGGAAGTGATCTGCAAACGATTGCAGACATCCGCAACTGCCGGAAATACGTAAAAGCTGCCTCCCGGAAGGAGACAGTGGACACCTTCCACCTGGTTCAATGCTGCAACCAGCAGTTCCACTTTGCGCTGAAAATCCTGCATCCGACGATCCCGTTCCTCCAGGTCGCAGCGCATTGCTTCAGCACCCGCCAACTGGGCAAAGGGAGGAATACAAGACAGTGTGGTATTGGTCAATTTGGCCAGCAATTCAATCACGGCAGGGCTACTCACGGCAAACCCCAATCGCCAACCGCTCATACTGAAAGATTTACTGAAGGTGTACGCTGCAACGCACTGGTCAATCATGCCAGGAAGTGCCAGCGGTGAGTGATGGCGGCCACGCCACACCATCTGGTCATAAGGCTCATCACTGAACAGCGCCACATCACGCCCGCGCAGCAGGTCCGCCAGCCCCTGTAAATCCTCTTCGGTCGCGATCCCACCTGTGGGGTTATGGGGACTATTGAGAAAAACCGCCTTGGGGCTTGGATCTTCGTTCAGGAAACGTTCTACGTCATCCAGATTCGGCCTGAATTCCCGATCCTGGGTGAGCGCCGAAAGCACGAGTCTCCCGCCGCGCCGCGCGATGTTCGGCGGATAGGTCGGGAAATAGGGGCTAAACACCAGAACGCCATCACCCGGATTGACGAACGCCTCACAAAAGAGTTGTTCAAACGTCTTGGCCCCAGGGCCGGCCACGACATTTTCACCAGAGACATCCAGGCCATACTCTTGCGATACATACGCTGCAGCGGCATCTCGAAACTCGGGCAATCCTGTCGACGGGCCATAATGGCAACGATCGTCACGAATCGCTTGGATGCCAGCTTCTACCGCAGACGGCGAGGTGGGAAATGGGCTGTCACCGATTTCGAGTTCGATGACATCCTTCCCCTGTGACTTGAGCTGCCTGGCTACGGCCAGAACATCGAAGGCCGTTTCGGTTTCAACGGAACTGGCAAACTGACTGAATGTGGGCGTCATAAATCGATCCATCCGAGGTGGGAAGTCTCAGTGCGTAGCATTTCGCGATGCTCGAAAGCGTGTTTTAGTGTTTCGGTTAACAAACCTGCAAGCGGGGGGGGGCACAACCTGCAATGGCCGGGTACTGCAGCGCCAAGTCGATCGACACGATGCTGGCCAGGGATCGAGATCGTTTTCCTTGATTCGTGTCCATGCCACATTGCAACGGCACGCCAACACGGGTTAAAAAAAACACCCTGCCACGATCACACGGAACACTTCGGCTCGTCTGTGCCGTGCCCACCGAGCCCCAGTACTTCGCACTCCAAGATGGATTTCCTGATGACACGACGCATGATTATCCTGACCGAAGGGAATTCCAATCCCCATACGGCCAAAACTGCCTGCTGCCTGATTCGCTACAAACGCGAAGAGGTCGTGGCCGTACTCGACAGCACGCAATCCGGCACAACAGAGCAAGCTCTCGGCGTCGGCGCTGACGTGCCGTTCGTAAGTTCGCTGGAACAAGCACCGGACGCCAATACGCTCCTGATTGGCATTGCACCTCCAGGTGGCAAGATCCCCGAGAGTTGGCGAAGCGTGATCCTCGATGCCATCGGCCGCGGCATGGATGTTATTTCCGGACTCCACGATTTCCTGGGGGATGATCCGGAGTTCTCCGCAGCGGCCAGCCGACAGGGAGTCACGATCCGCGACGTCAGACGTAACGACGAAAAAACGATCGCCCGACGCACTGGATTACGCGAGGAGTGCCTCCGCATCCACACCGTCGGCCACGATTGTAGCATTGGCAAAATGGTGACCTCGGTCGAACTGACCCGCGCCCTGAACGCGCGGGGACATGACACCAAGTTCATCGCCACCGGCCAAACTGGCATTTTGATCGAAGGAGATGGAATTCCCCTCGATTGCGTCAAGGCGGATTTCGTCAGTGGCGCCGCCGAACGCATGGTTTTGGAACATCAGCACCACGAAATCCTGATGATTGAAGGCCAGGGCAGCCTGGTTCACCCTTCCTACTCCGGTGTTACCTTGTCCCTGCTTCACGGCTGCCATCCGCATGGCTTGATCCTCTGCTATGAAATCGGGCGCCACAAGGTCACCGGAATCGACCACCTCGCTATTCCGCCACTCGCCGACATCCTCAAGCTCAATGAGAGTCTGGCGAGCATCTCGTTTCCCTGCAGCGTCATCGGCATCTCTGTCAACAGCCGGCGGGCAACACCCGCGGAAGCCGACGCCGAACGCGACCGCCTGCGCGACGAATTTGGACTTCCAGTCGCAGATGTGTTTCGAGATGGGCCAGGAGAACTGGTCGACGCCATCCTGCAGCTTCAACAACAACGCCTGAAGGACTGATACTGATGGAACTTCGGTTGCACGCGTTCGACCTGCCTTTGAAGCACACTTTCACCATTTCGCGTGGTTCAATCGACATCCAGCAGACGCTGGTCGTCGAACTTGCGGACCAAGGGCACTCTGGATTCGGTGAGGCCACGACCAACGACTATTACGGTTTCACCCTTGAAAACATGATCGCAGCCCTAGAAACGTTGCGGCCCCAAATCGAGGCGACCCGCCTGGAAACACCCGAGGATTTCTGGGATGTCCTGCAACCGAAGCTCGCGGACAACCCGTTCGCCCACTGCGCACTGGACCAGGCAGCCTACGATCTGTGGGGGAAACAGCAGGGCCAGCCCGTCTACCGATTGTGGGGACTGCAACCTGATTCGTTGCCTTTGACAAATTACACCATCGGCATCGACTCGATTGAAGTGATGGTCCAAAAAATGAACGAGTTGCCCGACTGGCCCGTGTACAAGATCAAGCTCGGCACGTCACACGACCTGGAGATCGTCCGAGAATTGCGGCAACACACTGACGCCGCGTTTCGCGTTGACGCCAACTGTGGCTGGTCCGCCGCAGAGACGATCGATCATTCCCACGCACTCAAAGAGCTCAATGTCGAGTTCATCGAACAGCCCCTGCCCGCCGACCAGTGGACGGAAATGGAGAAAGTATTCGCTGCATCCGCCTTGCCCGTGGTGGCAGATGAAAGCTGTATCATCCCGGGAGATGTCGAACGCTGTTACGGGCATTTCCACGCCATCAATATCAAGCTGGTCAAGTGCGGAGGCTTGACGCCAGCGCGTCGTATGATCGCTCGCGCCCGTGAACTCAACATGAAAGTCATGGTGGGATGCATGACGGAATCGACCGTCGGCATTTCCGCCATTGCACAACTGCTCCCGCTGCTCGACTACGTCGACATGGACGGGGCTTTATTACTCTCCCGGGACATCGCCTCCGGAGTCACCATCGATCAGGGGGTTTGCCACTTTTCCAACGTGAACGGGTCGGGGGTTCAGTTGTTAGACGCTTCCACCGGCGATTCCGCATCCTCTTCCTGACGCTGCTGGGCGTAGTCATCATAGATCGGCAAATGCCGCCACCGAACCTCCAAAGAAAGCAGATTCAACGTCGTGACGTAATGTCTTCCGGCATGCGGTCCCCAGCGGTCGGGAACCGGCATTCGAGGGTTCCAGCTTCCCGCCAACGGACCTTCTTTAAGTTGCTCGGTACGCAACATTGTTGACAACGGATCCCACCAGCGTTGCCATCTCTCCCCCCCCACATGGAACATAACCTGGGTCGCGTAATACCAGTAATAGGTATCCCGCTGCGGCCGAGCTACGGTCCCATTGGCAGGTGGATGTTCCAGCAAATAGTCGGCACCACGCAGTAAATCCTGATTGTCGCGTCGCCACCCGGAAGCATAAAACCGCATCAACAACCCGACTGCGGTCATCGTCTTGCTGACTTCCCGCCCATGTCCTTGCTGGGGTGTATTGGGGGCAAAAGGATTGTAGCGATACAGGTGCGGTTCACGTGGCCCCGCCTGAGCCAGCTCAAGCCAATTATGGAGTTTCGGCCAAGCCTCTGCGGGCACATCCAGCCCCGCCAGCCGCGCACTGTACAGTGCCATCAACATCCAGCCCGTCACCGACGTATCCGTCCCTTTGCCCGGCGAATAACGCCAGCCACCCCGCTCTGGATGCTGAGCCGCGAGAATGAAATCAATCGCCCGCTGCGCAGGTTCTTTCAGTGTCGGATCCTGGGTCATCCCATACGCCTCACAGAGCGCAATCGACGCAATACTATGACTGTAGAGCCACGCCGCACTGATGGAATTCGTTTCCATCTCGATATACAAATCACCGTTTTCCCGCTGGTTGGCCACCAGAAATTTCAGGCCTCGATCGACCGTGTCAGCGTACTTCCCTTCGCGATGCGAGTAGGCACCTCCCGTGAAACAGAGCAAAGCCAGCCCGGTCGCCGCGGTATCGCTATTGATCGAAACGGTTTCATTAAATCCGCTGAGCTCCCAGCGTCCATCATCGACCTGATGCCTGGCCAGAAACATTAAACCTCGCTCGATCGCCGCTTCGGTCCGGGAACCGCGTGATGAAGCCCCTGCCCCTCCCATCGATCGTCGTCGTTCCTCACGGCGTCGGAAAGCTTCCACGGCGTTCGCTACTTTAGGACTGAAGTCCGGAAGTCCACCCAATTCACGACGGGCGAAACGCACCGTCCGCGACTGCACCTGCTGCCGTTCCGCAATCGCACGACGATCTGGCAGCCCCGCCTCCCGTCCAGAAGTTCTTCCCAAGCCTCCGACACCACGAGGTGCATCGATCTCCACCGCCAGGTTCTCAGGCTGCCGCCGTCGGAGCATCACACCACCCTCCAACACACCCTCGCTGTCCTCACTGGTCACACCAGAAACGGCTTCCGTTGCTGCTCCAGCACCCGCCGGCCCATTCACCAGCGCTACGCTGGCCGCGCGTTTGGGTGGACTCGACCCTACCGACATTCCACCGGATTCCTGCGCCACGGCAGCCGATCGATCGACAAGCGATTGCCGTCGCCGTGGCCCCGACACTCTGCTGGTATCCCTGCCACGTGGCTTCAACTCCGCTACGGTCCCAGTCGGCCTGGCCTCACCTGCCGTTTTCCGGCCACCTACCGATTGCGATTGCAACGCCGTGTCACCGGTTTCATCGCGTTTCGCGTCCGCTGTCGACACCCCGGTCACCGCAGCCGTCACTGCCGGCTCCAAGAGTGGCCCTGCCGCTGTACGTCGTGGTGAACTACTGCCACCACCAACGGCCACCGGGCCCGCTGTTGCACCAGCCTGCTCCGTGCGCCGCATCACACGCCCACCAACACCACTTGAACCAGATTCCTCAGGCCGGTTTTGCCCCGACGGCTGGGTCGCCCCTGTAACTGAGCGCCGTTGCACCGTCGCTACCGCCGCAACTGGCCCCGGTTCCGCGGTCGTGGCGCCCGTCTGGCCACTCGAACTCGCCGGCGCCGCAACCGCTGCGGATTCCGGCGCGGCTGCGGTCTGTTGACGCTGTACCCGCGGGGCACTCTCACGGCCTTTTTCTGCCATCAACGGCCCAGCAGCATTGGGACCTTGGCCGGCTGCTTGCGACTGGTCCCGACGACTACGAGAGAGCGCCGCAACCACGCTCGCTGCGCTACTCTGCCTGGATTCCGCGGGCCCTGCCGCAACTGTGATTGCAGCTGACTCACTCTCCTCTCCCTCCGAATCGCGACGCACACGTGCCAATGCTTTTGAATCGGGTTGTGCCGAGAGTGGCGTTCCACCGCCATCCGCCGCAGGCGCCGTCGCCTGTTCAGCGACTAGATTGCTGTCGAGACTCGCCAGATCAGGCCGTCGACGGGCAACCTCTGTTTCAGGCGCTCGAGGATTGGCTGGCCCCTGACGCGGCTGCCCACCACCCGCAGGACTAAATTCGCGATCCGCGGCGACCAGACGTGTGGGACCCAGATCCACTTCCACTTGTCCGGCATCCACCGTCGGCCCCTGGGCTTCATTCGCTTGTGAACGCGTGATTGCGGACGCAGATGCTGAAGCAGAGGCAGCCGGGCGTTCACGACCCGCGCGCGTTGCTGTTTCTGTAGGCTGGGCTGACAGCACGGCGGCTGGCAGTGGCTGGTTTCCTCGCGCCCGCGGTATCTGCGCTGCCACCGCGCTCTGTAGTGCAACTGCGCGAGGTTCTTCTTCCAGTGGACGCTTCCGAACCCGGGATCCAGACGCCAGCGCGGCGGGGTTCGCCCCAGTCCGTTGCCCGCGGTCCAGGTTGGGGCCGGCACCAGTCCCCGCAATACCAATCCTGCCAGGGGCTAATGCCGAAGCGTGTAATTCTGTCTGCGACGTGTTATTCGATTCACGGGCCTGCGACGAACTGGGACGTGACAGCGCCACCGGCGACCGGACAAGCTCACTCTGTGCGAGCGCTCGCGAGGGTGCGCCTGTCGCCTGCAGGGGCGCGATGGTTGGAACCGCGGCCATGGCGGCCCGGCGATCCATGTCCCGGCGCCGCTGTACTGTGCGACTACGGACGTCCTCTGCACCCCGCGGCGCGGTCTCCGACCGAGATCTCTCACCGTCCGGTGACGTCTGGCGTACACGTTCTGCAAGTGTTGGTGTCGGTTCAGGTTGACGGGTCGCTTGCGGGCCCTGATTCGTCTTCACCTGCGCGACCCGCGTCGGCACATTCAGTCCACTTGGCGCACTACTGCGTCGTTCCAATTCACGTGACGCAGCAGTTGCCTGGGGACCGTCTTCAGGCGGGGCGACCCTCCGCCGTGCCGGCGCACGGCCCGCAACTTTCGGGGATTCCAGCGGCGCGCGGTCGGCTGAGCGCTGCGGCATAGCTCCAGCCACTGGTGGCGACCTATTCGGCGTCCTGTTCACTGACTGGGCCGTCGCCACAGGTTCCGCCTGCCTCTGAGGCGCCTGCTCCGTATTGCGTTCCGGAACGGCTACCTCGCTCTGGCTGGTACTCGCTGCAGGTCTCGGCGTGAGCTTCGCACGGGTCTCGGCACTGGGTTGAGGCAACGCGGCAATCTGCATTTGCTCAAGCTGTGGAGAGCGGCGCGACACGTTGCGACTTTGCGATTCTTCGTCTACGGCGATCGGTTCGGCTGTGGGCGCCACGACGGCCCGCTCTTCCGCAGGTGACTTGCGCTGCCGAGGAAGCGCCACGGGTTGAGGTTGTTCGGTGGCTGTATCTACCCGTTGCGTGTTCTCTGCCGGTACCGCGCGATTCACGCTGGTACGATTCGGCGGCTCGCGACGAGCGACAGCCCTGCTTTCCGGCTGAGACGTTACTTGCGGAGACTGCTCCGCAGCGGTCTTTCGCTGTACCGTCACAGCCGGCGTGGCTGCCGCCGACTGCGGCTGAACCTGAGAGATCCGTTGCTCTGGAGCCAGAGAGTCTTGACGCGTCACACGGGACTCCGTCGGCGTCATCGGGGCGGCGTTACTCGACGTCGCGGCCGCGGCCTGTGTTTGCGGTCGACTAAGTTGTGGTGTCGCTTGCTGGACGCGGCGGCTGAGAGGAGTGGGCTGGTCGGCTCTGCGGGGTTGCGCTTGATTCAGCTGACGCCGACGCATCACGTTCGGATCGACCGTCGGTACCGTCTGTGGCACCGGAACTGTCTGTTGTTTCGCTGCCTGCTCGACCTCTCTGGGCTGGCGTTCTGGCAACACTTGCTCTGGCACCGGATCGACCGACACCGATTCCTCAAGGGGCTTCAACCACTCGGGCTGACGTTCGGCATCACGACGGTAATACTCCGGGACGACAATTTCGCGGCGCGGACTGGAAGACGGCTGGGCAACCCGGAACATCAAGCGAGAAAAAACCTCCCGGTCCATCGCCAACACCAATGCGACGTTGCAAATAATACTCAGTACGATGGCGAGCTGAACGGGCCGCCGCAGTCCGCGACGTGCGTCGACGATCAACAGCAGAAGCATCAAGCTCCCGATGGCAAAGGGCAACGCCACAATTGCCGTCCAGGCGTTGGCATACCAGCGTGCGTCATCGAATTCGAGATACGCGTCGATCACGCCGCACAAGAAGCCACCGAACAACACCAGGGCCAGAAACGTCGGCCACAAATGGTCGTCGAAGGTTTTGCGGTATTCACGTTGGACCTTGCGAATTACCCGACGTGGGTTTCCCATCGCGACGCTCCAAAGCTCCCAAAGAGGTCCGTATCCTCAATTATAGGGGATTGCCACAAAAACGCGTGGCATTTCAGGTCAGAATGCCGCCGGACGTGTAAAACTGCATCCCCGGCCAAAGCGATTATCTGTTACCCTGCAAGAAGTTAACGCTTTCACCACGATCGATCCAGTTGACCTCTGCAGCGCCGCACCAGTCAGCCGACCGCCGTTGTCTCTGGCAAAACCTAAGGCGACCAGCCCCTCTCGCCGGCTCACGCGCTACAACCGTAATTATCGGCTGTTGCGTCTCGCGGTGACCTCACTGATGAAAATTACGCTGCGGGGCGTTGCAACATTTGCACTGGCACGCCAACATTCAACCTCACCCGGTCCATCATTGACCACCGGGACCAGCACACGACCACGGTCGCCCATCCATCTGACGTCACTCCTGCCCCCACCCAGAATCAGCGGCATGCCTGGACTCAACCTAGAGGGAGTTAGCAAGTCATTCCCCACCCGCGGGGAGCCACTTGTAGTGTTACGCAACATCTCCCTGAAACTACAGAGCGGAGAGAACCTGGCTATTCTCGGTCCTAGCGGATCGGGGAAGAGCACGCTGTTGCACCTGATGGGAACCCTGGACACACCGACCACAGGGACCATTACGCTGGGTGATGAAAACCCCTTCACACTGGACGAACCTCAACTGGCACACTTCCGCAACCGGCGCATCGGTTTCGTGTTCCAGGAACATCATCTACTGCCACAATTAAGTGCGCTCGAAAATGTCCTGGTTCCTTGCCTGGCCGAGGGCACGCCCAACGAAGAGATGGTTTCCCGTGCCCGCTCGTTGCTGGACCGAGTTGGGTTGAGCGAACGTCTAGAACATCGCCCGGCGGAATTGTCCGGTGGAGAACGCCAGCGTGTCGGCATTGCTCGCGCACTAATCCACACACCGTCGCTGCTATTGGCCGATGAGCCCACTGGCAATCTCGACCGCACTGCTGCGACGGGCATCACAGAATTACTGGTCCAACTGCAACAGCAGGAAGATGCCATCCTGGTCGTAGTGACACATAGCATCGAATTGGCAAATGGCCTGCAACGCCGCATGGAACTTGACAACGGAAACCTGCGTGACGCTTGATCACGGCCCATGTTCCCTCACACCTACCTGGCCCACACCACGATTTCGGAGACATCAAACGCATGACCTCCTGGCGCCTGGTGATTCGCAGCCTCACCTTCCACTGGCGTGTCCACGCGGCCGTCGTTCTTGGTGTCGCCGCGGCAACCGCGGTCCTGACTGGGGCACTCCTGGTCGGTGATTCAGTACGAGGCAGCCTCCGAGGGCTGGTGCTGGATCGATTAGGAAAAATCGACGCGCTGCTAATATCGCCGCGTTTCTTCCGCGCCGAGCTGGCATCTGAGCTTGCCGCCAAACCAGCCTTCACCGCACGTTATGACCAGGCCATTCCCGCAATTCTCTTTCCGCAAGGCACGGTCGAAAACACGACCGACGACCGGGTTACTCGCGCCTCGCGCATCCTGATCGTCGCGACGCCAAATTCCTTCTGGGATCTGGACACCAAAGCGGTACGCCCCAAAGTGGTACCTGGCGAAGACGAGGTGGTTCTCAACGAGCCGCTGGCCCACGAGCTGGGCGCTACGGTAGGCAGCACGATTACCCTCCGGCTTCCCGAAGCGGCTAACGCCATTCCTGCCGAGAGTCCCCTGGGCGAAAAGGAAGATCGTGTACGCGGCATACCAGGGCTCGAAGTCGTTGCCATCGTACCCGCTGATGGACTCGGGCGATTCGGCCTGACGCCCAGTCAATCTCTCCCTATGGTCGCCTTCACCCACCTTACAACGGTCCAGAACTCGCTCCGTCTGGACGGCCAAGTCAATACGATCATGGTCTCGTCCCTGGCCAAGGAGCCCTCACCCAACGCGGACGACTGTCTCGAACTAAATCGTTTATTGGACCCGCGTCTGGCAGACTACGGGCTCTCGCTAAGCCAGATTCGATTACCACGGATGGAAGACAACTCCACCCCGAACAACGCCATCCCCGACTACACCAGCCTGACTTCCGACCGCATGATTCTCGATGACGAAGTGGCCGACGTAGCGACCAATGCTTTTGCGGGATTTAGCGCACAGGGGGTTCTCACGTACCTCGCAAACGCCCTGGTCCCACTCAACGACCAGGGGCAGGAAACACCCGACGGTGGCATCCCTTACTCGACCGTCGCTGCCGTCGATTCACGTGCCCAACTTGGTCCCTTACTTGACGCAGCCGGTGACCCCTTGCCACCGCTGGGCGACGATGAAATCGTCGTCAACAGCTGGGTAGCTGAGGATCAGAATCTGACTACTGGCGCGCGGTTACGGGTCTACTACTACCTTCCAGAAACGACCGATCGACAGCCACAGGAAACCTATCGCGACTTCACGGTCAAAGCCATTGTTCCCATTACCACTCCAGCAAAACCTTTCTCTGGCAAGCGCCCGGCGGTCTACGACAAACCACCAACGCTTGCCAACGACAAGGACCTGACTCCCGAAGTACGCGGCGTCACGGACCAGGACTCCATCGAAAACTGGGATACGCCCTTTGATCTGGAACGCAATGTTCGCACACAGGATGAACGCTATTACGACCAGCATCGCCTCACGCCCAAGGCGTTCGTCTCCCTCTCGACTGGCCAAAGCCTCTGGGGCAGTCGCTTCGGAGACCATACTTCGTGGCGAATTTCCACACCAGCCAACCTGCCTGACAACGATTCGCAGGCCTTCCGGCAGCGCCTCGAAGACGCCTTCCTGCAGCAAGCGGAAAAGAGTCAAGCCAGACTGGGCCTGGCTTTTCAACCCGTCAAATGGCAAGGTCTGAAAGCAGCCAGCGGAACCACACCATTCGACGTGCTGTTTATCGCGCTAAGTTCGTTTTTGATCGCGGCCGCGTTAATGCTCGTCTCGCTACTGTTTCGCCTCGGTGTCGATCAACGTGCCGACCAGTTAGGGCTGTTGCTCGCGGTGGGAGTGCCCCGGACCCAGACCGCGCGATTACTGAGACGAGAGGGAACGCTGGTTGCCGCCTTCGGGAGCCTGCTGGGCGTTGCACTGGGAATTGGTTACGCGTGGTTGATGCTGGCTGGCTTGAGAACAGTATGGCTGGGCGCTGTCGTAACGCCCTTCCTGGTCTTCCATGCCAGCACGGTCAGTTTGATCGCTGGCTATCTTCTCGGAATTCTTGTCTGCAGCTTGACGATTGGCCATGCTGTCCAACGCCTCAAGAAAATTCCAGCTCGACGTCTGCTCGCAGGGCTTGCTTCCCCGGAACCACAACACCACGCGGCCCGCAGCAAGTGGGGACACAAAACCAGCTGGTGCTTGCTGACCATCGCACTGATACTCGCAGCCGCAGCCACACAATTGGGAGGTGAAGCCCAGGCGGGCGCGTTTGTCGGCGGAGGTGCCGCAGTGCTGACTGGATTGTTGCTCTTGTTTCGCCAACGCCTGGAAAGCGTCTCTGCCGGCTCGCTCGATGCCACTCTTTCCTTGAGTCGCCTGGCGATCAGCTCAGCCCGCCGCAACCCTGGCAGGAGCAGCCTGACGGTAGGACTCATCGCCAGCGCTAGTTTCCTGATCGCAGCCATGAGTTCGTTTCGCCTCGATGCAAGTCTGGAAGGCGCCGGGGGCTTTGAGTCCATTGCCGAATCATCACTGCCTGTATTTGTTGACTTGAAATCAGCGGCCGGACGCGAAGAGCTCCTGGGAGCGGACGCCAGCGCAAAACTGGCCGACAGCGTCATTTTTCCGCTACGTGTACAACCGGGCGACGATGCCAGTTGCAACAATCTGTATAGCGCGCAGCGGCCCCGCGTACTGGGGGTCCCCACTGCCCTGGGAGCGTACTTCGATCAAGCCGCCACCCGTTTCTCCTGGGGACCCACCCTGGCGGAAACAGACGCCGAACAGAAGAACCCCTGGAAGCTCCTCGACAGGCCGCCGCAGGATGGCGCCATCCCCGTGGTGATCGATCAGAATACCGCCATGTTCAGCCTCGGGATCTATAGCCCTGGCAGCTACGCGACGTTTAATTACGACGGTGTGCAACTCGATCTTTATGTGGTTGGATTTCTCAAGAACAGCGTGCTGCAAGGTAACCTCCTGATCTCTGAGGCGCACTTCCAACAAAGCTTTCCAGAAATCGCAGGTCACCGTTACTTCCTCATACACTCTCCCGAGGGGCAAACACCGGCGGCCCCCTTGCTGGAAGACGCCTTGTCCGACCAGGGCTTTGACGCCCGCGCAAGTCGTGAACTGCTGGACTCACTTCTGGCAGTTCAAAACACCTACTTGAGCACCTTCCAGAGCCTTGGTGCCTTGGGACTGTTACTCGGCACTTTCGGCCTGGCCACGGTCCAGCTAAGAAATGTCCTGGAGAGGCGTGCCGAACTCGCCTTGCTGCGGGCGAGCGGATTCCAGCACCGACGGGTGGGCCGGATGGTACTCTGGGAAAACCTGTTTCTGCTACTGGGCGGACTGGGACTGGGCGTCCTCGCAGCACTCTACGCGGTAATGCCACACATCCTGCTGGGAGACGCCGCCATCTCAGCGAACCGATTCGGGCGTGATCTGGCCATCATGCTGGCGCTAGTGGTCGCAGCGGGACTTCTCACCGGAATGATCGCCGTCCGCTGGACAGTTCGCGCGCCATTAATCGCCGCACTCCGCGGCGACTGAGCGGCAGCATCCTGCCACATCCAACGGACCACTGCCAATATCGGGAACACGCACTTCACACGTTTCCTGGCCGTGGCAAACCTGATCTACTTGCCTGTCACGAATTGGACCTGTGCCTCGGATCCCTGTACATCGACCAGTTCTAACCGGAGGGGTGCTGTGCGTCTTGATCGATCGACACCTACGGTGATCCAATGCCTGCCAGGTCGCCAGTCAAATTGCAAACTGTTTGACAAGTCATGTGGCTTGCCATCGACCCACAAAGTGAGTCCCTTCGTACTGGCAAAACGCATTTCGACCCGCCCCCCACTGGAAACCGAGAGGTCACCACGCAAAAAAGTAATGGGCGCGGTATTCGCCCGCAACTTGAACTGCGCAAGCTCATCAACTGGCAGGGCTCCCGCCAGAGTGCTGTAGACCGGAGCCCATTGCATTGCCGGATCGTCAGTGGCGACTGTGTCATAACTGGTTCTCTGGAGCCGGTGTAGCACTTCCGCAGTCGGTTGCAGACTCTGCCAGCGACGCAGCCAACGTCGACGATCAACGGTGAAATCTCCGACACGTCCCAATTCGGAGAGAAATCGCAGCAGATCCCGCAGTTCCCGGCGGGTCAACGTGTCAACAATGCCGTCCGGCATCAAGCTACGCCCGGCAGTTTGATTCTCGATAGAGTCGCGGAGAATGGTAAGGCGGCGGTCTTCGACGTCGCGCAAGACCAGTTCGGTTTTCGATTCGCGCACTGGAATGCCGGTATAAATCCGCCCCTCTTCCGTCTCAACCAGCAGGGAATGAAAGTTCTCCTTGATCTTGCGGTTTGGATCCAGCAACGCCTCAACGAGATAGTCCAGCGGTGCGCTCGCGCCAATACTGACCAGATCGGGCCCTACCCGCCCACCTGCCCCGCCGATTGCATGGCACTTGAGACATTGAATCGCAGACCGCCGAAACACCCTTTCCCCTCGTGCTGGATCGCCTTCCGCCGGCACCTCCGCCAACAACTCTCGCATCAACTCCGGCGTCAGCTTCCAGCCGGCGGTCGGCAAACTGCCGGACTGGCGCAGCGCCTCCAGCAACTCCGGTGCCTGACGCAGTGTGGCCAAGACAGCACGTACCGACAACCTGGCTACGTCGGCTGGAATCTCAACGCCGGCGAGTGCCTGAACGAGCGCGGCTGGCCCCTGCTTGTGTTCCAGAAACGCAGCAATCAATGAGTCGGGCGGCATCTCGACGGGCCACTCGCGGAGAAACCCAACAGCTTTGCTCGCCGCCGCCGCTGGATCCAATCCGGCGAGTTCCTGGACGGCAAGCCGGCGAATTGGCAGCACCGGATGTGCCTCGGCAGTTTGCGCTAACAGGTCCTGCGCACCGAGCCGTCGTAAGGCAGCCAGCAACTCCCGGGCAACACTCGTGACATCGGTCGTCTCCCGCAGACGCGCCGCTAGTTTGGGGCGGGCATGGTCAACACGCCACACACCGGCTGCGCGAATTGCAGCCAGCAACAGGTCCGGCTGACTGGTCTCAAACAACTCCTCGACCCGCCGCAGATTACCCGCCGGGCGCATCTGGCGCTGCGTAGTCGCCTCAACAAGATCTGTCAGGAGTCGACTGCGTCGGGACAGGGACCAGTCCCGCTGATCGAGAATTAACTCCAACAACTGACCTAACTGGGCAGGCTGACCAATCTGCGCCACCAGTCGCAACACCTGTTCCTCGCGTTGCGGAGCTACGCGACGGTTCTCAAACAAGGCCAACAAAGGCGCAGCCATTCCCTCCGCGTTCACCGCCTCCAAGGCATAGGCCAGATGATCAACCTGATCCGTCAAGTCGAGCTCTCCAGATCGCATTGCTGCCAGCCAGTATGGTCGTAAATCCTGCATCGCCTGCCAGAGCGCAAAATCCAGGAAACGGTCCATGGGACGGTCCAGCACGCGCAAAGCGGTTTGGGCAGCCAACGGGTCGCGCCGCTGGGCAAGCCCCCGCACGGCCTCCAATCGCACCCGGGGATGATCATCCAGTACACCGCTGAGCAAATAGTCCGATGCCTGGTCCAGCTCACCCTGCCGCCAGGCAACCACCCGCATTGCCGCGGCACGTGCTCGGTGATCGGGACTGGCACGCAGCAGTTCACTGACCAATCCCTCATTGACTCGATTGATGGATTCGTACGCCCACAGTGCCTCCACTCGCAGACGCTCAAATTCCGCGTCTTGCGGATCAAGCCGCGACACCCAATCGGACAAGGCCTGCGCAACTTTCGCTGGAGTCTTTTGCTTGAGCATCCGCTTGGCCCAGAGCCGCACCCATGCCTCCGGGGCTCGCAACTGGCCAAGCAACGCTTCAATCCCCGCATCAGCCAGGCGTGGCATTTTCAACAAAGGACGCCCCTTGGCTGTGATTCTCCAGATCCGCCCATGCGTGTGATCTCGGCGATCATCTCGAAAGTCAACCTCCCCATGCTGAATAATCGGGTTGTACCAATCGGCGATATAGATCGCGCCATCGGGCCCCATCTTCACGTCGATCGGACGAAAGGCCACATGCCGTGTCTTGATTAACTCTGCCTCCTGGCGGGAGGCGAACCCGCTACGATTCTCGCTAACGACGAAACGACAGACACGGTTGGCGCGAAAATCGTTGGTAATCATGTTGCCGCGCATCGCGGGCGGTAAATGACGCCCACTGAGAATTTCCAGTCCGCAATGTTTGGGGCTCCCGGGGTTCAACCCGTGCAGCACGCGACGCGCTTCGGGCGCCGTCACAAACACTGCCCCCGGAAAGACATAGTTGATTCCCTCTCCGTAAGCTCCATCTGTGGCAAAAGACTGACCCCAGGCATCAAAATGATGCCCCCAAGGATTGACAAATCCCCGACAAAACACGTCCAGTTCCATCGTCTCAGGACGGAATCTCCAAATTCCCCCGCCATTCAGATGCTTCACGCCCCAAGGCGTTTCCACATGGCTGTGAATGTAGATGGACTGATTCATATAAAGACAGCCGTCCGGACCCCAACGCAAAGTGTGCAGCAGATGATGGGTATCCTCCGTGCCGAATCCCGACAGCACCACCCGTTTTTCATCAGCGCGAAAATCACCATCGCGATCGCTGAAATGAGCCAGTTCGGTACTATTGGCGACATAGACACCGCCATCCCCCGGTACCACGCCCGTGGGAATGAGCAGCCCCTCGGCAAAGACGCGAGTCTTTTCCGCAACACCGTCACCGTCGACATCTTCAACAACCACAATTTTGTCAGTCGGCTTCTGGCCTGGTTTGATCTGGGGATAGACTTCGCTACTGGCGATCCATAAGCGTCCTTGCTCATCGAAGTTCATCTGAATCGGCTTGGCAAGCTGTGGATCGGACGCATAGAGATTGACTTCCAGCCCATCGGCCACCACAAACGACGCCAACTCCACGGCGGGATCTGGCGACGGAATTTCCTTGAGATTGCGTTGCGCCCCGGCCCAACTGGTCGAGCAACAAAAGATGATGACGGCCAGTCGACGACATCCGCCACAGGCACGGTGTCGTCGCCCACCAGCACCACGATCTCCATCCCATTCGGTCAACATTCTCGGCACCGATTCAACTCCCCGTCAAAAAAGGAAATCCACAGTGGCTCAGACCCCAGTGGGAACAGCTCCGGCCAACTCGTTTTGAGCGGCCAGTCCAAATGTAACCCGATTGTCAGCTTTCGTCAGCCAGTTTACGCACCAACTGAAGCCTGCGATTCAACTGGCACCAACATCTCCTGTTCCGGGCCCAAGCCATAAATCAATCGGCCGCACCGCTGTCGTCTCAAACGGCAGCTCCACGGTTCTCCCGCTTCCGGCTGACGCATACGCAGCCAGAATGATCTCCATGACCGCTCGACCGTCCTCGCCAGTGACCAGCGGCTGCAAGTCGCGTTGAACACAATCTACGAAATGCTCCATCTCCTGATGGAACCCGTAGTTCCAGGCTTCTTCGTAAATCGTAAAGCTCCAACCACGTGTGTCGCCCGCCTTTTCCACCGAATAGCCGTAACCATCACGAGAGTACGTCTCGATCGAGTTTCCCCGCAGCAAGTCAGCATACGCTACCCCACCGCTGCCGTGCACCTCAGCCCGGTCATCCATGCCGCCCGGCTTGGCCCAACTTTCTTCTGCCATGCCACGACATCCACCCTCGAACTCCACCACGATAATTGCCTCATCATCGCCACGCGTCTTGTCCCCGTGAACATAGGTTCCCAGATGTGCAGCCACGCTGGTTGCCCGCGGCCTGTGAAGTCCATCCGGGCCCGACAACATCCAACGAAAGAAAGCAATTGCATGGCACCCCATGTCCAGCGCCACACCACCGCCGGAGCGCTCGACATCCCAAAACCAGCCCGCATGCGGACCGTCATGCTTCTCTGACTGCTTGATTAAAAACGGGACCCCCAGCGCACCTTCATCAACCAGCCGCTTGAGTCGCACGTATTTCGGCGCAAAACAAAGTTCCTCCGCATACATCAACTTGACACCCGCCGCCCGACAAGCCGCAATCATCTGGTCGCATTGATCGAGATTTATGGCCATTGGTTTTTCCACGACCACATGCTTGCCCGCGGCCGCGGCCGCCAACACTGCTTCGCAGTGCAGGTCATTCGGCAACCCGAGGACCACCATATCAACTTCCGGCATTTCCAGTAGCTCACGGTAATCCTGAAACCAACGGCCAATGCCGCGATCCTCTGCAAATGTCCGCGCGTGCCCCGCCGTCGGTGAGGCGACAGCAACCACTTCCGCCGCCGCCACAGACTCTAGTGCGGCAAAATGTATCGCGCTGATAAACTGACTACCAACCAATCCCACACGCACTCGTTGCATCACGTACGCTCCCTGGAGAACCTGTTCACACCCGATCGGCCGGAGCACGGTTCGATGATCGGGCGTACCACTCTGCTCTTAAGCACTCTGCTGACAACAACTCTGCCACCACCGGCCACCCCCACCCTTGCCCCGCACTGCGGTTGTTCAAGCACCACTGCGTTCACGCCGCACGCTTTCATGACACGCGACAATCCGCCGGTAAACATCCTGGAGCAACTCCTCGTCTTCCACACCGGTCATCGCGTCCGGCCAGATCGGTGGCCCGAAGCAAACCCGCACCGTCGTGCGCCGAGGCCACCAACGCCCTCGGGGCAACACGTCGTAGGCACCATCCAGTGCAACCGGGACCAGCGGCACCCGAGCCCGCTTAGCCAGTGCGCACAGCCCTGGCTTGAAAGCCGCAATCTGGCCATCTCGAGAGCGAGTTCCTTCCGGAAACATGAGGACCAACCGCTCTTTCTTGAGGTGCCTCAAAATCCCCTTGATTCCCGTCAAACCAGCTCCATCTCGATCGATCGAAATAGCACCGTAGAAACGAATCAACGACGCGAATGGTGCAAAGCGAAACAAGCTTTTGCGGGCCAGATAGATAAGCTGCCGGTCACAACACAACCCGATGACAACCGGATCGATATGGCTTTGATGATTCGAACAGATCAGGGCTCCCCCCTCTGCAGGAAGATGCCGGCGCCCACGGCACCGCAGGCGAAACAACCAGACCGCCAGGCAACGCGTTACGATGCGCGTCACGCCATAGACACCCCGTTGAAAAACGGAACCATGCGTCATCAGACCGCTGGGCCTCCGGATCGAAGCGAAGCGTGTAAATTCATAGCCCCTCCGGCCCGTCCTGATCACTGGCAGCCGCACGGACAATCTCGACGAGATGCTGAACCACTTCCACCTGCGACATACCATCCGTGATGACTTCAATCGCATCAGGTGCCCGCTGCAAACTCCCCACTTCGCGTTCTCGATCGCGGCGGTCCCGCTCCTGTTGCTGTGCCAACACCTGCTCAAGTGCGACCTTTTGGCCCCTCTCGGCGAGGTCAAGTTGACGGCGATGCGCGCGTTCTTGCGGCGATGCGGTCAGGAAAATCTTGCAGGCAGCATCCGGAAACGCCAGCGTTCCCTGATCGCGCCCCTCGGTCACCGCAGATCGCCCCACCACCGCTGCGCGTTGCATACCTATCAGACGTTCTCGAATCCCCGGATGGTCTGCCACATAATGAATGACAGAGGCGATCTCTGGCCTACGAATGTCCTGGCTGACATCCTCTTCGTCGAGCAACACCTGTTTTCCATCCAAACGAATCTGCACCCCATCAGCCAACCGCAGTAGCCCCTGCTTGTCATCCCAATCGATATTTGCGCGGATGGCAGCCAGTGCTACAGCGCGATACATCGCCCCCGTGTCCAAAAACTGGCACCCCAGACGCGCCGCGAGCGATCGAGCAACTGTACTTTTGCCAGCTCCTGCCGGTCCATCGATGGTGACGATCATCGGTCCCCTTCGTCAGCGCCTTGTGATCATGAGGGTCTTACGAAACCGGATTCGCAGCAGCAGTGGGACGGCCCGTGTCCCAGCGAGCTTCCAGTTCAGCCCATTCGTGTCCCGATAATTGCACACAAACAGCCCCGTTTTCCAGTCGACAGTCGCCGATTCCTTGATTGCAAAAATCGACCTGCCGCGCCATAGCCAGATCCCGAAAACCCTTAATCTGAATCCGCGCCGGCCGACCTGCTGTCTCCAGCAAACGCACCCGAAAACCCACGACCTGCCCTTCCTCGACCCAGGGCGACCAAGATGTCGGCAAGACATTTCGATTGTCGATTTGAAATAGCCACGCAGCCGCGGCGCTCGCCGCTGGAGGCGTGCCGGTCGAGGCTACCATGTCCGGTAGATGAAATGTGGTGGCAGCATGAATCGCATGCGGCAACTCCACACCGATGCCCAATCGAAACCTACGGGCAGTCTCACCCCGTGTAATCAACAGACTGTCCAACATCCGCAAGCCATGCCGCCGATGGTACGGCAAGCCGGCTGTGAGAATGGAAACGCGCCGTTCACCATTCTCGACTTCGATCAACTGGGGTGCCTCAAAACGCACTGCTTCCGATTTGTGACGAACGTCATTAATAGTGCGGTAGAGATCGGCGCCTTCGTCTGGCCAGGCAAAACGAGCGCAATAATACGAGCCCCAGGGATCCGCCCGTGGCGCTTCCTCCGGCTCAAGCTCAATGTCTAGTTCGACAACGCGCCCGCCGCGCCAGAGACGATACCGCTGGGAAAAACCGGCCAGGCGACGTCCATCCGGGGCGACTAAACTGCCCCGAGCTGTAATTTCACCAAACACCTCGCTCGATGCGGTCACGCGTACCTCGTCCGCAATCATCGAGGAGTACACTGCGGCCTCCACCGGATCCATCCAAGCGGCACCTGCTGGCCGCCGTTGTCCAGGCAACTTGTAGGCCAACTGCTGGCTGAACTGATTCCCCCGTGACGCGTAATCATGAATTGACTGCAGGGACCCCGTGCGTGGATTGACCAGCACTTCGAAAAACTCGTTTCTCAGTGCAATCACACCATCTTTATCACGTGTGTCGATCGCCACGGTTTCCGCCCGTCGCCGCGCCGGCTTCTGGCGTGTTTCTCCCGCTGCGGGTAGCCAGACGTACCCCATGGGTGGCACGTCCACAACGAGCTGGGTCTCATCGCCAGATACGGCGGCCGCATAAACGGCCTTGTCCTCAGTGGCTACGCCTGGAAACTGAGTACTGCGAATGCCAACTCGACGCACCATGCCGCTGGGATTGGCCACCAGACAGCCTTCCCCGGTTTCCGCTGCGTTGCCAGTGACGGAACGAGCAAACCGCTGCAACGCGGTCTCCTGTGCCGCCAGGGTCTTTTCCTCCAGCGGACGAACGTCATCGACCACTTGATCGAGCTGCGATCCTAGCGGTTGCGCGGCCCCTTGGAGGTCGTTCTGGATCAGACTGGCAAGTGTATCGAGTGATTCTGATGCCGTTGCAATGGCGCGACTACGCCAATACCGTACTGCGGAAGAAATAGGATCAGAGCGACGACCAATCACTGCCTGCTGCAAATACGGAGATCGGTACTGATCTGCCTCGAATCGTTCGAGATACCCCGGAACATCCGTGTCATTGAAATACTCATCAACTGTCACAAATCGGCCGAGCATGTTGCCAAACCGACTGATACGGCGCAAATCCGACAGCCAAGGACTGGCGCGACCCGGCCAGTGCGCCAACACCAGGGTGGCTACGTGATCGGTATCCATTGACTCACCCAGCCTCGCCGCCAGATTCAGGAACGTCTCTGGCCGCGATGCGTCCAAAGGAGCCTTGCCGATTGCATCGATGGAGGAGCCATCGCTTCCCTCCCAGCGCAATTTGACTTGCGAGCCTTCCGGCACACGGCCATCCTCAAATGTCGCGTGGCACGCGCCGCCATACCCCAAGCGTGCGAGTACCTGAGGAAGTCCCGGAGTGAGGCCAAAACGATGCCGTCCATAGACGCGTGGAGCGCGTCCTACGTGCCGCTTGAACACCTCCATACCTCGCCGCAACTCACCGAGCACCGCCTCCGCCGGCATTAGTGGCAAAGGGCGTTCGAATTCCTCACCACCGAGCAACCCGCAACGAGACGCATCCAACGCCTCCCGCAAGCGTTTCAACGATTCAGGTTGCTGTGCCGCCATGTGGGTCAGCACCTCTCCGGAGAGCATGACATTCACTGGGCAGGCCGCATTAAGCTGCTCACGAAACGTCTCTCCGACGGTCGTACGAGCAACAAGCGTGAGATCAAGCACAAACGCATCAACCGAGTAATAGTGGTCACGCTCCTCTGCCAACAAATCAAAACAGGCGGTCAGTTTCTGTTTGGTGACCGTGGCATCACCCTGTAGCGCCGCCTCTGCGGCCTCGACCACAATCGCACTGAAATGAAGTTCATCAAGATTGCTGGAATAACGCATTTGGCGCGTCAGCAGCTCGACCTGTAGATAGCAATACCCCAGGGCCAGAAAATCCGCCGCCACTTCTGCCTCGACACCTGCTGCCGCCCCATCCAGCTGGGCCAACGCCGATTCCACCATTTCGCCACGATCCAATTGACGATGGAGCACACACGCGCCCGCGCGACGAGCCCGCTGAACAAAACCGGTCGGAACCTGATCAGCACTGACCGAAGGAATCACCAGCAGGCGACCCTCCAGTTCCTCCGGGGGGTCCTCCACTCGCATCCAGGTAGGTATTTTTCCCGCTGAGGCGATGAAGGCCGGATGCCACATCGCCGACCAGCCAGCCAACAGGCCCTGAGCGTCGTCTCCCTCGTGATGCACGGGGAAATCCTCGAGACTATGACACGGCAGAAGTATCGCAATTTCCTGATATCGCATGGCGAACTAAGCGAAGTTGAGGAAACGAAAATCCAGCAAAAGCCATCCTCATCAGGATGGGCCACCCGCGATGCCCAGGAGCCAGCCCACACCACAGGGCAATGGAATCTGTCATTTCGCGTGCCATTCCTGAAAACAGGTACAGCCGGCCGCAAACCACAACGCGAAAAACCCGGATCATCCGCACCCGCATCGTATCCTCATACGACCGTTCAGCAAAGTACTTAAGTCCTCGCATAAGCTGGAAATAAATTGACATTGTTGGACCCCAGTCAGTACATTAGAAGTAATAAGTCTCGTCAGATTCGGCGGTCGGTTGGCAATGTGGCGCCCACGCCCTTGTTGCTACCGCTGCCGGCGTCTTGTTTCTGGTATCTCTTCTGGAAACTACTCTGACGGTCGACCATTGACATGTCGCGCAGACCCGGCCGAATTCTGGCCGGGCGGGGAGTTTGTCCACCATGGCAAGAGTGAAAGCCGTCTGGGGAATCGATATTGGTCAGTGCGCCTTGAAAGCACTTCGCTGCCGTCGAGACGGAAGCGAAGTCGTTGCCGAGGCCTTCGATTACATCGAATACCCAAAAATTCTCAGCCAGCCGGAAGCAGAACCGGAAAAGCTGATTCAAGAATCACTCGAGAAATTCCTTTCGCGTAATGACGTCAAAGAAACTCATATTGCTTTGGCAGTCCCCGGTCAAAGCGGACTGGCGAAGTTCTTCAAACCACCGCCAGTTCCGACGAAACAGATCCCTGAAATCGTCAAGTACGAAGCGCGCCAGCAAATCCCATTCGATCTGGAAGATGTCATTTGGGATTTCCAGCAAATGCGCGGCGGAACAATGCACGAAGGCATTGCCATGGACACCGAGGTCGGCCTGTTCGCGATGAAACGCGATCAGGTCTACCGCGCGTTGCGGCCGATGCGCCGATGCGGGCTCGAGCTCGACACCCTGCAACTCGCCCCCATATCGATCTACAACTTCGTCATCTACGACCTGCTGCAGGAACGTCTTTACGACGAACTCGATCCGGATGATCCACCCGACTCACTGGTGGTCCTTTCACTCGGAACCGAAACCACCGATCTGGTAATCACAAATGGCTTCCGGCTGTGGCAACGCAGCATTCCGGTAGGAGGCAGCCATTTCACGAAGCAACTCACCAAAGACATGAAGCTCACCTTCGCCAAGGCTGAGCACCTCAAGCGGAACGCACGCAAAGCCGAAGACCCAAAACAAGTCTTCCAGGCAATGCGACCGGTGTTCAATGACATGGTCACCGAGGTCCAACGTTCGATCAGCTATTTCCTCGGCATCGATCGCCAGGCCAAAATCAACGGTGTCCTGTTACTCGGTAACACGGTCAAGCTTCCTGGCCTGACGCAGTATCTGGCCAAGAATCTCGGTTACGACGTCATCCCATTCGACGGGTACACACGCCTCAACGGTCAGGAGGTCGTTAACTCGTCCGCCTTCCGTGACAATTACCTGTCATTTGGTGCCAGTTATGGGCTTTGCCTGCAAGCGTTAGGACAAGCCGACCTCAAGACCAACCTGATTCCCAAGGAGATGGTCACCGAGCGGCTGGTACGCGCCAAGAAACCATGGGCGCTCGCGAGCGTTGCCAGCCTGCTGCTGGCCTGCTCATTCAGCTTCTTTTCCGCCTACAGCGATTGGAATGGCGTCCGTAAAGAAAAGAACATTGGCGGTGTGACTTGGGGCGAAGCCGAAAACCAGGTCAAACAAGCGCAGAGTCAAAGCTCTGCAAAAATGGGCGAACATGACGCCAAAAAGAACAACCTCGACAAACTGAAAGCCATCGGCAATCAATTGGTTAGCAATGGCGAACGACGCCTATTGTGGATGGAGATGCTCACGGCGTTAAACAACAACATCCCAGTACATCCGGTCGATGCGCAAACGCCGCACAGTGTGTTTCTTGACCCCGAAAAGATTCCATTCGACAAACGGCAAGATATTCAAATTCGCTATATCGAGTCAAAATACTACGAAAAACTGGCCGACTGGTTTACGGATGATGTAGCGCAACTCTATACGAAGAACAAGAGTGAGCTGCAGCGACTCTATCCCGCGGTCTACGCGACGCGTTTCCCGGAAGAAGTGAAAGAGGCCGCCAAGGGCAAGAACAGCAAGAAAAAGGCCGTCAAGCCAGACGGCGACGGCTGGGTCATCGAAATGGAAGGCTTTCACTTCTACAACACCTTGGAAGACGGCAAAGGACATCTCTCCGAGGAATTCGTACAACGCACCCTCATGCGCAACCTGTTTTTCGGCAAGGTGCAATTACCGGATGGGAACTACTCTTTGCAGGAAATTGGCATCACCTACCCAGTCATGGTCAAAAATGGCGAAGTGGAATGGGAACACATGGAGTCAACGACCGGCAGCAACTCGGGGCTGGCGGGCGGCGGTGGAATGGGCGGTGGAATGGGCG
>PBOG01000060.1 GCA_002724245.1 Planctomycetaceae bacterium
GCGGCGGCGGCGGTGGCATGGGCGCGGCCATTGGCGGTAATCGAACGGTTTCCAAATATAAACTCGTCCGTTTTTTCGATTTTGACGCAGAGCCGGGAAAGAAATATCGCTATCGCATCCGTCTGGCACTGGAAGATCCAAACAATTCGCCTAACGCCGGCCAGGAAGTGCCACTGCGTCATTTGGACGCAACCGCGCTCAAACGGGTCCAGCAACAGCGAGCGAGTGAAGCCGACCTGATTCCAAAATACAAAGCGTTGAAGTATGAGGACGAGGACGCCAAAGCAGAGGCCCACCGCGAAGCATGCCAAATCACGACCGACTGGAGCGAAGCCACAAACGTCGTGGCATTGCCAAGCCTCGATCGATTTTACGCGGGTAATGTACCGCGCAACGACCCTAAATCGATCAAACTCGGCAACGGCGAGACCCTGACTTATCAAAGTCGCGAAATCCAAGGAACCTTACTGCCGGTCGCCTTCGACCCGGAACATGCAGTCCACGTTCCCTGCGCACGTTCAGTACTGCGGGGATCTGTGTTGAATTTCACCGCGAACGCAAACGTCGCACACCCAATTTCCATGCTCATCAAATCGATGCCAGACTACGATTTTCGGTTAAATGCCCTGGTCGTAGACATCCGTGGTGGAGAGAGACTTCCAGGCAACACCAGAGACCCACTTTTATCGCCGGCGGAATTTGCCGTGATCGATGCCAATGGTGAATTTATCGTACAAAGTGAACTCGATGACATGGATGAGTTCCGAAAGTTCACGTACTACGAAGAAGACACACCGGCCACAGATGGATCGGGTGGCATGGGTGGCATGGGTGGCATGGGTGGTGGCGGCGGTGCCGGAGCGCCGGCAGGCCTTAATCCCTTTGGCCCGGGTGGTGGGCAGTGACGAAGGGGTTGCACGTCTGGCGACTTGCCGTTTTACACGAATGCCTGGCCGTCAGATGGTCGAACCTGCACCAATGCTTCACTGATATTTCCCTGCAAGACACCGTCAATGCGGATCTCTGCCGTCAGCAGACGCCGACGACAATCATCTTCTTTCATTGGGGCTGCGGCCTGTAAGGCAAGCTCACCGCTTTCGCCCGGGCCTAAACGTAACGATTGGTACTCGTCCGTCGACGTCCAGCCTTCCGGTGCGTGCAAACGGGCTTCGTAAACAACTTCCTTCTCCTGGTTGTTGCGCAACAACAAACGGTATTCTTGCACCTCACCAGGGGCAACGCTCGCCACATACGGCAACAACCGGGCCCAAAATAGATCGATATAATGATCCGCTGGTTCGGGAACCAGATTCCTGAAGACGCGTTCCTTGCGGGCAATAAAATCGCAATACTCATCGAGCTTGGCTTTATTGCAGGCGAGCACATCACGATGTCCTGGGCAAATCATTTCGGGCGAAACTTGGCGCATGACTTCCGCACAACGACGGTGCATCGCTAGCTGAAAACTGTTCCTCAAAACGGTTGTCTGGTAGGGTCGATTCTCAATCTGCCCGCCCTCCAACACCTCTGCCTCGAAATAGTTATCACCTGTAAATGCAACTTTGCGCCCATCGATGTGCCCCGCATAGATGGAGTGAAATTCGGTCTGCCCGGGCGCAAAATGGATTTCAAATTCGTACTCCTCCCACTGAAATCGCTCCCCGTCGGCAAGCCAACGATCAATACGGATAGGCTTCGGGAAAGTGCAAGGTGTACTTGTCCAGGCAGCAGGATCCGCCAGCACCTGCCCCACTTCCTGAAGAGCCCAACATTGGGTGCCATGATGCCGCTGTAGATACGGGATCCCGCACGTGTGATCATCATGTATATGCGTGGGAACCACTAACGCAAACTCGGTCACACCATAATCCTCGCGCAACTCGTCAAGATGGTGCTCCACGAAACGCATGGTCTCTAACCCATCGTGATCTGGTCCCATATGCATGTGTGGCCAAAAGGCATGTCCGTAATCCACAAACATTGCTTTGCCGCTGTCGCTGAGCACGACATAGAAATTCGAGCACGTCCAGACACCACCCCACAGCAGGTGTCTGGAGAGTGGCACAAATTTCGGCTGCGGCAAAAATACTGGCTCTGGAATACTATCGCGTCCAGCAACACGCATTCCCCGTCCCAGGCGAGCACAATCCATAAGTCGATTCTCAAGCCGCTGAATGTCACCAGCCACGTCCTCGATCACATCACCGTGAGAAGGATAACACTTCGCAACATGCTGCTTCTGCAATGCCTGGATCGACTGAATCGTAAACAGGACGCCTTCCATAGAACCATAGGCGTATTCCATGGCATGTAATTGATAGAGCTTCCCCCCGCGAAACAAGAGGTCGCCGGTAAAGGCAACTCGACGCCCATCAATTTGCACAACCAGAGCACTCGAGCCCAACGTATGGCCCTTGGCGGGCAACACCTCAAAATCATAACCCCGCCAATGAAACACTTCGTAATCTTCGAGCACGGCGTCAACATGCATGTCCGCGCCGATCGAAAAAAAAGTATTGCGATCGTTGTAGTTGTCAAAGACTCGACGCGTCTGCCAGAACAATTCCGGCTCTTCAAACAAATGCCTTTCGTATTCCGGCACCGCAACCCGCGCACCGGCAGTCTGAATCATAGGTGTCCCGGCACACTGATCCCGATGGTGATGCGTGTGCAGTACCCAATCGACATGCTTTACACCAATCTCGTGCAGAGCGTCCAGGACTGCCCCCGAACCAGCATCAATCAACAACGCGTGGTCACCATCCACCAGGACATAAACCTGGCAGGTGTCGGTGAAGCAATAGAGGTGCGGCGACAACTGGATCAGAGACGATTCCATAATTCACTCCACGGTGGCAACGCAGCGATACGGTCCAAAACAGCAAGACCATTGTCACGGTCCGCAAATCACACGACCAGAGGGGGCGGATGCGCGGCGTGCACCGAATCGACGTGACGCAGAAACCGCATCGCCACCCTAACGCTGCAGCCTCTGGGTCAAAGAGCTTCGCCTGGGGTCGTTTTCTCTGTCAACAGCCGCAGTTGGTCGGAACGCAACCGACCATCATGCAACGCAGAAGCCACCAACGCTCCGTCACACCCCGCGTTGATGAGTGCCTCGAGATCCGAGTGACCTCGTACACCACCACCCGTAATCAGCTTGATATCCGGCCACCTCCGGCGGATTTCCTGACAAACTGAAAGAGACTGATTGCCAGCCGCCATCCCCACATCAGCTAGATCCAACACGATGATCTCGCGAAACCCCACTCCTACAGCGCGCTCAGCAATTTCTAATGGATTCGCCAGGTCCCAGCTCTCGCGCACCAACGGCCGGCCGCCCTTCAAATCCAAACTAAAAACCGCCGTATCGCGTCCGAGCGTACCCAACAGCTCTTCCAATTGGGAAGAATTACCTAGCGACTCCAAGGCGACAATTACCCGGTGCAAACGCGCCCCGGCATGATTCCAGTCCTTCGCCTGCTGAGCCTTGTCCACTGAATCAATGCCGGCGTCGAGCAGCAAGCGGCTCCCCGCTCGTATCATCTCGCCAAGCGAATGCTCATCGACCGTAGCTCCACCGATTGCATCCAGATCGGCTACGTACATTTCCTGCAACGCGAACGCGCGAATGAATCCGCGCGCCACATCGAACGGCTGCGCTGTTCGACAAAGTTGACTGCACACCGGTTGATAGCGTTCGCGGGCACCCGCAATTCCACGGACAACACGCCCCTGCTTCAAATCAATAACGGGAATCACCTGCACGGTTCCAATCTCACTCCCATTCAACACGCAGAACCTGTCCCATTTGGCACAGCTGGATTAGATACAACACACTCCAGGAACATCTCACCCGCAGGTTCCTCGTTGGCTTGTCAGTTACCATTCTGTCGCGGTGGAAATCGGGCCGACTTCCGCCGCGTTTTCCCCCCGCGCCGCACCTTCTGTGAAGGCCGTCGCTCGGGCGGCCTTCGTTGTTCATTTTGCACGCGACTCATTCGTTCTCGTAACGGCGGATCAAGTACACGCAGAACCCCCTGCCCCCGTCCGCCAAGTTTCTCGAGATCCTGGGCAAGCCGCAAAAGCGTCGCCGAAAGTTCATTACGGTCGCCCTGGGCCTGGTAAATATTAGCCATGCCGGCGAGCCCCAGGGCTCGTTGCTCAATAAGACCTTCACCCAGGTCAGCCAGATCGCGATACAGTGACAACGCCTCACGTACTCGTCCTTGGTCGAACAAAATGTGAGCGAGTTCTGCATTTGCCTTGGAGACATACTGGTGACTTTCCGTCTGTGGCTCTCCCCCAAAGTAACCTTCCACTGCCTCCCATGATGCTTGCGAGGGTTCGAGAATCGCATGCAAGTACTGCAAACGGGCGGACTTTTTCTTTTCAACACGTGGAAGATCCGCGTTAGTTACCTTGAGAATTGACTCCGGTATTCCCAGATATGCCCAAGCTGTTCCCACAACAGTTCCACACATCAGCCCCAACACAATCACCGACACCATACGGCGTGTCGGAGAGCCTGTTCCCTCGACTTTCATAAGCACATCCAACTTGCGCGTCGCATCCAACCGCGCACCGTCAAGTGTCCGCTCACTCGCAGCTACCTCCTCGGCGAAATGCCACTGGCTGCCAGATTCGTCCAGCGAGAGCTGTCGTAAATCCTGAATCAAATCCGTTGCCGAGTCATATCGCTCGTCTGGTTTTTTGCCAAGGAGCTTGTGAACGATATCACATAAGGAAACTGGCAAGTCGGCACGTAATGTTTGCAAGCGTTCAGCCTCTTCATGAAGGTGCTGGACAGCGACATTCAGTGCTGTTTCACCTGCAAACGGTGTTTTCCCAGTAAGGATCTCGTAAGCCGTTATACCTAGCGAGTAGAGATCACTTCGCGGATCTACCTGACCGCCTTGAATCTGCTCCGGACTCATGTACAGCGGTGTTCCCAGAGTCAAACCCTGTTGTGTCAATTTCAGATCTACAGCCTGTTCACTGATGGCCAGTCTGGCCAAACCGAAATCAGCGACTTTCGCTTCACCAGCTCTGGTAAGCAAAATATTTTCTGGCTTGATGTCGCGATGAACCACCCCTTGTTGACTTGCACATTGGAGGGCAGCCGCGACCTGTCGAATCACCGCAACCGCCTGACCTGCAGGGCATCTTCTCGAGCCGGCAAGCCACTGCCGTACCGTCCCCCCTGCAACATACTCCTGCGCAAGATAATGCCGTCCGTCCAGACAGCCTACTTCATGAATTTGAACAATATTTGCGTGCACCAGTGACGCCGCTGCCCGCGCTTCCTGCTGGAACCTGCGAACGCAATTCTCATCACGCGTCAACGTGGACTTCAACACCTTGAACGCGACATCCCGGTCGAGTGACACTTGCCGCGCCAGATACACCTCAGCCATGGCGCCGCTGCCCAGTCGCCGCAGGAGACGGTAGTCGCCCAGTTGCTGGCCACTCAAATCCTCGTCAGTTTGCGAAGCTGGCGACGGAAAAGCTTCATTCATGACGCCCCGGACCTTCCGTCTCTAATGTACAGCACACTGCATTCCATGTAGTCACCCGCTCTCAGGGGGATTCCATAAAACGTCGAGCAATCTTGGTCGCGACCGTACCGATGTCGTAATAGCCAACTGAAATCTTTCCGACATGCGTAAGTAGATCGTAAGCTCTCCATCGATTCCACCCATACTCACTTTCCATCCAGAGAATCAACTCGGCGTACCCTTGTGCAATAGCCCGTTCCATGGGCCGCCCGGTCGCAACGGTCATGATTTCATCAGCGGATTCGATCCGCGGACCCGGGATGGTCTTCTGGTGGAGATCAACACGAATCGTCGTGTGTGACGGCATCTCCAGACCACTCGCTGACAATTCGCCGTGTCCCATGGCCGCGTGCGCGTCCCCTAAATAGAGCAAGGCACCCTCTACAAACACAGGAAGGTAAACGGTACTTCCCGGGCAGGTCTCAATAATATCCATGTTGCCACCGTGCGGACCCGCTGGGCCGGTCGTAGGTACACCAGCCCGCGGTGCAGTACCAATGCATCCCAACATCGGCCGGTAAGGAATGCGTACGCGATCACTCCAGATGATCTGCCCATCGCGAACAGGGCACACATGCGTACCATGGGGACAGTCTGTCCCCAGCCACTGAGCAAGTTGCTTCGGATCGCTCGTCCGTGTCGCGCACTGGCCTAAGGAGGGCTCAATACTCTCAATGTGAATTGCCAGACTATCCCCAGGATGCGCATCTTCGATCCAGATCGGTCCCGTCTGCGGGTTCCCTTCAGGACAGGCCTGCTTATCACGTCGATCACGATCATCACGGATCTGCCCAGAAAAAGCATCTTCCGTTTCCACCAGCACGGTTTCCCCGGAACCGATGCGTAACCGCGGTTCGCAATGGCGGCTGAATTCGTAATACAAAGGTCCCTGCGATAATCTTTTCATGGCATATTATTCACGACGAGGCATCGAGGTTGTTGGCTACGACGGGATGAACCACCGCAATGTACCACATAGAATGATTCTACAGCGTTACGGATTCATGGTTTCGCCATACACTATCCTCAGTAACACACGTTAACACTGCAGGACGATCAAGCCCTGCCTCCTTTCGTACGCGCCGACGCGCGTTCCCTTCGACCGATACCGGACAACTAATGACAAACAACACCTTTGATATCCTGCTGCGTCAGGGAGAAGTCATCGATCCCTCACAGGCACTCCGCGGCACACGTGACGTCGGGATTCGTGATGGCAAGATCGCGCGAGTTGCAGAACATCTGGAAAACTGTACAGCAACCCACATTGTAGATGCTCGGGGACTTTACGTCGTACCTGGATTGATCGACCTCCACGTTCACGTCTACCGCGACCACTGCCCATTATCCCTGGACCCGGATGAACTCTGCCCGGCCGGTGGCGTGACAACCATGCTTGATGCAGGCAGTGCTGGCCCTCTGAATTTCGGTGGCTTCCGGCGCGACATCATCGAACGCAACGAAACGCAAGTGTTGGCACTGGTAAACCTCTCGTGCATTGGCCTGGTCGCCTTTCAATTTGGGGAACTAATGGATCCGCGTTATGCCGACCGCAAAGGAGTTGTGGAAACTTTAGCAAAACACGAGGGTATCGCCGTCGGTGTCAAGATTCGTGCCAGCAAACATATCATCGGTGACGGCGAACAAGGATGGAACAATTTCATGGAAGCTGTCGGCGCTGCACGCGACTCGAACACCTGGCTCATGGTCCACATCGGGGAAAGCCCGATGTCGATCCCTGAGATGCTGAAGCACCTTGAGAAAGGTGACTGCATTACCCATTGCTTCAAGGGCGGTAGCGAGACAATCTTCGGTTCCGACGGACAGCTGCACCCCGCTGTTCGTGAAGCCTCAGAACGTGGTGTCGTGTTTGACGTGGGGCACGGAGCTGGAAGTTTTCAATGGGAAATCGTACAAGCCGCCCTGGACCAGGGGTTCGAACCCACCACGATCAGCACCGACTTGCATGCCCTGAATGTGCACGGCCCCGTCTATGATATGCCAACAACGATGTCCAAGTTTCTGGCACTTGGCGTTCCACTGGACCGAGTGATCAAAATGTCGACCACAAATCCCGCTCAGGTATTGGGCCAGAGTTCTGAACTGGGGACCCTCCGCGAGGGAACCGTTGCGGATGTCGCGGTACTGGAGAAAACCAGCGGGAAATTTCTGCTCACGGACAGTTATGGCACTCGCCGTGTTGGTGACGATCTACTGGTTGCCGCCGCAACCATTCGACGTGGGACCCTGGTTGCCGGAGGTGGTGGCACGCGCATGCGACACCGCGCCGAATAGCAACCGGCTTGAATCCAAGATACCGCGCACCCTCCCTACAGGGCCCTTGTCATCTGCAAGTCAGAGTGCCAGACCAACTGCCACATTCTCTGCAATTGACAGAGTTTTGGTATCTCACGCAACCTCGCACAAATACGCCCACACCAACTTGCAATGGTTCCTTTTGCTGAGTTCCGCGGCAGACTAGGATGGTAGATAGGACGTAGTAAAGGGTATTGCATGACTGCAGAACGAGTCTTCATGATGGGTGAATTCGCTGCCCATTTCCCCAGCGATCGGCATTACGCCCGAAATCACATGTGGGCCATGGGAACAAATGGTCAATGGAAGTTCGGATTTACGGCCTATGCAGTCCGGTTGCTACAGGACGTCTATTTCCTCGACTGGACTGTCGACCCCGAAACAACCCTTCAGGAAAAGGCCGAAATTGGTTCGATCGAGAGCAAGAAGGCGGAAAGTGACCTCTACGCACCCATCGCGGGCACAGTGCTCCGTCTCAATGACCAGTTACTTAGTGATCCCTCGACAATTAATGTCGACAAGTATGGTGACGGCTGGTTGTTTGAGATGGCAGGTGTGGGGGATAATCTGTTAAGCATAGACGAGTACATCACACATCTGGACGCGGTCTGGGAAGTCACTCAACGAACCATCAAAGGGCAACTCAACGAGTGACTTTTTACATGGTTCTGCGCGTGTGCAAAGCACCTTCCCCCCCGACCGGGCTCTTCAATTACAGTTTCTGTTCATATACACAAACAGGCTAACCAGCGATGGCAAAACGGATCACCGCGATTGTCTCACAAGGACAAAGCCAAAACCCGGCAAAGCGACAACTCGAAGAAGACATCGTTACGGCCCTGGTACTCGAGTCCGGTATTGATGTCATTGTGGTCCCGCATCTTTATGACCTTCGCGGTGATGCAACTGGAATGCTGGCTTTACAAGGTGTGAAGGGCAACATGATTGTCCTGTCATGGCTATACGAACGCGCTGCACGTTGGATCCTGGACCGCAACTCAGTGAGCGGTCTCACGGGAAAATCACTTATTCAATCTGAAGATGAAGATGACGATGACGTTACCGAGTCCATCGAGGACACTACAGATCGTGTTGCCGACGCCCGGCCAGTCCCACAACGGCGCATCTACTGTCTTGACCTGCGATGCGATGACTCAGCGGCGACCTACATCGAGGAAGTCAAACGGATCGCTGCTGAAAATAGTGCCGACGTCGTCCCGTTGATGGACTGGATTTCAGGAGACCCTAAACCAGAACAACTGGAGCGTTACCTCCACCCCACAACCAGTCCTCAGACGCCCGCGACGCTACCTGCAGATCACGACACCACTATTTCAACCTCCGAATCGTCTCCAGACGCCGAGCGTCATTTGGAGACGCCTGAACAGCGCCGTTGGTACCCGGTCATCGACTTTAGCCGATGCACCAATTGCATGGAGTGTATCGACTTCTGTCTATTTGGCGTTTACGGTGTCGATCAAGCAGAAACGATTCTCGTGGAACAGCCAGACAACTGTCGCAAAGGCTGCCCAGCCTGCAGTCGAGTCTGTCCCGAAAATGCAATCATTTTCCCGCAGCACAAAACTCCAGCCATCGCCGGCGCGCAGATCGCAGCCGGCTCGCTGAAAATCGATTTATCTAAACTATTCGGGGCACCCGAATCAGACGAATCCGCCGCGCAGGCCGCGACTCGAGAACGGGATGAGCAACTTGTTATGGCTGGCAGGGCCCCCGTCGCACCGGAGCCTGCTTCTGCAGCAGCGCCGCCAGCAACACCACAGGTCGCCGAACTCCCGGTAGCAAAGGATCATTTGGACGATCTGATCGACGAACTGGATGAACTCGATTTGTAGTTCAATCGTACTAGTCGTAGCTCGATTCAGGCTGCCGCCGGTGCCAGAACCCCGCCCTTAAATCAATTACACCACTCCACCTGCAGATTGAAACGGCTCGGAAACGCCACCGAACGCCGATCCGCTATGTCACCAGTTCAAAGTATGCAACGCCCGCACGCCAATCCGTCTGGCCGGGTTAACAAGCCGCCAGTAACGCATGCGGATTCCCCCGCTCTCAGTCTTGATCAGGGCGTTCCTTCTACACGATGTTGCCATGACAACTGATCTTATACTCGGTACCGCAGGACACATCGACCACGGGAAAACCTCCCTGATCAATGCGTTGACCGGGATCGACACAGATCGTCTTCCAGAAGAAAAGCGGCGCGGAATCACCATTGAACTGGGTTTTGCAGAAATGACCCTGGGAGATTTTCGCCTGGGAATCGTCGATGTCCCTGGCCACGAACGTTTTGTTCGTAACATGCTGGCGGGCGCAACCGGGATGGACCTGGCTATGCTGGTCGTCGCGGCGGACGATTCAATCAAACAGCAAACTCGAGAACATCTGGAAATCCTGCGGTTGTTGAATCTCGCAGCGGGCGTCATCGCGATCACCAAATGTGATCTCGTGGAGCCAGACTGGCTAGAACTAGTCGAGGAGGAGATACAAGAACTCGTTGCCGGTAGTTTTCTCGCATCAGCCTCCATTGTTCGCACCAGCAGCTCCACCGGTACAGGATTGGACGACCTGCGGGAAGAAATCGTCACCGCGGCCCGTCGCGCAGCGGGGCTCGACAGGGTAAAGCACCTCGACACTCCGTTCCGCATGGCCATCGACAGGTGTTTCACCTTGGCCGGGCATGGAACTGTCGTTACCGGAAGTGCGGGCAGCGGCACTGTCGCGGTTGGAGATGAACTAGAACTCCAGCCTAGTGGAACGCGAGTGCGAGTACGCCGGCTCCACAATCATGACCGAGAAGCGGAAAACGCGCACCGCGGACAGCGTGTTGCGATTAACCTCGCAGGTGCGCACCATGATGAAATACATCGCGGCCAGGAGCTTGCCGCGCGAGACTATTTAAAGGCCGGCAAACTGCTGACGGTGTGGCTGCTCTACCTCGACTCCTCGCGGCGCCCCCTCAAACACCGCTCACAAGTTCGTCTACACCTCGGCACGGCAGAAATCATCGCGTCCCTGGTCCTCTTGGATCAGGAGTCGCTGGCACCAGGCGAGTCTTGTTTTGCCCAACTGTTTTTGCATGACACCGTCGCCACCACCTGGAACCAGCCCTTTGTGCTACGTAGTGAATCCCCCGCCATCACAATCGGCGGCGGACAGGTGCTGGTACCCTCCGCATTAAAACTCCGTGGCCTCGACGACGTGGAACGTCAAATGCTGACAGCCTTGCGCTCGGACGATGCGTTGCAACGGGCATCAGCCGCCAGCTATTTCTCTGGCTTGCGTTCCGTAGAGCCACAAGATCTCGCGCGACTTGCAGGCGTTGAACATTTTGCCAATGTCCACCAACAACTGCTCGAAGCGGGCGAACTCCTGACCATTACGATTTCACCGACACGCACCGCGCATTTACACCGCCAGGTCATCGAGTCACTTTGCCAGCGTTTCGAAGCGGCGCTCAGCAACCTCCACGAGCAGAATCCATTGCGAAGCTCGCTCGACCGCGCTCCGTTTGTGCGCGGCTTCGAGTACCTCGGTGAAAGTGCGATCATCGAAGCAGTCCTTAACTCCCTCCATCAATCTGGTCGTATTCGTTTGACAGCAAAGTCCATAGCGATGGTTGGCTGTGGCCCTAAGTTATCCCAGAACGAACGCAAGCTTCTGGCGACCCTGATCACCCAATACCGAGATGCTGGACTCGGAACACCCACAGTCAAGGAAGCCCAGCAACGGGCAAAAAAGAATCAAGACTCCGTACCTCAACTGATCGCCTTGGCAGCGAACGACGGGGACCTGGTTGAAATCACCAGTGACTATTTCGTCCATACAGAGGTGCTCGACCAGGTCCAGCAAACACTGCGTGGCACAATCAGTCCCGTTGAGGGAGTTACAATGAGCCAAATACGAGAATGCCTCTCTACGACCCGTAAATTTGCCATCCCGCTCTGTGAATATTTCGACCGCATCGGGTTCACTCGCCGAGATGGAGATATACGTTATCTCGTGGATCCATAAAATGACGACCCGCACCACCGATGCTGGCGCCCGCCAGTCGCCCCCCCACTCCGGTACAACATCCTGCAAACTACCAGGAAACGACTTCCAACCAACCACTCCGCGTCTACAGTCTTGCCTGGCCTGACCGAACGCGGTCCTTCAACAGCACGTGGAGTATGCGTCCGTGAAGTCCAAGCCTTTTCGTAATATCCCATCGGTGAACGAACTGCTGGAGAGTCCGCCTCTCCAGAACATGGTTGAGCGTGCCAATCGCAATGTCGTGGTCAATGGAGTACGAACGTTCCTTGACAACCTGCGTCAGGAAATGCAGACCACTGCCGACCTGCCGATTCCGAACCCCGCCGAACTCGCCGAACGCATTGTTCATTGGATCCAGGAAGACGAAACGCCTTCATTACGGCCCGTTGTCAACGCCACAGGCATTTTGCTGCATACTGGCCTTGGCCGCGCACCCCTCGCCACCGAAGCGCTGCAAGCCGTGCACGACGTCTCGCGAGACTATGCAAGCCTTGAAGTCGACCTCGCGACCGGACAACGTTCCCAGCGTGTCACTGCGGTCGACAAACTTCTCAAACAACTCACCGGCGCCGAAGCCTCCGTCGTTGTCAACAACAACGCCGGAGCAACACTGTTGGCCCTGGCTGCATTAGCAGCTGGCAAGGAAGTTATTGTCGCCCGTGGTGAATTGGTAGAGATCGGAGGTAGCTTTCGACTTCCAGAAGTCATGGAACAAAGTGGGGCAGTGCTTCATGAGGTTGGCTCTACTAACAAGACACGGATCACGGATTACCAGAACGCCATAACAGAGCACACCGGTGCCTTGCTGAAAGTCCACCCCAGCAATTACGTTGTCACTGGATTTACCGAAGAAACCCATATCAACGATCTCATCGCGTTAGGACGCAAACGCCACATACCAGTAATTCATGACATTGGATCGGGAGCACTTCTCGATTTTGCGCAATTTGGTGTCGAAGGCGAACCGTTGGCAACGGAGAGTCTTCGTCAAGGTGCGGATGTTGTACTCTTTAGTGGAGACAAGTTACTGGGTGGCCCACAGTGTGGAATTATCTGCGGCTCCCAGATCTGGATGAATCGAATCGCAACGCACCCCCTTATGCGTGCGTTGCGAGTCGACAAAATGACACTGGCGGCCTTAGCTGCAACTTTGCGTCTTTACCGCGACCCCAAAGAAGCAATCCACGCGATCCCCTTGCTGCGTCTGCTCAATACGCCCGTCGAGAACCTGCGGCAACGAGCGGAAAAGCTCAGTACACAACTCGCGACACTACCAGCTTTTACTACCGCGACACCTGTAGACGATATCAGCTTCCTCGGCGGCGGCTCGTTGCCCAATCAGCAACTCGCTACCGTGTGCGTCGCTCTGGTTCCAGCGTCAGGAAGCGTGAATCAGACGGCTGCAGCGTTGCGGGCCGCCGACCCAGCAGTGTTCGGCCGCGTACACAACAATCAACTTCTGCTCGATCTCCGCACGGTGTCTCCCTCTGAAGACCAGAAACTCCTGGAAGCAGCGAGCCAACTTGCTTTGAGTTGAATCATCCATCCCTTCCCCGCGGGCCACAGCCGGCTTTCCAGACAAAAGTCATCCTGTATCAACTCTTCAGCAGCCCTGCCTCACGAACAATCGGTTGCGTGAGGACCTGTATTGGTCGTCAAGACTCAGCAAATGGGCTAGACTAGTGACTTCAATCGTTGCTGGTTTCCTGACGTCGTCCCCGGTTCTCCACTATGCACGGTTCTCTGATACATCGCTCTTTGCTGTATCTCAGCTGGTGCCTGGTGCCTTTGCTGACTGGGACAATTTACGGTCAGAAACCGATCGCTTTGCGCCAAACGAACTCCTGGGCGAAATTCAGCCCCGGCACTCGAAAACGCGTACGAATCGTCGTTCAAAAACTGGACACCAACGGCAACATCGAATCCACCGCAACCAGGGAAACCCAGTCCTTCCTCGAACAGGTAAACGAGAAGGGCTATAGCTTGCGAATCGAAACTACGTCGGATGTTGCAGGGAAACGTATCACGACTGATCCCCAAATCGTGCGACGTGGTTATCTGGGTGAAATCAATGGCGAACTTGGCAAGATAAGAACCACCGGTGAGACCAATGTCGTCATCAATGGGTTGTCCGTACCTTGCCAGGTACAACAAATCACGATCCAGGGTACCGGTACGACTCGGGTCAGCACGATTCACTACTCGCCAACACGATTTCCGCACATCCTCCACAGGGTGATGAAGTCACCTGCGGGAGCCGCCGCCACCACGATGATCCAGGCCGATGCGATTGCGCTGGATATGCCGCTGCACCTGCTTGGTGCGGACAAGATTGGCTCGCACATTCTGACCACACGCCGGTCACCGTTAGGAACCATCAGCACACTCGAGGTTCACTGCAGCGATGTTCCTGGATCGCTCGTCTCGCTTACGTCGACGACGCGTGACAAAGCAGGAAAGGTTACCGAACGCAGCCAGCTCGACCTGATCAGTTATCGCGTCGTGATTGGTGAAGGTCGACAACCAACGACTCGACCTCGCTTGCGTTTGTTCCAGCGAGCTACCCCGCGGTAGTGAGTGCAGCTCCCATCGCGATACGTGTCAATTAAGCCCCGCCAAACCATAAGGACTCCAGGCCATGAAGACCTTTAGAACCATTCTCTTGCTCACAGCGTTCATGGCTGCACTACCAACGCTGGGTAGTACGCAAGAAGTGCTGCGCGTGGGGATCATCGGACTGGATACTTCCCATGTGATCGCATTCACCAAAGAGATGAACAACCAGGAAGCAAGTGGCTATCTGGCTCGCTGCCGCGTCGTCGCCGCGTACCCCAAGGGCAGCCCCGATATCGAATCCAGTGTGAAACGGGTGCCGATGTATACGGAAAGCATGAAAAAAATGGGGGTCAAAATTGTCAACTCAATCGATACCCTACTGGCCCAGGTCGATGCGATCCTCCTGGAAACAAACGACGGCCGCCCTCACCTGGAACAGGCCATTCCCTGCTTCAAGGCAGGGAAACCCGTCTTCATCGATAAACCCATTGCTGGGTCCCTGGCAGATGCTGTTGCCATCTTTGCAGCAGCCGACAAATACAACACCCCGACCTTCTCGTCATCGTCACTGCGATATGGCAAATCGAGCCAGGAAGCACGCCATGGGTCTCTCGGAAAAATCACGCGCTGCCAGACACACAGTCCCGCCACTCTGGAAAAGACGCATCCTGACCTGTTCTGGTACGGCATTCATGGTGTCGAATCTCTGTTCACTGTCCTCGGGCCAGGATGTATCTCTGTGCACCGCACGACGACAGACGATGGTAAGATTGAGGTGGTAGGACGCTGGAAAGATGGCGTCACTGGGATCTTTCGCGAGGGGTCAGGATACGGGGGCACGGCCACTGGCACCAAACGAAAAGGAAATGTCGGTTCCTACGACGGCTACAAGCCACTGGTCGTAGAAATCGCCAAGTTTTTTTGTACCAGGAAAGTGCCAGTCTCTGCACAGGAAACGCTCGAAATCTACGCGTTCATGGAAGCCGCCGATGAGAGTAAGAGACAGCAGGGAGCAGAAGTCACCCTGAAAAGCGTTCTTGAAAAGGCCACATCCGAGGCAACGCGCTGACGGACCAGGGCTCTTGCAGCTGAAACAATCAGACACGCATGGATCTACGCAATTCAACCGGTTGATCGTCTGCGCGCGACGATTCAACCTCGATAGGCCGCACCTTCCTCCTTGCGCTCTGCGTCTCCATCGCCACCAAGCAGCTCACGCATGGCAGCGCCATTCCCCTTGAACCAGTCAAACAAGATGCTCACGTCCGTGCCGATGCAGAAGTGCTTGACTCCCCAATCCAGGTATTGGGCAGCTTCATCCGGGCGTGAGATTTCAGCTCTGGGCGCCACACCCATCTTTAACGCCGTGTCAATCACGTAACGTTCTGCCTCTTTTACACGAGGATGGGTCCACTGCCCCGTCAAACCCAGGCTCATCGAATAGTCGGCGGGGCCAAACTGCACCATATCAACGCCTTTCACCGCCAACAGATCTTCTAGATTCTCAACAGCGGATTCTTTCTCGATCATTATCGCGACGACCGAGTCGTCGAGCGCCTGGACAAACTCAGGCGACCCGCCCTCCATTACAAACCGGACATCGCGGCGCATCCCCACCCCGTGCAGCCCTCCCGTCGCCGGGCTTTCAGCTCGCACCGCACGCACACACTCCTGTACATCTTCAACCGTGCGTGGATCTGCAAACAAAACATTCTGAATGCCTGACCCGATGGCTCGCACAGCTAGGTAGGTGCGTGGCTCCTGCTCAATCTTCATCATTGCCGACATATGTCCGAACAGATCAACTGCGCGTCCCAGATTTTCCAGTGCATACAAGTCGTAAGGCGCATATTCTGCCACAAACTCGACGTAGTCAAACTTCTGAGTGTGCCCGACAAGCTCTGTAATCGACGGCCAGGATGAGTGAATATGAGTTCCCAGGCTTGGTTGGTCCGCATCAAGCAGTTTGCGCAAACGATTTTCTCTCATGCCCTGACACCTTCACTGAAAATGGAATCCCAACTCCTACGCAGGTCGCCCACAGTTTAGCCACCGTCATAGGGCAACGCTATAACCAGGATGCCGCAGTCCAGCTGCACGCACTCACTGGGCTGAATTCATCCAGGAATCGCAAATCTGGCTAGTGATTCAGTAATGCCCGTAATCCATCCGATTTCGGCAGTACATCCATCCGGCCGCAAGAGCCTACCAGGCGACATGCTTCTACGGATTAGCGAAACGCGCCACTTCACCAGGCCGCTGGGCGTTGAGCAGGCTGAAATGCCTCAAACCCGAATCCCGTGCCGGGCCCGCCTGAATTCGCCCCATTTCACTCAGGGCCAATGTCGCCAGCTCCTGCTCGCCGCGGTACTGATGCACCACTGCCAGGTTGTGCCAGACCGCCTTGCTAGGCACGTGGGTCGCACTTTGCTTGAGAACGGCCAGCGCTCTCTCCCACGCCCCAGTGCGGGCGAGCAGCACACCAAGCTCATTTCCTGCCAGTTCATGACGGGAATTGACCCGGAGCGCCGCACTAAGAAAGATTTTGGCCAATTGGGATGCACGTGACTCGGGCAACTGGGTCAAACTCTCGCGGGAAGAAATTTGCCCCATCGCATACAATGCCTCCGCGGCTAGCGGCTCACTACCGCATGCCGCAGCAAGCTCCGCCGTGGCGTACGCGCTATAGCGTTCAATTGCCCTCCTGGCAGACAAACCCGGTACTGATGTTCCCTTGAGCACAGGCGACTGATGGGAAACCGCCATGGCGTACGGATCCAACTGGACCGTGGCTCCTGGAGCGTAAAAGTCTCGCATCTCACGCATCGCAACGAGGCTGTTCGCGAGCGACTGGCTAGCCGTCGGCGACACTTGTGCATTGACGCGGGCCATCGCCACCTCTCGCAAAGCCGCTAAAAACCGATCCTGGGCAGCATCAGGAGCACGTCGGGAAACGTGACGCAACCCCTCAGCGAGATGCTGGCGTACCCGTAACCCGGCAGCCGTCGCCCGGGCCGACCGACGATCAGAAGTCCGGCGGTCCGCAACTCGCAAACCGGTGGCCGGCAAACGCCTCAGTAACGGTGAATCACGGCGGTCCTGCCCCGCAACCCGAACTCCGCCCGCAAACCCAGCGCAGACCACCAGGGCCACCCAGAGCAACGACAGTTTGGTGCGGAAACCGTACATTTGATCTTATCTATAAGGCTGGCACGAACGCGCAACGAAGCATCCAAAGGAAAAATCGTCTTTACCGGCCTAAGACATCAGGGATTTGCCAGGTCTGACCATCCGACGACGCAAGCCGTACCAGAACTTCGGCACAACCGTTACAAATTGGCGCTCGGCCAGAAGAAGTGGGGTGCTGACTCGCTGCCCCTGTCACCTCCCACTGCACTGGCACGATGCCCGGGCAGCCTGCAGTATCACTCGTCAACGCAAGGAATCGCGGCGTCTGTCGCAGAATTGCTGAAGCGGCATGATAACGTTCGTCACATTGGCATCATGATCGCAATGTCACCTTGGTTTTTACGTAGGCTATCTTGTCATCCCCAATGGGGTCCGCCAGAATGAACCCCGCAGGAGCCAGATCTGGCCCCTTTTCTCCTTATAAACTGGTCACTGCTTCGTCTCCCAGGAGTGTCGTAATGTTTCGCACAATTGTGGCGATGTGGGTCGTACTGCTTGCAGTACAGACAGAACGCATACATGCCCAGGACGCCTATGAGCTCAAGATCCCACTCGGCCTCAAGGCGATGAAGTTCCCTGCGGACAACCCTTTGACCGCCGCGAAGATCTCGCTGGGTAAACAACTCTATTTTGATAAACGTCTATCGATTGATAACACTGTCTCCTGTGCGAGTTGTCACGATCCGAAAAAGGGCTGGTCCAACGGAACTGCTTTTGCGACTGGCGTCCGAAATCAAGTTGGTGGACGGAGCGCACCTTCGATCATCAATGCGGGATACCAGACACGGGCGACTTTCTGGGACGGCCGCGCTGCGCAATCCAAGCGGCGCTCCAACAACGCTCTGGAAGCTCAGGCTCTGGGTCCGATACAAAATCCAATTGAAATGGATATGAAACTGGAAACGTTGATCCCGAAGCTGAACAAGATCGAGGGATATCGCAAACAATTCCAGGCAGTCTTCGGAAGCGATGCGACGGCAGATGGCATTGCCAAAGCCATTGCCTCTTTTGAGCGTACGGTTCTCAGCGGGAACGCTCCTTACGACCGCTATAAAGCTGGTGACAAAGACGCTCTTTCGGAACCCGCACAGCGTGGACGGCAAGTCTTTTTCAACAAAGCCAATTGCAGTGCGTGTCATATCGGTGGCAACTTCACCGACAACGGCTACCACAACCTAGGAATCGGCACGGACCAGGACAAACCAGATCCTGGCAGAGTCACGGTCAGCAAACTCGAAGGTGACACGGCGGCATTCAAGACCCCTTCGCTGCGAGAAATCGCCCGCAGCGCGCCCTACATGCACGATGGGCGGTTCAAAACGCTCGAAGAGGTCATTGATTTTTATTCCAAAGGAGGAATCAAGAATCCTCAGTTAGACGAAGAGTTATATCCACTGAACTTGTCCGATCAGGACAAAGCTGATCTTGTGGTTTTTCTGAAGGAGGGCTTAAGCAGTCCTGAATACCCCGATACGGAGCCACCCCAGTTACCAGAATAGGCTCTTGCTACAATTCCAAGTCGCGCTTTGAGGCACGACAATTGACCTTGAAACTTACTTGCTCATCTCGAGGAGACCAAACGGTGAGACTACTTTCTTTTTCCAGCCTGGCAATCTTGTCCCTCCTATGGGTCACGACCGTTCGTGCCGACCATCACGTTGAAACCATCCTGGATGGACTCAACAATCCATGTGGAGTCGCTATTCAACCCGAAACCGGTGACGTATTCGTTGCTGACAGCGCCGCAGGTAAAGTCGTCCGTGTTAAAGATGGTAAAGCCAGCGATGTCATCGTTGAATTCCCGCTCGGCTCCTACGGCAAGGGTCCGAAATTCGCAATCGGTCCGTTGGGGTTGCTGTTCCTTGACAAAAACACACTGGTTGTCGGTGGTGGCGGTGCCGCTGACGGAGAAGAAATCCTCAGTGTGTTCACAATTGGTGACGCCGGCGCCGAAGCCAAAAAGGCAGATGCCACAGAACAGACATTTAAACTTGAAGGGAAAGACGAGCTCAAGGGCGAGGGCAATTTCTACGCCATCACCCGCACCGAGACTCATGTTTACGTCACCTGTAACGGGGACGACACCAAGGGTTGGGTCGCACGGGCCGCTATCAAGGATGGCAACCGTCTGGAAAACTACGAACGTTATCTCGCTACCAAAGAAGCGACTGAAGTCGACGCCCCCGTGGGCATCGCCTCTTCACCCGATGATGCCTCTTCCAAGTTCATCGTCGTGGGCCAGATGGGAGAGATCAACCAGGAAGGCGACTCGCTCCTGACCTTTTACAGTGAAGACAAGAAAATGCTACTCAACCTGGAAACGGGTTTGAATGACATTACGGCCCTGGCCTATAGCACCAAAGCACGCGGCTCACGCAAACAGCTATACGCTCTCGACTTCAGCTGGCTCGACACAAAGCAAGGCGGAATTTTCCGTCTGGTCGATGATGGCAAAGGTGGCGTCCAGGCCAAGAAGATCGCCGGCTTGGACAAGCCAACCGCTATGGCATTCGGTGCGGACGGCGTACTTTACGTCACCGTGATCGGAACCAAAGCCGAAGGCGCAGAGAAAGAGCCCGGCAAACTGCTCAAGATTGCCGCCGATTCCGTTGATGGGGAAGTCGCCGAGTAGTTGAACTACCTCGTCGCATGGTCATCGACAATGACAGTACTGCGAAGCCGACTACCCGTCAGGGTAGTCGGTTTTTTTGTTTCCTGCCTGCCGCGGCGGCAACATTTCCACCGCACCCGATGCCAGAAATATTGTGGCTATCAACATGTCAACCTGTTCGCGACGCACCTGGCCTTCATCTCCAAACCTGTTAGATCGACCTGCGTGTGACTCCGACCGCAAGCTCATTTTCTAATCGAACCTCAATTCACTCCGCACTCGATTCTTTCCACTCGATACCTGCTACTCATGACAAATACCCCCAGTCCTGAAACCCTTGAGGACAAACAAAGAACCGCTCTGCCTTGGTTACGCAGACGTCTCTGGATCCCCCTGGTCATCCTGGGTGTCGCGTTTGGCGTACGCGCTCTCGCGGCCGACTTCGACTCCGCCTGGGCGACCGTGACAGTCGTGCTCCTGAGCGTTATCAGCGTGGCAACACTCGCATCAAAATGGTTCCGCAAAACCGGCACCACAGGACGCTGGGTGTTTTCCATTACTGGCATGGCATTGAGCGCTGTACTACTCCTGAGTTTCCGTATCGATACTTTCTCTGGAAACATGTGGCCCAAATTTGAACCCCGGTGGCTGACTCCACACGACGAGTCTCTCAACGCACTCTCTGTCACCGGACAGGAAATCGGCCTTTCACGGTCCACTCCTGGTGATTTCCCACAGTTTCTCGGCCCGTTGCGAGACAACTCGGTTCCCCATGTACGCTTGGATCCCGACTGGAAAACTCATCCACCACGCCGCCTCTGGAAACGTAGCATCGGAGCTGGCTGGGGAGGGTTTTCGGCCGTCAATGGCTACGCCGTCACTATGGAACAGCGTGGCCCAGTGGAGCTGGTCGTTTGCTACGACATCGAAACTGGCGAGCCTCATTGGTCACACTCCGAAAAACTCCGGCACGAATCGCTCCTGGGTGGGATTGGACCACGATCTACCCCCACCATTGACCAGGGGCAGGTATTTGCCTTGGGCGCGACTGGTGTGCTCCGTTGCCTGGACGGTGCCAGTGGAAACGCGATCTGGCAATTTGATTTACTCGCACACTACGGGATCTCTCCCGCGGAAGAATCTGCGGGGATCGCTTGGGGCCGCTCCGCTTCCCCGCTGGTTACACGCAACCTCGTCATTATCCCTGCCGGTGGCTCCCCACAACAACGGGTTTCGCTCGTCGCCTTGAACCGCACCAACGGCCGAATTGTCTGGGAAGGTGGAGACAGCCAGGTTAGCTATGCCTCCCCCAGCCTGGTAACACTGGCAGGCGTGCCGCAGATCTTGATCGTGAACGAAAGCACAGTGACTGCCCATGCGCCCGACTCCGGTAAACTGCTATGGTCACATCCTTGGGAAGGAAGCAGCAGTTCCAACGCGTCTGTATCCCAGGCACTGGCAGCTACCGACTCGACGGTCTTGCTATCAAAAGGCTATGGCATCGGCGCTGAATACCTTCAATTGGAGATGACGGACAAGCGTCAAATCCAGGTCCACTCACTCTGGGCAAGTTCACGCGTGCTGAAAACCAAGTTTACCAACGCCTGTCTCTACGATGGGTACGCTTACGGATTGTCCGATGGCGTCCTCGAATGTGTTGAAATCAGCAGTGGTCGTCGTACGTGGAAACGTGGTCGCTTCGGCCATGGGCAACTGCTACGCGCAGGCGATCACCTGCTCATACAAGCTGAATCAGGGGAAATCGTTTTGGTCGAAGCCAATTCAACACGCTTCAAAAAAATTGGCTCCATTCCTGCACTCGAAGGGCAAACCTGGAACAACCTTTGTCTTTACGAAAACAGACTCCTGGTGCGCAATGCCCGGGAGGCGACCTGTTTCTCACTCGCCATTCAGCCGTAACATCCAGTGGCGAGGTCTTGCCGCTAACCGACTCGCTTCTGCATCGCCGCCGGGTTGTCAACCCTCTTCCGATTGCGTGTCGTCCTGCTGCATTAGACGCAGTAATTCCAGGTAACGCTGATCGCGTTCCCCCTGCCTGGCGTTCAATGTTTCAGGCGTATAAGAGAAGATGCCCTGTCTGGTTTTCGCCCCATAGTATCCCTGTTTGACCAGCGATGAAATAAACTCCGGAAGTTCCTGATCGCTCCGCAAGTCTGGAACCAGGTTTTGATAAACCGTACTTGTAATATCAAGTCCGGCAAAATCATTGATCGCTAACGGGCCCAACGCTGCCAATCGCATCCCCATGCTGCCGCGAACCGCGGTATCCATTTCTTCCGCAGTCACCACACCTCGATCCACAAGGTCCCAGATCTCCCGGTACATTGCGATCTGCACTCGGTTGACCAGAAACCCGGGCAACTCTGACTTGATGTGAACCGGTTGCTGCCCAATCGCCTTGAGAAGCGTCATCGTGCTCTCAACGGTAGCCGGGCTCGTCCGTGAACCTGGAACCACTTCTACCACGGGAATAATCTGCGGTGGGTTAAACCAATGAGCCAAGATAGCTCTCTCAGGATGCTTGAGGTGAGCGGCGCTCTGCGACACGGGAAAACTGGAACTATTGCTCGCCAGGATCGCAGCGGAGTCCGAGGCTTGCTCCATTTCCTGAAAGATGGCTCGTTTCGCATCAAGATCTTCGCTAATCGCTTCGGTCGCCCAGGTTGCATTTTCCAACGTCTGCCCCAACGAGTCGCATAGTTGAATTCCCTCCAATGTCGACGTCACCGAATCTTCCAACACTAAACCCATTTCCACCATCGGCAACAAATTACTACGAACACGGTCCAGCAACGAGTCGCAGAGTTCGTCAGATTCGTCGTAACAGCAAACATGATGGCCCGCCATCGCAAACCGCTGTGCGATCCCGTGTCCCATCGTTCCTAATCCGATGACCGCGACATTCTGTCGATCCATAACTTGTTTCCAGCTACTGTGAAATGGATACGCGAGGATTCCCACTGAGATGTAGCCATCCTGCCGAAGAGCGCCGCTGCCGTCAAGTTGCCGCTTGACGCCCCACCGCACGTCGTCATGATTAATTCATATCCGAGGAACCCAGCCTGGGGAATCCAGAGAACCCGACCGAGAGGAGTCAACTAGCGGTGCAGCACTCAGCAGCCGTTCTTAAGCGACGACACACTGTTCAGCCTGTACGCCTCCTGCCGTGGACCAGATTTGTACCGAGCGACATATGACCCGATCGCCAACCACGGACGCCTCAACGGGACTGGTCACTGACCTGTATCAGCTGACAATGGCATACGCCTACTGGAAAAAGGGACTCGCGGAACGGGAAGCTGTATTTCATCTCAGCTTTCGCGCGCAGCCCTTTAGAGGCTCTTTCTCCCTTTGTTGTGGACTCCAATCCGCTCTGGATTTCCTGGCAAACTGGCATTTTGATCCAACGGACCTGCATTACCTGGAAACACTTAGAGATCAAACCGGCAACCGCCTGTTTCCTGACGACTTTCTGGACTACCTGGCGGAACTGCATTACACCGGGGATATCGAAGCTATTCCTGAAGGCACCATCGTATTTCCGCACCAACCCCTGATCAGGGTGCGTGGACCACTCCTCGCTGCACAACTCATCGAATCCGGCCTGCTCAACCTTATCAATTACCAGACGTTGATTTGCACCAAGGCCGCCCGCATCTGCCTGGCAGCCGCACCAACTCCCGTGTTGGAATTCGGCCTGCGCCGCGCACAGGGAATCGATGGCGCCCTCGCCGCAACACGTGCTTCGTACATTGGTGGCTGCAATGCTACCTCTAGCTTGTGGGCAGGTAAACAACTGGGGATCCCGGTACGCGGGACCCATGCACACAGCTGGGTGCTCGCGTTCGATGATGAACTGACGGCATTTGAATCATTCGCCGACGTCTACCCAGACAACTGCGTCTTCCTGGTAGACACCTTTGATACCTTGCAAGGTGTGCAACACGCCATCCAGGTCGGGAAACGTTTACGGGCAACAGGCCACCAGCTGGTCGGCGTACGGCTTGACTCAGGTGACCTCGGGACCCTCAGTCACCAGGCCCGACAGTTACTCGACCAGGCAAACTTCCATCAGACTGTGATTGTGGCCAGCAACGACCTGGATGAACACACCATCGCCCACTTGAAAAGCCAACAGGCGCCGATCGGAATCTGGGGTGTCGGCACGCGGCTTGTCACAGCCAGCGACCAACCATCACTGGGCGGCGTCTACAAACTTTCTGCTTTACGAGATGCCCAGGGACTGTGGCAACACAAACTCAAGCGATCAGAAAATGACGAAAAACACACGCTACCCGGAATGCTGCAAGTGCGACGGTACTATCGCAATGGCGCACCATTTGGGGATATGCTCTACGATGAATTGACCGAACAGAGCAATAACGCGATACCGATGAGTGGAAACGGAGAAGATCTGGTGATGGACGACTCGCTCGAAACCGAAGACCTGCTGACGCCCGTCATGCGCGCGGGGAGAGTCGTCGCGCCCCCACCCAGTTTGCGCCAGTTGCAACAGCGCACTCAACGCCAACTCAAACAATTCGGAATTACGAGCTGGGAACACCGCGACCGCAGCGCAACCTACCATGTCACAACCGAGCGCAATTTCTTTGACCAGACACAGAAACTCCTCAGCGCCGCAAAGGGAACTACCTCATGAAACTCATTAAGGTAGCCGCCGCAGCGCTCAACCAAACCCCACTAGCCTGGGACACGAACCAGAAACACATCCTGCAGGCGATCTCCGAGGCGCGCCAGCAGGACGCCAGCATTCTCTGCCTTCCTGAAATGTGCATTACTGGGTATGGATGCGAAGACGCCTTCCATTCTTCTGCGGTGCAAGCAGAGGCCATGCGTGTGTTGCTGGAGATTGCTCCGCAGACGACCGGAATGATCGTCTCATTGGGACTTCCCTTGTTGCACAGTGGTGGGTTGTTCAACTGTGTCTGCTGTGTTGCTGACGGAACAATCAGAGGTTTTGTCGGCAAGCAAAACCTGGCCGGCGAGGGCATCCATTACGAACCACGCTGGTTCCAACCCTGGCCCGCTGGCGTACAGGCAACCGTTCAAGCCGCGCGGCAGGACTACCCACTGGGAGATCTCCTCTTTAATTGCGATGGTGTGCTTCTGGGTTATGAAATCTGCGAAGATGCCTGGGTCGCCCAACGTCCCGGGGCCGAACTGGCTGCACGTGGTGTTGACATCATCCTCAACCCCAGTGCCAGCCACTTTGCCTTTGGCAAAAACGATATTCGCAAGCGTTTCGTACTGGAAGGCTCCAGAGCGTTTCACGCGGGCTACGTGTATGTAAATTTGCTTGGCAACGAAGCCGGACGGGCGATCTACGACGGCGGAGTAATGATTGCCAACGACGGTCAGCTAAAAGCGGAAGGGCCCCGCTTTTCTTTTTCTGATGTGTGTCTGACGACCGCCGTCCTCGACATCGACGAGGCGAGGATGAACCGAGTTCGCACAGGCCATCTTCCCGCTCGCCTCGGCGAAGTGCCTGCGGGCCTTGTCCCATGCCCGTTTACCTTCCCAACTGCAACCCCAGTACCGCCAAAACCACGTGCCACACCTTATGATTCGGGACCGCATGTCAAGGAAGAGTCCTTTACACGAGCTGTCTCACTCGCCCTGTTCGACTATCTCCGCAAGAGCCATTCCCGTGGGTTTGTCGTCTCACTGAGTGGCGGTGCCGATTCAACCGCGGTCGCCTTGCTGTGTGGGACAATGGTGCACTTTGGAACACGCGAACTGGGCATCGCGCAGTTTCGGGACAAGATCTCTTACCTGCGTGGTGCAACACACATCGACTCCGCTGAGGCGCTTGTCGGAGAGCTGCTCACCTGCGTCTACCAGTCCACTCGCAACAGCTCCGACACAACCCGTTCCGCCGCAAGCTCGGTTGCGTCCAGCATTGGTGCAACCTTTCTCGAGTGGGATGTCGATGCCCTTGTACAAGATTATGTTCAATTGATTTCCGGTGCGATTGCACGCGAACTGACGTGGGACCAGGATGACCTGGCCTTACAAAACATTCAAGCGAGAGTCCGGGCACCGGGCGTCTGGATGCTTGCAAATCTTCATGGCGCATTATTACTGGCGACCAGTAATCGCAGTGAAGCTGCCGTCGGGTACGCCACGATGGACGGAGATACCTGCGGTGGATTGTCACCGATCGCCGGCATTGACAAAGCCTTTCTACGAGAATGGTTGAAATGGATGGAAACGACAGGACCGCATGACTTGGGTCCCCTGCCAGCCCTGTCTGCAGTCACCGATCAACAACCGACCGCCGAATTGCGTCCTCTTGCTGCCCACCAAACGGATGAAGCCGACCTGATGCCTTATGAAGTCCTGGATGCGATCGAACGGGCCGCCATCCGTGACAAGCATTCTCCCGTCGAGTCCTGGAACCTACTACAAGTGCAATTCCCGCACTACACACCCCAGCAACTGGGGCAATGGACAGACCGTTTCTACCGGCTGTGGTGTCGCAATCAATGGAAACGCGAGCGGTACGCGCCCTCTTTCCACCTCGACGACGAAAACCTCGACCCCAAGACGTGGTGCCGTTTCCCCATCTTGTCAGGTGGATTCGAACGAGAATTGGCACAATTAAAGAAACGGCTCAGCGAAGAATCACAGTAGTGTTACGCGGCGTTATTGCCTGACACCACTCTAGCGGTGAACGTCTCTCGCAGCGACCGAATGCTACCCTGCTTTACCGTCACGGTCGCAAAGACTTTCTGTTACTCGGCAACCCGTCCCCGCTGCTGCCGGTGCACGGACACTTCGGTCGGCTGAAACGCGTCGCGCAGATGCGACAAGGCCGTACTTGGATCCGGCATTCCACAAGAAAACACATCGATTGCCGCGTATTCGTGTTCAGGATAGGTATGAATCGCAGCATGGGACTCCGACAACAACACCAAGGCCGTCACCCCAGATCCCTCACCCGGGAATTTATGGCTGCAATGCGACAACACGTTAAAATCGGCCTTGCGCAACGCGGCCAACAAACACTGGACGATCGCCTGTTCCTCGGTCAGCAATTCGGGTCGAATCCCAAACAAATCGGCTACCAGATGAACCCCCACAAGGGGCGCCGAACTACGGGCAACCGGGACCATCGAATCATGTGTTCCTGTCATCCTGCTGTGTCCCGTTCAAAGCATTCCTGACCTTATCCATCAACCGTCCCTGCCAGTATATGCTGCCAACTGACGCGTTGCTTCCCCACGTAAATCATGCGATCTCCGTGGACAGGTTGGGCACCAGCAAAGGAAGTGATCATGTCACTCTCGCGTTGTACACACAGCAATGACATGTCCTGCTTGACCATCGAGGACGCGAGATTCCGGTAAGAATACTCGCCAGGCGGATCAACGACTTCGGTCGCAAACAAACACGACTCGTGGATATTGCTCGTCAGCGCATCCATCATGCGTGCGACGCCTGGATCCAGAATTTCTTGCGTTAACAGATTGCCGGAAATCGTGTGGCTGAAAACAACCGAGTTGCAACGAACTGAGTCAAACAACATCCGATGTCGCGGAGCCAGACACTCCGCCACGGTATAGATGGACTCATTCATGCTCTCGATCACTGCAACGGCCGATGCGACCACAGCATCACTGGTCGTGTCACCGTAGTCTGTTGCCAGCACAATTGCCAAACGTGCGCGATCGATTCCAGCGCGCCGGTAAGTCTCGTCGTGCAGGACTGCACCTTTGACAAACGACACATTTCTCTTACGCAACGGCAATTCATCAATCTTGTCGGTAACGATGACAATCTCGCGGCCGCCGTGATCACGGTCAGCACAGAGCTCCTCAATAATCTGCTCGATCCGATGTAACGACGGAAAATTCACGATCAGAATATGTCCCTCTGCGCTGATCGAACCCATTCCTTTTTGCTCCCTCGAAAGTCGTTCTGCCACCCACTCAAACAGCATACCTATCATCAACGAAAACGAACCCAGCCCTAGAATAATGACGAACACCACGATACCTAAACGGGCGCCGACCGAGTCCGCCTGCAAGTCACCATATCCGATGGTGCTCAAAGAAATTACGCTAAACCACAACGCATCTCCGACCGTCGGGTCTTTCGTATATTCGAACACATAGTAGCAAGTCGCATTCCCCAGAATGCTAATTGACAGCACCAGTCCAAAGAGCATCGCGCTGACATCTCTTCGTCGACGAAATAGCCGAAGCCAGCGATTAACCGTACGCCAATACATTAAGGCATGCCCATCGGTCGCCAGGAAAATTCAATGCGTTTCAGATCACAGACTACAGACAATACTACAAACGAAAATCCGGGTTGGCACGTCGCTTCCAGATAAAGCCGTCTAGAATATAGTGGCTGAGTTGCGGCGTTGCCAACAGCGGCACGACAAACATCTCGGCAACCGGTTCCAGGCTGATCGCTGTGCCAAACAACCAGGCCTTGTCATGCCAGACAGTCCGGTCCCAGACCAACTCTTCGGCGTACGCCAGCACCCAGATCGTCGCCACAAACCAGACCAGCCCGCGCCACCGTGCAGTAGCAGACACCTCTGCCCGAGCACGACGACGCGTCCAGTACCAGTACACCAATACCATGTACGGTACACCATGAATAATCACGTTCGTTACAGTGAATGCGTAGTCTGAATTGAAGGCCACGATACCCAGATACCAACACGCCGCGGTAGTTACCACGACGAGATCCTTACCAGGATTCGGCGTTCCCTTGGTCCACCGCAGGAACGCTGTCACGGCATAGAGTCCCAGCGCCAGACAGTAAATGGGCCAACACAAAGACTCCAATACTTCGGGAGCACCAAGGAAATCGTCTTTCTTGAACCAGACAAATCCACGCGGTAAATGGGCATGCCAGTAAACCAGTGGATACAACGTAGCAGCGTAAATCGCTGCCACATCGATCCACTTGCTCCAAGACTCCTTTTCCCCAGCCTTGGAGCGGTACAGCGCCACCCACCCATACTGCTGTCGCACAAAATGAAACACCGCGAAGTAGGCCAATACCTGCCAGAACAGCCCCTCGCCTTCGCTATAAAGCACCACCCCCAGAAAATAGCCGACCAGCGGCGTTCCCCAATACAACCAGGGCCGCCGCCACAGCTCTTGCGGGTCAAAATAGACGCGAAACCCTGTGGCGTAGACGTGTGCGACATCAATTAACAGGATACAGGTCACCCAAGACCATTCAGGCACGTCTCTGTCGAGCAGACCTGACGCTGCTCCCCACGCCAGCAACATCAGCGAAAGTAGCGCACTGCCGGCGAACGCCGCCAGGTCCACCCGCGCCGAAAACAACCACGGCCACGATGCCCTGTTAGATTGCTGTTCTGGTATGACCGTGGGCACCGACACGACAAAGTCCATCCTTACTGACATTTACAGGATCGAATCCACACGCCCCCGCAACGCGACTAGCACCTCTTCGGCAGCCCGTGTTCCCTGGAAAAACGCCTCTTCAAACAACGCGATTCCACTTAGATCTGAATGGCCAAAGTGAATACTGCGGAAGGGCTGGCATGCCAACTGGCGTGCCTTTCCCCAGACAAAACCCGGCCGCGGCTGAATCATCGCATGCCCCCAGCGCATGACATCCACACGCTGGGCAGATTCTCGAATCCCCTCATGGGCGCGCCCTAAATCTGCCAGCGCGATTTCAGCCCACTCTTCCCGGTCAAGCTGCAGCAACCGCTGTCGGCCCGTTCGTGAATCGTCGTCACAGAGCGGGTAGTAGTAGGTGAGCACGGCAGGCCCATAATCCAATCCACGCTGATAACTCGTCGCCACATATCCCAGTGAAGGACTCTCATATAGAACATTATCCCACGCCAGCGGGAATCCCACACTCCGTGGCACCTCAGAGAGCGTCAAATTGGCAACAGCCCAGGCCCCATAAGAAAACTCGGAAACGTATTGAGGCACCTGCTCGCGGTAATCACGAATCAGGTAGCGTGACAAAAACTGTGGGGCTGCAAAAATGACTCTATCCGCCCGGTAACCGAATACCTGCTCTGAATCAGCTTTGACACCCAGAACATCGACAACCGGTTTTCCCTCAATCTCGCGGGGAATGACCTCCGTTGCAGCGGCACCCAGCAGACACTGTGCCTGCACACCCGAATAGAGATGGCGAACCAATCGTCCATTTCCTTCAGGCCACGTAACAAATGGCCGTGCGGCAGCACCGGCCTCCGGAATGCGAGCACAAAAATAGTAGATCCCCGCCCACGCGCTGGTCTGCTCAAGGCGCAAACCGTAATCATCTCGGCAGGCATAGTCGACCCACCACCTCAGTCGCGGTGAGTGGAAACCACGCTGATCCATCCACTGGGCCATTGAAATCATGTCCAGCGCACGCACTGCGGCCTCATCCGAACCCGCTGCCATCGGGACTGCAAAAGCGCGGCGTCCCTGGCCGTCTCGCCAGGCCACCCAGCGATCCATTTCTGCCTGAAATCGCGTCATCTGGTGCCGATCCTGGACAGACGCGCCCGAAGACAGATAGAGCCCCTCGTACCAGAGCCCCTTGTAAAACACGCGTTCTTCCGGATGCCGGCAACGAAATTGTTCAGCAACGACAGGATCCCCAGCGGCGTCCGTTCCCTCGAAAACACCCACCTCATCAAAGAGACGAACCAGAGCCGGAAATTCCCTGGTGGGCGCGGGCACGTAGTGGGCTCCCCATGGGTAGGCAACCACGTCCGACTGCCCACTCCGCGAAGTGCCTCCTGGTTCCCGTTCCAACTCCAAGACAACAAAGTCCTCGACACCCGCATTGTGGAGACGCCGCGCCGCCGCCAGTCCGGCGATGCCCCCACCAACAATCACGACTTGCGTCTCTTGCAAGTCGTGTTCGGAAAACGAGGGTCGCAACCCGTCACGAATTCGGTGTCCCAACGCAACCGACGGACCGACCAACTCCCCCGGAGGTAAACCTGTATCCCTGGACTGGCAACCCTCCAGAAACACGGTTCCGGAGGCACCCAGAAAAGACGCCAACAGATCTCGGCGTCCGATATCCTGCGTACTTCGAGATCGTGATCGACCGTAATTGTTGCCCATAATCTGACAATCTCTCTACCTGGCGATTTCCCATTCTCGGTCGTAGTAGGAAACCAGTATTTGATTGTCCAAGCGATTAATTTCGGTCGCCAACGGCAGCATATCATTGGGCAATTTAAACATCGTTTCCACGACGTCATCATTGAGAAAATCCAGATCTTCTCGGCAACCGTGTGGAATTTCAAAAGGCTGCAACTGTGCAAGGGCAAACCCCCACACCCCGAATGACGGAACCGAAACACGGTAGGGACGCACGGCAAACCCCGCAGATTCCAGCGTATTTACAATGCACCAAAACGAACGAGGCGCTTCGAGCGGCGAGGTACATTGGATCGCAACCGCCGCGTCTTTCGCCAACAGAGATTTCAGCTGGCGATAGAAACGGCGGGTATACAACTTGCCCAATGAAAAGTTATTGGGATCTGGAAAATCGATAACGACCAGGTCAAACGGCTGCCATGATCCCTCCATCCAGATCATCGCATCAGCATTGATGACTTCCACCCGGTCATCATGAAACGCTCCCTCATTCAAGTCTTCCAGGGGAGGAAATCGTGCAGACAGGCCAGTCATCGCCGGATCTAAATCAACCAGCGTAACGTGTTCCACCGTGTCGTACTTCAGTATTTCACGCAGTGCCAACCCGTCACCACCGCCCAGCACCAACACGCGTTGCGGCTGCTGCACAAGCGTCGCGGCCGGATGAACCAATGCTTCATGGTATCGATATTCATCGCGCGAACTGAATTGCAGATTGCCATCCAGCCAAAGCTGAAAACCATTCGCACGCTGAGTCATCACGATACGTTGATACCGAGAGGTGCTGGAATAAACCACTGCATCACTGTAGAGCTGATCTTCCGACCAGGTCGTAAACTGATCCGCCTTGATCATGCCAGCAACCAGCAACACAATCACCAACACGCCACGGACCCGCAAAAAAACCACACCCCGCCCCAGGCTCGACTGCAGCACCCACGTGCCCCACAGGCCCACAATCGCATTACAGATTCCAAATGTCAGTGAAGTCCGCACCAACCCCAGATCGGGCACCAGAAAGATGGGAAACAACAACGATGCCAGCAAACAGCCCACGTAGTCAAATGTCAGGACACGCGAAACCAGATGTTTGAAATCCAGATCCTCGCGCAGAATGCGCATCAACAGCGGCAATTCCAGGCCGACTAAGGTGCCAATCGCCAGGATCATGCAATAGAGCACGACGGTAAAGAACTGCAAGCTGGCAAAACTCAGAAACAAGAGGGGCGCAGAAAAACCGCCCAGCAACGCGACAGCCAGCTCCACCTCGATGAAGTACCGGGACAGAGACTTCTCTAGAAACCCCGACAACCAGGCACCAACTCCCAAGGCAAACAGATAGACTCCGATACAGGTAGAAAACTGGGTCACCGAATCGCCGAGCAGATAACTAGCCAGCGTGCCAGCGAGCAGTTCATAGATGAGTCCACACGTAGCGATCACAAACACATTGAGAAACAAGATCGCGGTGCGAGACATAACAGACGCTTAACCCAGTATGGCGGCCGACAAAATGATTGCCATGCCCAGAATCATGGCCCCCACGATAATGCCTAAGGCCACATTCTGATCCTCTTCGATTTCACGACGAATGGAAAACGGTGACAATTTGACGATCAGCCAGATACTAATCGCAAATAGTACCAGCCCAACCGTTGTGAATACCACCGCCAGCACCAGTGGCTTGATCAGATCGGCCACCAGATCCAGGCTGTCACCGGAGGCGAACTCAGGAGCCGCAAATTCGGCCCCGTCCGCCGGTGCTCCGTCCGTAGGTGCCGGAGCTGGTGTTTCTACTACTGCCTGCGCCCAGATCGGCCCCCCTGATGCCAACGCGAGAAAACATATCAAAGCGATACAGCGACACGTTCCCCAGTTACGCATTTCCAATCTCCATATTTTGTTGAAATCACTCTATTTTCGTGAGCCAGACTACGCGGATTACTTTCCTCCACTGTAGCCGGAACCATAACTGCGAGAGGTGCTCCGTCCGGAGCTGTAACTCCGGGAACGCGAACGTCCGGAACTATAGCTTCTGGACCGGCTCCCTCTGGAACGATAGCGAGAGTTCCTTCTGTCATAAGAATCATACCGATTTCCGTAGCGATCATGGCGATTTCTATTCGAGCCATAACGAGAATTACGTCTATTGGACGAACTGCCGGAACTACTCGTCGCAGCAGCGTAACTGGTTCTCCGGACAGCCGGTCTGGAGTCCTTTCCCGACGGCCACAATTCAACACCCTGGAATGACACGGCGCAGTATCCCAGCAGTAACGCACCACTCGCTCCCAGGTAGATTAATTTGGCCACAACACGCACTCCATCTCAAAGACCTCGTTCACACCTTGTCCGTATCCTGCCAGCGACGGCTCTCGAATACAAAGTTAAAAATTCCGACAAACATCAGCGGAACCACCAGCGCAACAAGCAGGAGTATCAGATTCCCCATGGAAGGAACGTTCTGATCGACTCGAAATGACAACTTGCGAGGCAGAGAGCCCGTTGGCATATTTCCCCCACTCGCTGGCGGCTGTCCGGAACTACTTTCGACTCGCAAACGCAAGGTGTAACGGGAAGTCGGCAAACGCGAAATCAACTTGCGAGTGGGGGCTGCACGGGTGGCCAAAGCAGCAAAGGATCCCCTGGGATAAGAAAACCCCTTATCGGACTCGTCATAAAAATTCCCTCGGATCATCATCCAGTCGCTCGCAAGCGAAGACTGCAACCGGAAGCTGACCCGCAAGTTACTACCTGACTTGATCTCAAATGGACCCTGGTCAAAATCTTTTACTGAGCTGGTCGCCCCCACTTCACTAACTTCTACCTCGCCGCTGCCGACATTACGTGTTCCCTGCGTTGCCCGCACGAGACCGCCCAGTAGTAACGCCACGACGACCATAATGGCAGCCGGCACATAGACACCCGACAACGGAAACGGCTGCAGCGAACCTACACTCCACGACCTTGGCAGGTCCTCGACTCCAAACGCCTCCTCAATCTCGCTGGCGGGAACGTACTCGCTCAGCACGAAATTCACTTCGTGCTTGTTCGCACTGGCAATCCCCGACTGACGCTGGTACTCGCGGCCAACCGCGGCCCGATCGCGATAACGTGGCCCCTCGTCGAAGTCATTACGATTACCCTTGGGCTTCTTGAGGCTTCGAACTCGTCCCACTGGCTCAGGGTCTCGTTCCGTCTCGGCCACTTCACGCGAGATCATCAAGGGTGGCCGTATGTAATCCCAGGTACGAGTGCGTTCTCCCAGACGAACCTTCCAATAAAACTCACCGTAGACCGCTTTCACTACAGGCTTGGACCGATCGTAAATCTTGAACCGCTGCTCGTCATAAATTGCTTCTTCGTAGGAGGCAGCCACCTCGCCCGGCATCAGTGGCCTGGCAAACGACCAGTGGTCATCACTATGAATGAGCCAGTGGTAAGGCTGACGTGGCACGCGCAACAGGTACTCATCCCACTCAAACCCCTCTGCACTACGGCGCACAAAACCGATCACTGTGCAGGAAGTCTCCCGCAGCTCCCCCTTGGTCCCTAACGGAATCTTGGGTTTCGCCTTTTTCTGCTTGAGGGCCGAGATAAATTTGAGGTTTCCCTGACTACAGTCCAAAAGAGAATCACAATAAACGCAGGCATACCGTTCCGCCTTTTGCGGATCTTTCACCTCAATCGCACCTGCACACGTGGGACAGCTCACGGCAACCGACTCGGCGATTTGCGGTGAGCTCTCACGAGCTTCTTCGCGGTCCGAAATCCCGAACCTCCGCAACGGAAATTCTCTACCGACAAAAAAGTCCCAGCTCCCGTCATTCTCATCGAGTGTGACAAACTTGCCCGCACTCCCCTGCAGATCGACAAAGCGTGTCACTTCGCCCGGGCGCACGGAAAGAGGAATCTCACCTTCCGCAGAAACTACGGTGGCTTGCCCCTTTTCCACGACCGTCATTTTTCCGTGACCGGGCATGCGCACCTTGTGCGCGACTGTCATCTCCTCAAAAGCAGGTATATCGGCGTCCTGCGGCAAATCTTTGGGAAACGTGAGGTAGTAACGTCCCTGGGCTTCAGCGAGCCAACCCCATTTTTCCCCGCTGTCAAACGCGACGAACCACTCACTCCAGATCGCCCCGGCCGCATGCTTCATTTGCACTCGACCAGTGATGTCAAAGGACCGACCCTTGATCATTCCTGACAGCCCGGTCCGCAAGGGAGAATCCGACTGCACTAAATCAGCAACCTTCCCATAGTCTTCCAGGGCACCGCCACCGCGACCAACCAGAGACTCGCAATGCGGACAGATGAGCGTCACCGAGTTTTCAAAACGAAACTCGACCGCCCCCCCACATCCAGGACAGGATCCCTCAAACCCCATGGCCGCGAGTCCCTCCCTAGAACACACTGGCAGGTATCATGCGGAAAACGCACCGGCGCGAGCCGACACGACGCCTGCCCAACCAATCGAAAAAGCATTATATGTTTATTAGAAATAAATAACACTGCTTTTTCGAGCCCACAGCTGAATCCATTACGAAGGGAAGCTGCATTCCGTCCCAAACGGGTTGCTACCCCAAAATCCGCGCCGGTGGGGCGGCCAGCTTTGGGTAGACTGTGTTTTTACGCACGGATAGAATGAACCCTACGTCCACGAGCAACGAAAGACGTTTTTTTGGGCCAAATTGTATCGCATACAATTCTCATGGGAGTGTGCACCATGCTGCGTACGTATGTCGGGCTGATCCTTGCGGCGACCACGAGCCTTTCCTCCGCCAGTGAAATTGGCGGGGTCTATATGGAAACACGAACCTGTGCCGTCTACACCGGACCTTGCTTTGCCAACGCGGAAATGGGCCTGACGGGTAAGGACGCAATCATGGCCTGGAGTATCGAGTCGGGGGCACACGATGGCGTTGACGTCGCAGGATTGAACGTCGTGGTCGTGGTCAGTGCCAACCAGACTCTCGGTTTTCGGGGCGTCGACGATGCCAAACAGCTCAAAAGCCTGATTCTGATTGACGATCGGGCCAATTCCTTGCAGCGACAAGCCCTGCTCTCGTTTGCCCGCAACCATGCGGGTCGCGCTGGTAAGTCCGCGGTCCGTGTTGATATCGCCCCAATCCGCATGACGCTCGACTTTGTCAACCTTAAGGGGCACCTGAAAGCAGGTAAAGTCGTCACACTCAAATCGCGCAAGACGCGGCCCGGTGAGTGTATCTGCAAAAATGAAGTCGAATATTATCCCCCGCTCGCTCAAGTAGATCAGGCCATTCCAGCAACCGCGGAGCAGGGCGAATTCCGGGGGCGGGGACTGGGCCGCCGCTGGTCGACACCCGGCGCCCGTAGCGTCTACATGGGGACCTTTATCTACTAACGGTCTCCTCCCTATTCACCGAGGCCCTGCTTCGCAGGGAACTGTCGGACGGTGATAGAACATCACATAGCGAAACACCCGTGTCTCATTTGGAACGCGGGTTTTCTTCTGCGCGAATGACGATTCGAAGCAGATGCGCCGGCGCGACACGGGTGATTCAAACCGACAACCCCAACTGGTGATGCCGCACCACCTCGTTCGATTCGAAAGAAGCGACGATTCCTGGTATTTGCTTGACCGCAGAGTTTCGCATCTCTTTGTACGCCGTATTGCAGAACGCGTGCAGCCCTGATCCTGAAGGCCCTCAGGACTTGGAGGTCACCCCCCCTGCCCGAGAGGTGCAAAGCCCTGCTTTCAGCATGCCATGCGTTTGCATCGCCGGATCAAGAATCCGGCATCACTTTGGGTTGGCGCAGGAAATCGGTAACTGAACTGCTGGCTGGATCAGTCCGCGGGGCAGGATCTGGGGTCAGCACAGCCTTCGTCCGTCCCCAAAATCGACTGGTACCACGCTTCATTTTCTGCCACATCGAGGGACGCTTTGACGTGCGGGCCGACCTGGACTTCGCACTTCCCCATTGCGGCCATTTCCAGCGCCCCGTATACCAAGAGCCTTGATTTGCTTCAGTAACCTGCGGCGACCGCATTTTTCCGGACGAATCGGCACGCTGGCCCGCTACGGTAGCGCAGCCGCTGATCAAAACCAGACACAATACGACGCCGCACAAGGCACGCAACACCATCATCGGTCTCTCTCCAACGCGAACCAGTAACACGGCAGGGAGTGTTGCAGAACCAACTCAGCGCGTCTAGGCCAGTCGTACGACACCGCGAAATCGCTGTAACGATGGGATGAGAAATCGGATAAATTGGCGTTTTCGAGAGTGACGGGTACTACAGCCACAGCCCACTGGCAGGCCGTCCTGCCGGGTACAGCACCGGAGAAATACCGTGGATTGCCCAACATGCAAAACCGAATTGGTCAACGAACAATATGAAGGCCACCCGGTCTTCCGCTGCCCGGCATGCTCTGGCTACTTGATGAAACGCCAGCGGATGGCCCAGATCCAGTCAAATCGCGAGACGAGTTCAGAACAGCTGGAACACCATGCTGAAAAGCGAGCAACCACCGATCGCACCGACTTGATTCGCTGTCCGCGGTGCCGCGTCCAACGTATGAACAAAGAGAAAGTCCATTTTGACCAGCGTCCGGATGAGTCCTTTCAGCTCGACGTTTGTCGCAAATGCCAAATGGTCTGGTTTGACGGTGGCGAGCTGGCCAAGCTCCAGCTCGACTACGAGTCCAGTATCAAAGCGATTGACCAAGTGGAACGCCAGCAACTCGCGCAAGGTCTTAGCGAAGATCGCAAGGAACAGCTTGAGGAACGCATCGCAGCAATGCCGATGGCATCGAACACACCCGGAGCGCATCTCATAAACCTCTGGCCCTGGATTGGAGCCGGCATCCTCCTGACAACTACCCTGATCCTGCTGCTGCCTGGTTTTTTCGATAACAGCAAAACCGCGAATTACCTGTTGGTCATTCCTAGCCTGCTACTCGGGCTAGCGCTTGGCCTAATAGGCCTGTTACGCCACTAACCGGCTCCCCCCAGGTCCGCTCACCACAAGTACCAGGCGGACACCGAACCAATCGATCCAAGCTGGGGCCAGACAACCCAACCAGCTGAGCCTAAAACCAACCCAGCGCCATCAAGCTGTAGCGGACGACAAAGCCGGCACCAACCACGCTGACCATGCTCATCAGCTTGATGAGGATGTTCAAGCTTGGCCCACTGGTATCTTTGAACGGATCGCCAACCGTATCGCCCACGACACCCGCCTTGTGTGCATCCGACCCCTTACCACCAAAATGGCCAGCCTCGATGTACTTCTTGGCATTGTCCCAGGCACCTCCCGCATTGGCCATGAAAATGGCCACACAGAAACCACAAGTCAACGTACCGACCAGGAGTCCCAATACTCCACCCACGCCCAGCAGGAAACCTGTGACAATCGGGGTAATTAGCCCCAGCAGCGAAGGCATCAACATCTCTCTCTGGGCAGCCACCGTACTAATCCTGACGGGGGCCGCATAATCTGGCGTCGTGGTCCCTGCCATGATCCCATCGTCTTCACGAAACTGGCGGCGTACCTCTTCGACCATCCCCTGCGCCGCGCGTCCCACCGCTTCCATGGTCATCGCACAAAAGACGAAGGTTGCCATACAGCCGATAAAGATCCCCACCAACACCTTGGGATTCATTAGTGAAGCGTCATAGTAACGCGCATAATCGGGCAAGCTCGCATTCTGTGCTGACACCAGTTCGAGTGTGACAGCACCATCTGCATCCTTTACCGTAAGCTCACGCGTTCGCGCCTCTGAGCCGGTGATTAACTCGGCTGGGAGCGGTCCCTTAGCCACTTTTTGCCAGGCTTCTTTACGGGCATCCACAGGCATGATCAACCACGCCTCGCTGTGCTCGTTACTGTCAGCGTCCTTCTTCTCCGTCACGAGTTGGTTCGTTAATTTGTACCAGCCCTGAGGGGCACCCGCAGCCACTACACTCGGGGAAGGATCTTCCGCCCAGTGCTTGAATCCCATCCGGACTTCTTCGATATAAGCTGCCAACAGTGCCAGGGCCGTCAGTGCCGCCGAGCCAATGGCAAAACCCTTACCCGTTGCCGCTGTTGTATTACCCAGACTATCGAGCGCATCGGTCCGCTCGCGCACAATCGGCTCCAAGCCCGACATTTCGGCATTTCCGCCGGCGTTATCAGCAATCGGACCGTAGGCGTCCGTCGCCAGCGTAATCCCCAGTGTGCTCAGCATGCCGACCGCCGCGATACCGACACCGTACAAGCCGAGTGCAAAATATTCGACTTCCGCAAACCCCTTCCCCCAGGTCGCCGCACCAAACGCACCTAAAGTCGCTACGCAAACCACGATAATCGGCACCCAGACACTCTTCATCCCAGCAGCAACGCCACCAATAATGACTGTCGCCGGACCGGTAACACATTGCGCGGCCAAATCCTGCGTCGGCTTGAACTCATCGCTGGTCTCGTACTCCGTCCACTTGCCAATGAGCCAACCGGCAGCCAGTCCGATCATAACACTGATCGACACGCCCCAGAATTGAAGGTTCCAAATCCACAGCGTCAGGAGGACGGCCGCCACCGCCACTGCTATTGTCGATAGATTAATTCCTTTAGCCAATGCCTTAAGGAGCGCTTTCTGGCTGGCATCTTCATCCGTTTTGACCATCTGGATACCCAGAATCGAGAGGCCAATTCCGACGCCAGCGATCACCATCGGCAAGAACAGAGCCCTGAGCTGCCAATCCATCACTGCCCCGCCTAACTGCTCCTTTTCGATCAAGTCACCGCTGGCAAAGGCGGCCACACCAAGTGCAGCCGTCGCCAGAATCGATCCACAGTAGGATTCATACAGGTCGGCTCCCATACCTGCCACATCGCCGACGTTGTCGCCCACATTGTCCGCAATGGTGGCTGGATTACGGGGATCATCTTCAGGAATGCCCGCTTCCACCTTACCGACCAGATCCGCACCAACGTCGGCGGCCTTGGTGAAAATGCCACCACCGACACGTGCGAATAGCGCCTGACAACTGGCTCCCATTCCAAAACAAAGCATTGTCACCGTGATCTCGATAAGTCCGACGTGAAAGTACCACCGCAAAATCGCATACCAGATCGTAATGTCGAGTAATCCCAGGCCGACCACCGTCAAGCCCATCACCGCTCCCGAGCGAAACGCAACTTGCAGCCCCGCATTGAGTGACTGCTGCGCACCGGCGGCAGTACGACTACTCGCCCAGGTCGCCGTTTTCATACCAAAATAGCCGGCCAGCCCGGAGAAAAATCCACCCGTCAAGAAGGCAAACGGAACAAAATCGCTCTGCACCCCTAAATAAGCCGCAACTCCAAGCAACAAGCAAATGACTACGAAAAAGACGAATACGACCTTGTATTGCTGGGTCAGGTAAGCCTTTGCTCCATCGCGCACGTGACCGGCAATCTCAATCATTTTCGGATTGCCTTCGTCTGCCTCCATCATGGACTTGTAGAACTTTACGGCAAAACCGAGTGCGATGATCGATCCCACAAAGGCAATCGCCCACCAGACCTGTTCCAGTATCCCTACTCCTGCTTCAGGAGTAGGCGAATCGTCCTGGGCGAACAGCGGTGACTGAAACGCCGGCACCAATAGCGTTCCGAAGGCCAACAAGACATGAGACCAACGACCAAACAGGCCTCTGGATTGCGCCAACATCCGTCGAGTTTCCATCGTTTTCCGATTCCTTCTCCGAAATTACCAAACGAAAATTGGGGGACCCTACTCCGGGAACAATACGTTAGCTGGTCGCCAGTGATGCCCGGTGACCACGTTTCGAAACAAGAGCGCGCGGCAATCGGGATGCGTAATTCGTCCCTGATTCGCGCGGCCGCTGGTAAAGGTAGGCATTGTCGCTCAGCAAGCCATTCTTGTCGGAGTCTACCGACCTGGCATCCCGCACTGCCGGCGGGAAATGCCGTAAAACGGCGAAGTTTAAATCATGATGTGAAGAAATGTCAACTGCTACCCCAACAAGGCCCGCATTCCGGGAATCCGGGCACGCTCCGAACCGCCTCCGAACACCGCCATCGGCCCCCCCTCTGCCCGGAGGGAGTGACCAGTCCCCCCCCTTCCCAGACGCCAGCTACGCCGTCACTTTGACAACCGATTACGAACCACAACTACCCTCTCCAGCCGGTGGATTTTGCCCTGCGGCAGCCAATTGTCGGCAAAGTGGCTCCGGTAAGGGTCCCGCCAGCAGGCTGCCCACGGCCTGCTGGACCTGCGACGGCGAGCTGAAACCAACGATAGCGGCCTGGATCTGCGGGTGGCGAAGCACATAACGCAGCCCTGCGTCGGCCAGCGACGCCCCTGAGTCCAGCAGCTCGGCGACTTGCGCCGCCCGCTCTGCATCACGCTGAAACAGGTCCAGCGGGAAAAATTTGGTTTTGAAAGTATGTGGCGCGGGGGGTTGCCCCACCATGGCGCCGCCCGCATAGACTCGAATCGCGAAGACTCCCATCCGCTGCGCTGCGCAGGCATCAATGACGTTGCCATAATCGGTTTCTGGGAAAGCCTCGGAAACCACACATCCCGCACTGGGGTTGAGCACATTATAGGGCACCTGCATTGTCGCAAAACGCCCGCTGCCAATCACTTCGCGTAACGCGGCCGGCCCCCCGATTCCGGTCAAACCAAGGTGCTCTACGACGCCCCTGGAACGCAACCGGTCCAGCGTCTCCAGGACTCCGCCGGATCCGAGTACGTCCTGGGGGGTGAGGCTCGTCGGTTCATCACCGCGACCGACCGTGACCGAGTTATGCAGCTGCAGCAACGTCAACCGCTCAACCCGCAGACGCGTCAGGCTCCCCATCACGGAGGCCTCTATATTCCCCGAAATATCTTCGAGGTCAGCGGGCATTAAACGCACCTTCGTCGCTAAATGCACCTTATCCACAGCCGCCAATTCCGCCAGCGTTGCGCCCAGGCTCTCTTCGGACCTCCCCATTCCGTAAGTCGCAGCGGTGTCAAACCAATTGACCCCCAACTCGAGTGCCTGCTCAACGGTGGCACGCTGTAACTGCCTGGCATCCCCGGTCATCAACTGCGGAATTGGACCGGCGCCAAACGCGACGCGAGAAACCGTCAGGTCGGTGCTGCCCAAATTGGCATACTCCATCAGCTCTGGCCCTTCTCCGCTGGCGGGGGCGGTGTTTTTCCGCGTGTGGCGTCTGTCAGGTAGCCAGGATCCTGCAATCCGAACGCATCTGCGACACGATTGAACCAGGCAAACATAGCCGTGACATAGACGGCTTCCGCAATCTGCGGGTCTTGCCATCCGACAGTCCGTAACTCCTCGGCATCAGCCGCCGTAATGCGGTACGACTCACGGGTCAGCCGGACCACAAACTCGAGCAATTTGCGTTCTGCCAGCTCCAGCCCCGCCTCCGCCACGTTACCGCGGCAGAGTGCTTCCACCTGACTTGCCTGGGCTCCCTGCAACTGCAGGAAATATCCATGCGACCCCGTTCAGTAGAGGCATCGGTTCAACCCGGAAACAAGTGTCGCAATCATCTCCTTCAGCCGACGTGTCAACTGACCATCGGAAAACTGCAGGCCGTAGCTGAATTCCACCACCGATTTAAGCAAGTCCGGATTCAGGCTGAAGCACTTGAGAATTTCAGGCACCTCAGTCCGTTCCGGATTGGCACTTAACCAGGCCTGGTACACCTCCCCCACTGTGCCGGTAGCCTGATCCTCGTCGACCCAGCGAATCCAAGGCGGCACAAATCCACTCCTTGTGTTTGCACAGCATAAAACCCCGCCACGCAGCTCGGGTTGGCGGCCTCAACCTGGGGCAACCCGCGGCTCAGCCTGCCGCAAAAAGCGGAATACGTCAAGCTGGGAACCCGCGAGAGCGAACTACGAGCTGACGCCAGCCAGGTCGCCCGGACAGGAAGATCTGGACCAGTCCATCCCGGCAACACCGGGATACTCAGCGGCCCGTAAAGCCGACGTTCTGTTCGACCTGTCGGGCGCGCGAATCGAGACCAAATCGCTCACCGCGAGGACGGAACTGCTCCGACCAGGAGCCGGTCTGCAGCTCCGAGTCGGACCCCGTCATCGGCTGCCAACTGGCACAACCCGCTACCGCTGCCATAATGGCAAACACTCCGAATACGAACCCACTGCGAAGTTGCCTCACGACTCCATTCCTTTGCAGACAGGAAACGTGGCCCCAGCGGACCGCCAGAACTGACACCGAGCTGGCGCGAAGGTTGGCAAAATCTTCCGCGCCTGTCCAGACCACTCCACCGACTTCGGAAATAGAAAAATGAAACCGTTAGACATCCTGGCAATCGCGCCCCATCCAGACGACGTCGAACTCGGCATGGGGGGCTGCCTGCTACGGGGGATCTCCGAAGGCCTCCGAGTCGGCATCCTTGACTTGACTGACGGCGAACCGACACCACATGGATCCCCTGAAATTCGCTCCCAGGAAACAAACGCGGCGTCCCAGATCATGGGGCTGGAGTGGCGTCACAATCTAGGGCTCTCCAATCGTCGACTGGAGGCTACGCTGGCAGCACGTCATCAGCTGGCAGGAGTCATTCGCCAATGCACACCACGCTGGCTGTTCGCGCCTTACTGGGTCGACGCGCACCCCGATCACGTAGCGGCGACCCAATTGATTGAAGACGCGCGTTTCTGGGCCAAATTGACCAAATCAGATCTGCCAGGAAATCCCTGGCATCCTGAGCGTATCTATTACTACTACTGCGTGCATCTGAAACTGGCGCCTACACCCGCTTTCGTGCTCGATATCTCGCCGTTCTGGGAACAAAAGCTGGCTGCCATCCGCTGCTACGAGAGCCAATTTGTCACAGGGCGACCAGCCACCCCCCCAACCTTCCTGGATCAGCTGCGCGATGAAGCCGCCTACTGGGGCAAGACGATTGGAGTACCCTATGGAGAGCCGTTTGCTACCCGTGAACCCGTCGGATTAGCCAGCCTCAGCCAACTCATATGAATGCTCCCAGCCTCACTGGGCCCCGGATCTGCGACGGTCGCCAACAGGATTACGCTATACTACATTGACTGGCGAACGGAGCGATCGCTCGCCGTCCTTTCCCGATAAGGGCTGACAGGCAGCGGCCTGTGATCCCGGACAGCCGCCTGGCATGCAACGACGAAATCTGCTGCACCGACGAAACCTACTGCAACGCCTGAGCGCAGGGCTGGGAACGCTCGCTTTGAGCGGCTTCTTGACCCACACCGCGCGCCAGGCAACGGGCAGCTCACCGCTGGCCATGCGGAAAACGCACTTTGTGCCGCGAGCCAAACGTGTCATTGTGCTGTTTATGTTTGGGGGTCCGTCACACCTCGATTCATTCGATCCCAAGCCACAACTGACACGCCACCACGGTCAACCGCTGCCTTTCCAGGCGCCGCGCGTCCTCTCTTTTCCACTCCGTCACGGAAACCTGGTGGGAAGCCCTTTTCGCTTTCAGCGACATGGCGAAAGCGGAACCTGGATCAGCGACCGGTTTCCCCACCTGGCAAAACGCGTCGATGATCTCTGCGTCGTGAACTCAATGCACTGCAGCAATTCCCGCCACGGCGGAGCGGTGCTGGAGTGGCATACCGGAACCGACACCTTCATTCGCCCCAGCCTGGGTTCCTGGATGACCTATGGCCTGGGAAGCGAAAATCAAGACCTGCCCGGTTACATCACGATCTGCCAGGCCCTGAGTCAAGGTGGTGCCAACAATTTCGGCTCCGCTTTTCTGCCCGCTGCGTTCCAGGGAACGCCCCTGGGCTCAGGTGGCGTCGCCGCCAGTGAGGCGCTGATTCCGTTTATCCGTGGGAAAAATCCCCGCCACCTGCAACAACTGGAATTAGAGATGTTGCAGAAAATGGCCGCAACACAAAGGCAACAAAGTGGCCCCGACCCACAAGGGGCCGCCAGACTCGCGTCGTTTGAACTCGCTCTGCGCATGCAAAATGAGGCGCCTCTCGCGCAGGACCTGGCTTCCGAAAGTGCCGCCACACACCAGCTTTACGGACTGAATGACCCGGACACAGAAGATTTTGGCAGACAGTGCCTGATGGCTCGACGTTTTGCCGAACGAGGCGTCCGTTTCGTGCAGTGCAACAGCAATGGCTGGGACCACCACAGTCAGCTCGAGCAGGGAATGACGAGCATGTGTCGTGCCGTCGATCAGCCGATCGCCGGACTACTCACCGATCTCAAACAACGCGGTATGCTGGATGAAACCCTCGTGATCTGGGGCGGAGAATTTGGCCGCACTCCGACTGCCGAAAATGCCAATGGACGTGACCACAATCCACATGGGTTTAGCGTCTGGATGGCAGGTGGTGGCGTGCGGGCGGGCCTGACCTATGGCCAGACGGATGACTATGGATACTATGCTGTGGAGAATAAAGTTCACTTCCACGATCTGCATGCCACTATTTTGCACCTGATGGGACTCGATCATCAGCGCCTGACGTTCCGCTACGCTGGCCGCGACTTTCGCTTGACCGATGTGCATGGTGAGGTCGTCCACGACCTGTTAGCGTAACTGCGTCATGCCGCGAATTTACCTGACACGTCAATTCTGGTGCAAGACTCCAAGCCACTCCCTCCAGTCGCAGGAATGAATACGGTGGTCCACAAGGCACTTCGATTCATCGGTCAGGCAATGCAGGTCACCGGCCTGCTGGTGCTGCCGTTGGCAGTCGCAATGCAATTGACCAACTCGCTGCAACGCGCGTTACAAGTCAGCCAAATGGTCTTCATGGCCATCTTCGGAGTCTGCATGTTTGTTATCGGTGTGATCCTGAGAAACATTGGCCAGGAGTGACAGGTGCCATGCACAAGGGTCCGCCAACATTGAGCGTCTGGATCCTGCTCACCGGTCTCACACTGCTCACCGGTACCATACCGGCAGCACCTTGGCCGTCGGCCCGCGTCTCCCATCCTGCCTCTCCAGAAACGCGTTCCTTGCTGCTCCGTGCCGACCGTTTTGTGACCCGCGGTGAGTGGGAAGAAGGCGTGAACGCGCTGCGTGTCGCAATGGACGCACACGGAGACGAACGTATCCGGATCGGCCACGGATCGGCACAAGAACGGCTACCGAAAGAACCGCAGCTGTTTATCAGCGTGCGGCAATACTGTCACTTGAAATTGATTAACTGGTCGGTCACCGCCCCGGCTGCCCTGGCCATCTATCGCCAGCAGGTCGATCCGCTGGTGAAACAAAGGCTGCAAACCGCGTTGGCCAATCAAGAACGACATGGCCTGGCGGAGATTGCTCATCGTTTTTTTGCCAGCAGTCACGCAGACGAGGCCTTATGGCATCTGGGGGAATGGGCGCTTGAACGTGGTGACTACAATCGGGCCCGCTGGGCGTGGGAGCGATTACACCCAGCGTTGCGTCACCGCCCTGGCGACCCTGACAAGGGCCTGCCTTTCTGGCTTGCCGTTGAGCGAAAGGACCCGAACACCGACACCCTGTCTGCTCCGACCGTCGCAGATTCGTCTCCGCGACACGGGTGGCCACTCGCCTACCCTGATTCAAACTACCCATTGGCCGAATTGCGCGCTCGACTGTTACTGGTTTCCATTCTTGAAGGCTCTTCGCAGCGGGCGAAAACGGAATACCAATGGTACCAGCAGGTGCACTCTCTGGCTGACGGTAGCATCGCCGGGCGTCAGGGACTCCTAGTGGATCTGCTGCGGGATTTACTTGACAGATCGCATCACTGGCCTACTCCCGCGCACAGACAAGGCTGGTCAACATTCGCTGGCAATCAAGCACGTTCGTTGGCCATCCCGCAGGCCGTCGATCTGGAACTCCGAGCGATGTGGACGGTCCAAATCGCATCTGATCCCCTGCCCCGGCGAGTTGCGATCGAACCGCAACCTCCCTATTTCCCTGTGGTCGTCGAAGACCACGTCATTCTGCACGACGCCCAGCGCATCCAGGCCTTCAATCTGCAAACCGGACACGCGGCATTTCCCGGGGAATTCCCCACCGAGAACGAGGATTCCAAAGCGGTGTCGTCGATCCTTTACGAGCAAGAACCCTTCACTGTAGAGAAGCAGGCCGGCAAGCCCCTCAAGCGACACTATTTTGCCCCCACACTTTACCGACACCAGGTGTTTACCGCACTGGGCTTTGCAACCACTCCTGCGCAGCAACCGTATCCCACGCCCTCGGCACAAAGCCAGCTCATCGGCTTGGACCTGAAAGCTGAAGGGCGTCTGCTACGCGGTTTTCCTCTGACCGTTCCCGAGAGTGGCTGGACCTGGGACGGACCGCCGGTTTGCGATGGAAGTCGGCTTCACGTGCCGCTACGGAAACAAACCGATACACAATCTGAAGTCGCCCTCGCCCGCTACGATTTGGCTACAGGTCAGCAACAGGGACTGCCGGTACAAATCGCATCCAGTATGCACGCAAAACCTGCACCAAGCGTCAACTGGCCAGATAATTTGCTTTCACTCTCGAACGGCTACCTGCTCTACAACACGAACTTGGGAACGATTGCGGCTTTCGACACCGAACAGGATTCACTCAAGTGGATATTTCATTACCACCGTTCCGCACGATCTGAGAGAGCTGCGCCGAGACCTGCCGCCCTTCTGGCCCCAACTCCATGCCTCGTCCACAAGGACTTTGCCATCGTCGCCCCGCTCGATTCCGAACGGATACTGGCACTCGACGTCACAACGGGACAACTGATCTGGAGCGTACAGCGTGAAGCCGGAATGGAGCTCCTCCACCTGCTGGGAGTTGCCGGAGATCGGGTCATTGCCAGTGGCAAAGCGCTCTATGCATTCGACCTTTATTCAGGGCAGCTGCGTGCGCGGTTTCCCTCGGCTCCCGAAACCACCGTACACGGATACGGCCGCGGCTTGCTGGCCGGCAACCAGGTGTATTGGCCTACGCGCCGTGTGCTTTTCTTCCTGGACGCCAACAGCCTGTCACCCGTGCGGCAACCCGTACACCTGGAACGCCTCGGAATCCAGGGAGGGAATCTCGTACTAGCTGGAGAGACACTACTGATCACTGGACCGCAACGCATGTCGGCGCTGCGAGGGTTACCCCTGCGCGCGGTACCTGCCCCAGCGCCGGCGGCACACCGAGCCCTCCCACTCCGCCAGACTTCCATTAACAGGTTCTAAGCATGCTTCCCGACGACGACGTGAAGACCGTCCAAGAACTGCATCACGCTTGCCAGTCGATTCAGGCTGAAGTAGCCAAAGTGCTGGTCGGGCAACAACAAGTAATTGAAGATCTGCTGACCGCCTTGCTGTCAGGGGGCCACTGCCTGCTGGTAGGAGTCCCTGGCCTCGCCAAGACCCTGATGATCCGATCACTAGCCAAGGCGCTGGATGTGAAATTCAACCGTATCCAATTCACCCCGGATCTAATGCCGGCAGACATCACCGGCACCGAGGTAATCCAGGAAGATCGGTCGAGTGGCCAACGCAGCTACCGTTTCCTACCTGGCCCCATTTTCGCCAATCTCGTACTGGCAGACGAAATCAATCGAACCCCACCCAAAACGCAGGCAGCCCTGCTAGAAGCAATGCAAGAACAGGGCGTCACTGTCGGTGGCGAAACCCACTCGCTCCCCGCGCCGTTCTTTGTCCTGGCAACTCAAAATCCCATCGAACAGGAAGGGACTTACCCGCTTCCCGAAGCACAGCTGGACCGATTCATGTTGCAAGTCTGGGTCGAGTATCCTGATGAAGACGACGAACTGGAGATCGTTAAACGCACCACTTCGGACGCGGAGGCCTCAATCACGCCTCTCCTCGGCGCCGACCAACTGATTCGCTTGACCTCGGTCATTCGCCGTATCCCGATCGCCGATCATATCGCACGCTACGCGTTGCGCTTGGCGCGTTGTAGCCGGCCCCACTCCACCGACGCCCCGGATTTCATCAAGGGATTCACGCTCTGGGGTGCCGGGCCCAGAGCCAGTCAATATCTTGTACTGGGTGCCAAAGCACGGGCAGTCATTCAAGGGCGTATGCACGTCGGCATCGAAGACATCCGCTCCGTCGCCGCGCCGGTACTTCGCCATCGCATCAAAACAAATTTCCACGCAGACGCTGAAGGCATCACTCCCGACGAACTCGTCCGACGCCTGCTGACACATGTGTCAGTTCAAGCCGACGCGCCTCCGGCACCCGCTGATGTCGATCGTCTGCTGCGCCCGCCCGCCACGGACGCGTCATCGCCAGCAGACTGAAGCGGTCAGTGCACAGCAAACCTCAAGGATTGCCAGCATCCTTGCCCGCAGACTGATGCAAAGACTGCAAGTAATGCCAAAGTGCGTCAAACTGGCGAATGGCATCACCTTCGTAGTACTGCCGTAAACTGGTCTGCTTCCCATCGGGAGCAAATCGCAGCATCTTGGTTGCAGGATCGATGCGTTGTGGATTGAGCATCCAGCGTCCATAGTACGAGCGTCTCAGTCGCTGCGCGACGTGTATCAAGTTCGTACTGCGTGCGTCAAACGGTGCCTGTGGCTGTCGATTCCCAATCGGATGGCAACGATGACACGACATCCCAGTGTCCATTGCCGCCAGCTGCGCTCCAACAGCTGCCTTGCGAGGATCTACCTCGATGCGCAAAGCAGGCTCGGGGCCGTAGCCATGCTGCACTGCCAGTCCTCGCGACAACCACTTCGCGCGCGACACAAAAGCCGGCATTTGAATCCGTAGATGCTCACGTGCCCGGTAACCGAGTTGCCCAGCCAGAAGGCGGCGAGTCCAGTCACTGCGCAACTTATCTCCCACCCAGGTCAAGTCCGGAATTGCTTCGGGCGGATGGCCTCCCACTGCCTCCTCATCAAGGATGTAACCCAATGAAGACTGCTCGCCATCCAACTGGTGACACGTAGTGCAACGCAAAGACTGAACTTGCCGTTGAGCAAACTCGCCCGCGACCCCACGCCGCCACGCCTGCGGCCCCACTTGTAACGCGGCCGCAATGGCCATACGCCCGGCCTTATCCAATGCAAATGCAGGGACTCCGATAGCCGAAACATCAGGCAAAAGACACCCCGCCTTCGCTGCTGTCCCTTTCTCGCTCCACAATACGCGTGCGACCGCGGGAAGACGCTTCTGAACTGCCGTGAGATGGCACTGCTGACATCCCAAACTCGTAAAGAGCTTCTCGCCATGGGCTGCCACCCCTGCGGCACGCACGGCAACACGTCCCTTCGAATTCTCTCTCAGAAATATTTCCAGATCGGCTGCTTCCATTAACGTCAAACCCAGATTCGGCATGGCGGTCCAAGCGTAATGTTGTTCCGGATCGACAAGAAATCGCGCCAGCGCACCCGCATGAAATTTGGCCGCCACAAAATGCAAAGACAGCCGCTCCCACTCATCGGACTCACCGGGTGGACTAAATCGATGGCAACCGATGCAACCACGGTCTTCAAAGAGCGCTTCGCCACGTTCGACAGACCCCGCCCCCACATCCTTATCTGTTACCTTTCGCGGACTCTGCGTCAACAAATACGCAACCAGGTCAACTGCCTGACGCTCGGCCAATTCGGCTGGCAAGCCATGCAACAGTCGTGGCATGCTGGTTCGATTTCGCAATCGCTGGGGATCCAGGATCCAATCCACAATCCAGTCGGCACGAAGTCGGCCAGCTCCTGCCAACAGGTCGGGCGCGCGGCGATTCAACTCCGGCATACCCCCTATCTCATGCCTCTGCAGTCCTTTATGACAATCAAAACAGTGAAAACGGGCAGCCAGAAACCGTCCCCGGCGAACCTGCTGTCCCCTCTGCAACCCAGGCGTTGCGCCATCACAAAGCAGCCGCTGCGGCGTTATCGGTTCGCGAGCAAAATCGTTTCCCGACCAGTCGACTCGCAATTGCGCCGCGCCGGTCGATAAGCTCCGATAGCGGATCCGCAAATGGTTGTAACCTCGCAACAGATCAGCCCGCTGCGGCGGCAAACGTCCCAGGTCCCCAGCAGCCTCTTCCCAGACACGCACACCGTTAATCTCCATCGAGACCTGACCACGCCCAGACAAGTAGAACTGGTAGGACCCTTTAAGACGCAGCTTGAGATACCCGGACCATTCCACCGTAAACGGCCCTGGTGCGAGCAAGGCCGCCGGCGTTTCGCCGCGGGCCACAGCAAGCGTGGGAAGGCGATCGACACGCGTATCCTCACGCTGCGTTTGACGCTGGTCCAGCGAGTGGAAAACCGCTTGCAGACCGGGGATCAGGCGGGCACGCAGGTCCTTAGGAAGACGTCCAGGCCGTAGCGTTTGAAAACCAGATGCCTGTCCCGTCACGAGGACAGTCACGATCAAGCCGCAACAACAAATCGCACGTCGACACATGTTGACCGAACATCTCTTTCATCAGGGTGGACGCAAATCAGGTCTTACCGTGCCCTCATCTCAAGCATAACAATAAACGGTGTCTCGAAATAGCTACTGGAATACTGCCTCCGCCGCCACGTCTGATTTACATCCACGCGGGTTGGGCTACGCTGTATTAGCTTCCGGATTACGCTCCCTGGCTCGTCCGACCAATCGACAACATCCGGGGATCGAGTTTTGCGTTTTCCCTGACAAGATCTTACGTCTTTCCTGCCAACAAGCCGTGCACAACGATGCCCGAATCGGACCGTAAAAAGTGGGACCACAAATACCTTGTATCAACCGGTCCGGCAACGCAACCCTCGTCCTTGATTACCGCATTGGCGTCACACCTTCCGACGACAGGTCGCGCACTTGATATCGCAGGGGGGGCAGGACGTCACGCGATTTGGCTGGCGCAGCGAGGCCTTCAGTCGACTCTGGTCGACGTCTCCCAGGCAGGTCTGCAGATTGCACAACAACGTGCCGACGAAGCGAGCGTCTCGCTGACCACTCTCCAACTCGACCTTGAACAAGCTGCGTTCCCCGCCGGCCCTTGGGACCTGCTGCTCTCCTCACATTACCTGCAGCGTTCGCTATTTCCGCTCTACCCGCAACACTTAAGGCCGGGGGGAATCCTGATCTGTTTGCAACCGACGCTCACAAACCTGGAGCGACACCCTAAACCATCGGCTCGATTTCTTTTGCAGCCGGAAGAACTGCCCGAGCTAGTACCCGATCTGGAAATACTCCACTACCGCGAAGGCTGGCTGGAAGGGAACCGGCACGAGGCCATCCTGGCAGCTCGGAAACCTTGTGATCCAGGTTGAACGACGGTGCGGCTCACCTGCGCCAAATCAGGCCGCGATTTCAGGGCGACGCCAGCCCTAACAACTTGCGGAGGGCGGTCAACGCGATCTCACCAAACTGCAACGCTGGAATCTGCGCAAGCTGTGGATTCATTAACTCAATCGAAACGCAACCACTGTATTTGATTTCAACGAGACGGTGAAGAACCGGCTGCAAATCAACGATCCCATCACCCGGCAAGATCCGATCACGATCCGATGCCAGCTCACGGGCCTGGTCGCCGATGTCGGCCAATTGAACGTGAAACAAATTCTCTGTCGTCAAATAACTTAAATCGGCTTCTTTACTCGGTCCCACGTAATAGTGAAACGAGTCAAGGCAAATTCCCAAGTGCGGGCTGCCAACTTCTTCCAGTAACGCCACCGCAGTCTGTAGATTGTTACCAATTGCAGCACCTGCCTGCGGTTCCAGAGCCAGCCTGACTCCTAGCGGCCCCGCCAACTGCGCCGCTTCCAGCAGCGAATGCCGGACTCGCTCCAGATCGGTTGCCGTCAGCGGGTGGGGAACATCACAGGCCACCACCAGCGTCTCTACTTCAAGGAGCTGGCACAGCTGCAACCGTTCGGCAAACAACTGCCAGGCAGCGCGTCTGGCATCTCCCTGACTCGTCAACAAACCACCGTGAAAACTCGCCACAGGGGCGTTCATCCCGTGTTCTTCCAGCAACCGTTGCAGGGCAGGTACTGACTCCGTTTCGAGATAAGATTCGACTTTAGTAAGCCACAGCTCCAGGCTGTCGCACTTGCCGGCTGCATAGTCTTCGACATCCCGATCCAGAGGAGAATTCAGTGAGCAAACTTGTGACAATGTGGGACGCATAGGAGAACACCGTTGAAGACTTCAAATTGGCCGGACGGCCAAACAGAGCCCACCGGCACCGAAACCACAGCCAATGGTTGCCGGCCCCCGACGGGCGGGACGAAACGGCCCAGGTTGTTTGATTCGATCAACCGCTGTGGAGTATGATCGTGAGAGACGAAACCAACAACCAACGAGCAGGCAAATGATCGAAATCGGCGGGTTTCGGACCGGGTGCGGCGGAAAGATCACGCGTCGATCGTTGCTTCGAGCATCATTCGCGACACCCTTCACAGGTTTACTTCAATCGCCAACGCTGGCTGGAGAAAACAACGCTAAATCGGTCATCCTGCTTTGGCTGTGGGGAGGCCCCAGTCACCTCGACACCTTTGACCCCAAACCGCGTGCCCCAGTCGAAATACGCGGACCTTTTAGCCCAATCGCAACGCAGACGCCCGGTTTGCAGTTCACCGAATTGCTGCCGTTGCTGGCAAGCCGGTCACAACGTTTTTCCGTAGTCCGTACCAATACCAACCTCACCAATGTACACCGCGTCGCCGGTTCTATTGCTTTGACCGGAAGCGAAGGGCGCAATGGCGATAATGACTACGCGCCCAATTTTGGCTCTGTTATTCAGAGGGTTCACCCTGCCGCTGGCGAATTGCCGCCTTTTGTGGCCGTCACCCCGGGTAAGCTGAGAACCGCGATTGGGCCACTAAAAGGATATGGCGGCGGACGCTGGGGAAATTCCTACGACCCGTTCCCGGTCCAGTGCAGTGATCGCGGCGAGGTCCATCTACCTACACTAAAACTACTTGAAGGATTGAGCTTGGCGCGGCTTGACGACCGCCGACGCCTATTGCGTGAACTCGATCAGCTGACTCGAAGCGGTGAACAATCCCGACCAGAGCAATGGACTGCCCAGCATCAGAAGGCTTTCCGTCTGCTTGCATCTGCCGCAGGTAGACGCGCCTTTGATCTGTCTGCAGAACCCGCTCGGGTACGTGCCAGCTACGGGCGATCGCAGTTTGGCCAAAGCTGTCTGCTGGCACGCCGCCTCGTCGAAACAGGCGTCCCCTACATCCAGGTCAACTGGAGCAAGTGGGTCGAAAACATTTACGACGGGCGTACGGATTTTGGCTGGGACACACATTGGCTGAATTTTGAACACCTCGCAGATCGCCACGCGCCAATTCTGGATCGCGCACTGTCTGCCCTGCTCGATGACCTTGCTGAGCGAGGCCTCCTGGCAGATACGCTTGTGCTGGCAATGGGTGAGTTCGGACGGACCCCCAAGATCTCCGACAATGGTGGCCGTGATCACTGGGCCCGGTGCTATAGCTCGCTCTGGGCAGGCGGGGGAATCCAACCAGGACGTGTCGTCGGCAGTAGCGACGCTCGAGGCTACGACCCTGTGACAGGTGGCATTGGGCCCGATCGCGTCGGTGCCACATTGTTGGAGCGCGCGGGAATCACCTCAGCGCAACGCGCTGCCTTGAACGTGCTGCCCAACGCACAGGCCATTGAAGGGCTCGTATGATCGCGATTTCCGCATTTTCGTCGGAACCCAGGGGCCGTCCTGCAAGTACGATGCGTGATGCATGGCAGTCTTCCGGAACCATCTCGATCACAGAATCCGCGGCGGTCTGTCTGCCTGGACTCGGAGGCGGCTCCCAACACGTCTGCCACCATCCACCGTCTGCCTGCTACCGGGCTCTCTTCTCTCGCATTCTCTGTCTTCTCTTGGCGTTGCTGATCACAGTTACCAGCCCAGCAACGGCCCGAAGTGACGATCCGCCCCGACAATTAACTTTCGATGGGCGTCTGAAGCGGGACCCGGTCTTTGTTAACCAGGGTCGAGAAATTATCTACGCAGTCCAAAACGGCAAACCGCGACTCGTGCTGTATCGGCTGCGGCTCTCCGATGGACATACAGAGCGCCTTCATCCCGACTCACCTCTGCCAGAATTTCGCCCCGTTTACTCCCGAGACGAAGCGACGTTCGCCTATCTGCAAATGACCGGCAACGACCGTCTGACAGTCCAAGTCCGTCGCGTTGGTATGCCCCAACCTTTGATTGTCAAACCGACCGCCGCTGTCATCTGGCATGCGGCACTGACCCCGGACGGCCAAAACCTGCTTTACGCTTCCTCTGGACAGCTCCGCATCTACCCGCTGTCCGGTGGAAAAGAACGCACCTTGACCCAAACCGAGGGACGCAATAACTGGCCTAGTGTTTCTCCCAATGGCCGTCAGGTCGTCTTCGGCTCAAGTCGACTTGGCAACTATGACCTATTCACATTAGACCTCACCCAAAAGACAACCCGCCGTTTAACGACCAACGCATCGATGGACGTTCGTCCCAACTGGTCACCTGACGGAACACAAATCGCTTTCGTCAGTACGCGACACAGAAACTACGAAATCTATCTTATTGGTCGTGACGGCAACGGGCTGACCCGAGTCACGCATAACCCAGAACGGGACGACTACCCCGCCTGGCACCCTGACGGCCAACATCTCGTATCGGTAAGCCAACGCGACGGGCAGACAGACCTCTTCCTGCACTCACTCGCGCCGCGCTAACTCCCTCTAACTGGCCGCGTCAGACTCAAGCGGCCAGACGCAAGGCAGTATTCGATTCGCGCACACCTGTAATAAATTCCTCAAAGATCCGCGAATCGATTGCAGACGCCGAATCCGCTTCGGGATGGAACTGCGTGCCGATGGCAAACCAATCTTCCATCACGCCTTCGATCGCTTCCACCACTCCATCAGGTGCGTGGGCCGTAACGGCAAAACCAGGAGCCACGTCATCAATGGCCATATGGTGCATACTGTTGACTCGGACTTCACCATCGCCGTAAACCCGCTCCATCAGTGACCCAGGAACGACTTCCAGCCCATGTCGATGGCCGCGATCCTGCAAATCCTTGTGGGGGAGCGCATCGGGTAAATCCTCGGAAATGTGCAGAAATAGACTGCCACCCTGGTCAAGATTCAGTAACTGCATGCCGGCCCCAATACCCATTACCGGCATCCGGCGTTCCCCGATCACGCGCATCAATTGCCGGTCGAATGTCTCTCTGCGATCCGCCATAACTCGTACCGTAGGATGCAAACGAAAACCATCACGGCGCGGATCGAGATCGTGGCCACCAATCAACAGGAAACCGTCTAATTTGTCCAACACCGCATCCAGATCATCACGTTCCGTGAGCGGTGGGACGATTAACGGAATACCCCCTGCACTCAAGATCTCATCGTAATACCCGGCAGCTAACACCGAGTAAGCCGGTGCGTCGTTATTGACCGTACGAAAATCCGCATTCAAACCGATGACTGGTTTCCACGACATTTGAAATTCCCTTTCAAAACTTCTAGCGTGATACTCCAACCACAGAGTTACGACATCACGCCCGAGAGGACACACGAACACCAAGTTGCAGTTTGCGTCGCGCCACACATTTCCGCCCGTTGTTACACCCGACGCGGCCGATCCGTTGGATCGTCACCGGGCCAAGCACTACGGTCAGAAACGGCCACACAGGACGCGTTTACTCCATACCGATTGTTCAACAACGAAGTTGTAAGTAGTGGACCTCCTTTCGCGTTCTGCTCTCAATCCTTGGTGGAAGTGCAAGTCGAGGGTGAGTTTAAGTGCGCGCAAGAATCGAGCAACACCTCCCCTTGATTTTGGGGTTGCGTTGAAGCGAAGCGCAACATCCTGTGCAAGCACGAGACTGCTAGCACCCCGGCGCAAACAACTTCAGCCTGTGACGCACAAGATTGCTGCCAAGTGCTGTATCGCGCACGATTGGCAGTGGCTTCAGGCGATGTCGGGATGGTTTAACGGCAGACCACGGGTGCCAATATCGTCGAAACGGTGGACAACCAGGTTGTCCAGCGAAGCCGCCAGTAACACATCGCGTTGGGGCCCGGCAAAAGCGACGTCCGTTGGGCCGCGCAACTTCTCCCCGCGCCAATCTTCCGCAAATAGTTCCAGCCTGCGGCTGGCCAAATCAAAGACATAAATCGCATCTGGACGATGGCAGGCGATCCAGAGACGTCCCTGTTCGTCAAAGGCAATACCATCTGGAATGTGCCTCGGCATGTGCACGACGCGTTCAAACCTACCGGCGCTTCCGTCGCGATGGATTTCAATGCGGGCGATCGCACTGCCAAACGTCTCGACGAAATACAGGAATCGCTCTTCGCCATCGAGAGCAATCGCATTGGGTGTATCGACCGGGTCGGGATACCAGAGTTCCGCCGTACCGCCCCCTGGAGGAATGCGACAGATGCGTCCATTGACGGTCTCGGACCAGTCTCCACTGTCCGACACATAGAGGTTCCCAGCACGGTCAAAGGCAGGGTAATTCGTACATAAAAAGGGCTCTCCAGCTGGCCCCGTAGCGTACTGACTGATCACACCGTCAGGCGTGACCAGCAGCACATCACCTGCGGTGTGCGCCAAATAGAGATTACCAGCCCCATCCATCGCCGATCCCAAACAGCGTGCCTCGGTCGTAGCAAACTGTTCCGCCACGTTCTTTTCAAGATCGACGCGATAGACCTGACACCCAGTTCCAGTCGTATATGCCTCACCAGCCGGACCAATCCCAATCGACTCGGGATGATCCACACCACGAATATGCTTAATGAGATTCAAACCGTAAGCCGCTAAGGTCATGACATACTTTCTGCACTGGGAGACAAACGAACGGCGTAGTCCTTCAATTCTGTGCGAATAGAATTCCAGAAGAAAGTAGGCTGCGCCGGTTTCTCGCAGCGCCATGATGGCGTTCCGGCCACGCTTGCACACTCAGGCATCACAGCCCGAACGCTACCATATTGAGACTCGGCTGACGGAAATCTCGCCAGCAAAGCAGCTCGCCACGTCAGAACCAGGGGCATTCGGGCGACCATGATAATCACAACGATACTGCCAGCCGTCCGCCGCCGGTTCAAACCGGATCGGCAAGGGCGCCAATTCAAGCGGGCAATCTCGTTCCGGTGGTTTCACAAGACTTCCCTCAGCCTGCCCTGCCACCGACAAGTCCGGGAAATTCACATTCCAGAACTCCCTGGTACCCAATTCACGACGCTGCAGCGTATCCACCACCGTCCTTGCCCAATCGGTAGCAGACTTCCAGTCAATTTCCGGACGGCGACAGTACTGAGAGAGTGCGATTGCGGGAATTCCCAACAGCGTTGCTTCACGCGCAGCCGCCACTGTCCCCGACATCAATACGTCCACTCCTAAATTCCCGCCCCAGTTAATGCCCGCCAATACCCAGTCAGCGCCCACGAACACCTGACTCAATCCCAAACGCACGCAATCAACCGGTGTACCATCGACCGCGAATCGTTGAGGCCCAAGTTCCCTGACGTGCAGGGGCCTCTCAGTCGTTGCATGATGGCTGCAACCCGAGTGCGGGGCTTCCGGCGCCACTACACAGATCTCGCCCAGGCCGGAGACGGCATCACACAGAGCGGCCAATCCAGGCGCGTCGACTCCATCGTCATTGGTCAACAAGATCTTCATCGCAATCGATCCCCGCGTGGCCACGTTCCGTGAACCGTCAGAAAAACTCTGGCGAAACTTCTTCAGGCATCACTCGGATCGCCCAAGACCGATCGCAAGTGGAAATGAAATTTGCCCAACTTGCCGCCATAGTTGCCCGCACTGATGGCCACCACGTCCGACGCGCTGACCGCTAGCATGCCGCAATGCATCGCGGCATGCACGGCCTGTTCATCAACGCCATCAATCACAACCTCATACGCGCAATTCGCATCCTCGTGCAAACGAGAAGACACGCGCCCTCGCAATGTCGGACAGAATGCATCTGCCGTCGACGCAACCAGGGCAGGATAGCGAGAACCGACTTTACTGCCACTACGAGCGACACCACCCGGGAAAGGTGTAATCACGCCAGCGAGCGCCTCAATCGCTTCCACCGCGAGACGCGCTGCAGACAGCGCCCGCTCCTGATCAGACGACTGGAGAATAAAATTCCCACCCGCTACCCCTGGAGCCATCCCCACGTTTTCCACGACCGTGAATTCACCATCCATAACCGGAATTCGCCAGTACCTGTCGGTATCAACAAGTTTGCTTTTCTGGAACCCGTCACCAAAGAAACGAAGGTGCTTACCAAGTGGCAGTCGAGTTTTTGCCTCAGAGAGGCCATCAAAAACCGCAGTCGAAGGACACGTCATCACACACTGCCCGACCCGGTTGGCGACGGCTTTGGCAAGACGTTCCTGATCAAATCCAAAAACCAGAACTGCGGCACCGAAGCGCCCGTCCGGCGTAGTGTGCGGGTCGAGCCAATTCTCCAAGCCACACTCTGCATCGCAAGCGATTACCGAGGAACTGTACCCCGTACATTCACGAATCGCAGCTTCCAACCAGAACCGGTCGTGTGCCGTTATTACAAGTCGTGCGTATTGCATGCGGAACGCTTCCGCAAACGTGTCGTCGATATAGGTGCCGTTCAGGTTCACTCAGGACGATCTCAATCAGAAGTTCAGGATAAGGAAATCCAACTCGCGTCATAATATAATGGCGAGTATTGTAGCAGTAGTCTCATTGAGTGTGACGTACACTCAATAGGCTTCGAGAAAAACGTCACTGCTCGATGCTCCTTGCCAGCGGGCACGTTCTGCGAAATAATTCTGCTTCGGTCTTACTGTTCACGATTCTCAGAGCCCTGTGGATGGACGATTCTTTCGATCCCTATCGAATCTGGCTGGGAATTCCACCTTCCGAGCAGCCCGCCGACCACTATCGCCTGCTGGGCATTGCTCGGTTCGAAACAGATCCAGAAGTCATCGAGAACGCGGCCAACCGGCAGATGTCCTATCTCAGGACATTCCAATCCGGCGATTACGTCGGGTTGGCACAGCGTCTGCTCAACGAGGTTGCTACCGCCAAAATCTGCCTGCTCCACCCAGATCGTCGTAAAGCCTACGACAGTCAACTTCAGCAGATTCCTGCGACGCCGTCCGCGGCTGACAGTCCCACGACGTTCCCACACGACGCTTCACAGGCTGACCAGGTCACGCCTGCGGCCCCTGGCAAACCGGTAGCGTCTCCCGAGGCGCCCCCCCTGCCCCTGGTACGTACGGCACTCCCCCCACGCACCCGCCGCGCATCTCCCTGGCCTCTGCTGCTGGCAATGATGCTGATCGTCATACTGCTGGGCGCCCTGATTGTCTTCTTCAATCGGCGGGATCTGTTGAACCCCAGCGCGCCTCCACCATCGCCATCAGGTGCCGGCGCACTCGACCCAACCAGTGACGTCGTCCTGAAAGCAACCGTCCTGAAAACAATCTGGAACCCCTGAGACGGAACACCGGTGTATGCCACCCCACGCGCCCATGCATCACAATCGACATGGTCGCTCGCCCAGCTCCGCGCCGCAACCGGAGCAACGCCCTGCCGCCGCGTTGCCAATGCATTCATTGCACAGTAGCCGACCAGAACCGGGCTCCACCGCGAAGCGACGCCCGTCTGCTGGCGAGAACGGACACCCAAACACGATGCAGCGAGCACAATACTCCGTACGACGGTAGTGTCACCCGCAACCTGAGAAGAACACAAACAACGACAGACACCGTCCGGCCAGTTTGCTGGCACCAGGTCAGACCATCTCAATCGGCTTTTTTCCTGGCCGATGACTTGCCGCCACTCGAAGTGCTCTCCGATTTGGACTTAGCTTCGGATTTAGATTTACTGTCCGGTTTCGCTTCTGCAGCCTTTTTGTCGTTCGCCGCAGCCTTCTTGTAGGCATCGCTGCGATAATCGGTTTCGTAAAAGCCAGAGCCCTTGAACATCACAGCTGCGCCAGCACCGAAAAGTCGACGCAACTTCAATCGACCACATTCTGGGCACTTCCGTTTGACGGGGGCCGTGATCCCCTGAAACAACTCGAACGCGTGACCACATGCACCGCATTCATAGTCATAAGTCGGCATCGGCTTTTCCTTTAGTTACAAACAGCGGGCCAAACGCTCAGCTCGCACACAGTGATAATCACTCCGCGTGCGATCCCTCCGACAGCTCTTCTGGTGTTCCAGTAGAGACCAGGACTTGCGAAGGGCGAATTACTCGATCATGAAGGGAATAGCCCTCCAAAGCAACATGGGCAACGTGTCCTTCCGGACATTCCGAACTGGGCTGCTGGCCAATGGCCTCGTGCAAATTCGGGTCAAACGGCTCTCCCGCTGCGGAGATTTTCTGACATTTGTGCTGCTCCAGAATCGCGGAAAGTTGCGTAGCGACCATTTCCACCCCCGCCAGCAGACTCTCGGCGTCCGGGTTTTCGTTGGCAGACTGAACCGCACGCCCCAGGTTGTCAACAACCGGCAACAAATCTGACAGCAGTGGAAAGACTGCAAACCTGCGTTGCTCGTCCATTTCACGCCGCATTCGCTTGCGTGAGTTCTCTAATTCTGCCTGGATCCGCAGGACCCGGTCATTCGCTTCCTGCAACTGACCCTGCAAATCAAGCGGTTGCTCATCCCCTGCTTCACTCTCCGTATCGGCCACTTCGTTTGCGGCGGAATCGGTGGCAGCGGCCGATTCCGCAGGATCTTCAATCGGTGACGGTGAGTTCACTTCCGCCTCCGGATCCTCAGGTAGGGAATCCTCCAGCGGCGACGGTTTCGGTTCATTCATGCGTCGGTCTCCTCGGCCGCATCTCCACCGGTGAGATAATCGCGTAGTTTTTCCAGAAACGACGTCCGTTCCGGAGTGACTTCCGTACGCTCCAACTCCGCTAACTGTTGCAATAGCTCACGTTGCTCGCGTCCTAACTTTCGCGGAACCTCAATATAGGTCTGCACGAGCAATTCACCACGACCAGAGCGGCCTCGGGGATCAGGCATTCCGTTATTGCGTAAACGAAACACCTCGCCAGCTTGCGTCCCTTTGGGAATAGCCAATTCCGTCGCACCAGAAAGTGTCGGCACTTCGACTTTGGCACCGAGCGTGGCCTGAGTGTAGGTGATGGGCAGACGCACAATCAGGTGTTGTCCGTCTCGCTGAAAGAGCTTATGCGGACGTACGCTCACAAAGCAGTAACAATCACCAGCTGGTCCGTCCGCAGGTCCCGGCTCACCTTCGCCAGGAATACGCACACGCATGCCATCATCAACTCCAGCGGGGATGGACACGTCGATCGTCACTTTACCAGCGACCCGACCGCCACCGGCACAGTCGTCACAAGGATCCGCGATCATCATGCCGCTCCCTTCACAGGAAGGACACGTCGTTTGTACGCGGACAAACCCCATCTGCTGTGCCACCTGTCCCTCGCCGCCACAACGCCGGCAGCGTTCAAGGGATGATCCAGGACGTGTCCCCTTGCCGTCACAGGTACCACATGCTTGACTGCGCGAAAATGTCACCGTCTTGACGGTATTGACAGCTGCCTCTTCCAGGTCAAGCGTTACGTCACAGCGGATGTCTGCCCCGCGACGCTGTCGACGCCCGCGCCGACCACCCAGCATATCACCGAACAAGCCGGTACCCAGGATATCTCCAAACGCCTCGAAGATATCTCCCACCTGCTCATACTGACCAGCCGAACCAGCCACTCCCGCGTGCCCATATTGATCATAGCGAGCACGCTTCTCGGCATCATTCAGTACTTCGTACGCTTCTGCGGCCTCTTTGAAAAGCTCAACCGCATCGGGATCGTCCCCGTTGCTGTCCGGGTGGTACTTGATCGCCAGTTTCCGGTAAGCGGTCGCAATCTCGCGTTCACCGGCACTGCGCTCGACACCGAGCACTTCGTAGTAATCTCGCTTGGCAACCATAATCGCCACCCAACTGAAGGTCGATGGAGTGACTCGCCCCGATCAGACCCAAACCGTTCTCTACGCGGATCGTATCACCAGGCTCGCAGGAGACTCACACTGCGAACGACGACGGCGTCCCCAGCAAGATGGTATCGGCCACACTTGCTTGAGCCGCTGCCAGGTTTCAACAAAAAAGCCACCTCGCTACGAAGTGGCCCTGAGTTAAAACTACTCGTGTGCGGTCGTATCGCCGCAGTCGGTCCAGGTACAAAATCCTAGCGAACTGCGCCTTCAACGCCACGTTTTTCTTTATCTTCTTGATCGAAGTTCGTTACCAATGCTTCCGTAGTCAACATTAGACCCGAGATACTGGCGGCGTTCGCCAATGCCGTTCGTACAACCTTGACAGGATCGATCACGCCCGCCTTGTACATATCGACATATTCACCAGCATTCGCGTTGTAACCTACAGTCAGAGGCTTATCGTTCACCTCATCCGCAATGACAGAACCGTCGATGCCACAATTGTCTGCGATCTGTCTCAATGGCGCGTCGAGCGCACCCAAGACAATATCGACGCCAACTTTTTCGTCTTTCTTGGCACCGGATCGGCTCTTCTCAACGACCTCTCGACAACGCAACAAGGCAACCCCACCGCCGGGAAGAATGCCTTCCTCCACAGCTGCCCGAGTGGCGTGCAATGCATCCTCGACGCGTGCCTTCTTCTGCTTCATTTCTGATTCAGTCTCAGCACCCACCGAGATGACAGCCACGCCACCAGCAAGTTTCGCGAGGCGTTCCTGGAATTTTTCCTTGTCGTATTCGCTATCGACCTGATCGATCTGTGCGCGAATCTGGTCGATCCGGTGGTCGATCTCATCCCGAGCACCCGCACCTTCAACGATCGTGGTCGCATTCTTATCGACACTAATCTTCTTGGCGCGGCCGAGTTGCTCCAGCGTGAGATTCTCCAGCTTCAGGCCGAGATCATCGCTGATCATCGTGCCGCCAGTGAGAACCCCGATGTCACCCAACATCGCTTTACGACGATCACCAAAGCCCGGTGCCTTCACTGCACAGACATTCAACACGCCTCGCAGCTTGTTCACCACCAGTAGCGTCAACGCTTCGGCGTCCACATCCTCAGCGATAATCAACAACGGTTTGCCAGTCTGACCAACCTTCTCTAGGACAGGCACCAGCTCTCGCAAATTGCTGATCTTCTTTTCATGGATCAGGATATAAGCGTCTTCCAGCAAGCAGTCCATTTCGGCAGTGCGATTGATGAAATAAGGAGAAACAAATCCTTTGTCGAACTGCATGCCATCGACATACTCGACTTCGGTATCGTTCTTCTTGCCCTCTTCAACGGTAATCACGCCATCCTTGCCAACATGGTGCAATGCATCTGCCAGCAATTCGCCAATGCCCATATCGTTGTTCGCACTGATCGCACCGACATGAGCCACTTCTGACTTATCAGCGACCGGCTTGCCGATCTCCAGGAGTCGGGCTTCTGCTGCCTCAACTGCCCTCTCGATGCCACGTCGAACCGCCGCTGGATTACTACCTGCGACGATATTACGAAGACCCTCTTTATAAATCGCGCGGGCCAGAACAGTCGCCGTGGTCGTTCCATCACCTGCCAGATCGGAGGTTTTCTGGGCCACTTCAACGACCAGCTTCGAACCCATATTCTCGAAACGATCTTCGAGATCAATTTCCTTGGCGACCGTCACGCCATCTTTCGTTACGGTCGGGCCACCAAAGGACTTGTCGATGATGACATTGCGACCAGTTGGTCCCATTGTCACAGCCACCGCGTTGGCCAACTTATCCACACCCTGCATCATTTTTTGCCGGGCAGAATCTTCAAACAGCAGTTGCTTTGCCACGTTTATTTCTCCTGCTCAGAGCCACACCCTGAAGGGCGTGCCTCGCCGCCGCACCGGGAAAACCCCGGGCGGTATTGCCTTCTCAGTGATCCCAGCTAGCTAATAACTTTCGCCAAAATATCGCTCTCACGCACAATCTTGACTTCCTCTCCATTGACTTCAATATCCATGCCGCCGTACTTGCCGTAGATCACTTCATCGCCCACAGCAACGGACAGCTGTCCGCGTTCACCGTTGTCGAGCAATCTGCCGGGACCTACCGCAACCACTTTACCGCGTTGCGGTTTTTCTTGGGCTGAGTCGGGAAGAACAATCCCGCCGGCTGTCTTTTCTTCTGCTTCCATCGTTTCCACGATGACCCGATCATCAAGCGGCCGAACCTTGATCTTCGCCATGATGTGATTCCTTCATTCTCTATGAGCTAAATGTGAATTGTTTCAAAACTACAGGAATTCCGATGGTCAAAACGACACGGACACAGCAGCGAGCTTCGCACTACATCATGCCGCCCATGCCGCCCATGCCGCCCATGCCACCCATGCCACCCATCGGATCCATGCCTCCGCCCATGCCGCCCATGCCTCCCATGCCTCCCATGCCTTCCATGCCCCCGCCCATGCCGTGATGGTCATGGTGGTGATCGTCCTCTTCCTCTTCCACCGGAATTTCAGTGATCAAGGATTCGGTGGTCAACAACAGAGAAGCGACGCTGGCACCATTTTGAATTGCCGTTCTTACGACCTTGGTCGGATCAATGACACCAAACTCAAACATATCGCCATAACGATCCTTGTCAGCGTCATAGCCCTCGGTCTTGCCCTTGAGACGCAGGACGCGATTCACAACCACGCCACCGTCCAGTCCCGCATTCTGAGCAATACAACGCAGCGGCTTGTCGAGAACATTGCGTATGATCTGAACACCCAACCGCTCGTCACCTTCAACAGCGGCCTTGTCCAGGACCTTGCCAGCTCGAATGAACGAAACACCACCGCCGGGGACAATTCCTTCCTCAAGCGCTGCCTGCGTTGCCGCCTTGGCATCCTCGATCAACGCCTTTCGTTCCTTCATCTCGGTTTCTGTCGAAGCACCACAGTTGATCTGGGCGACGCCGCCGGCGAGTTTCGCAAGTCGTTCCTGCAACTTCTCACGATCGTACTCACTATCGGTGACTCCGATTTCACGACGGATCTGATCACAGCGTCCATCGATATCAGCCTGTTTGCCCGCACCACCGACGATCACGGTGTCTTCCGACGTAATCCTGACCTTCTTGGCACGACCCAAATCGGTGAGTTTGACACTCTCCAATTCTATACCGAGGTCTTTAAATATCGGAGTCCCTGCAGTGAGAACGCCGATGTCGCCCATGATCGCCTTGCGACGGTCGCCGTAACCAGGCGCCTTTACCGCGGCAACCTGCAGGATACCTCGCATTTTATTAACAACCAATGTCGCTAAAGACTCACCTTCGATGTCTTCGGCGATAATGAGCAACGGTTTACCAGCCTTGCTGACTGCTTCCAACAGCGGAATCAGCTTTTTGTTTGAAGAGATCTTTTCTTCAAACAACAGAATGTGGCAATTTTCGAGTTCGACAGTTACCTCGTCCTGGTTGGTCACAAAGTGCGGCGAGAGAAAACCACGGTCAAACTGCATGCCTTCCACGACATCGACGGTCGTTTCGTTACTACGACCTTCCTCAACCGTGATTACTCCATTCTTTCCAACCTTCAAAAAGGCATTGGAAAGCACCTGGCCGATCGTGGGATCATTATTCCCAGCAATCGTTGCCACCTGCTGAATTTCCTTGCGGTTTTTCTCATCGAGTGATTTCGCAAGTTTGCTGACCTCGTTGACGACCAGTTCGGCACCCTTCTGAATCCCACGAGACAAGGCCATCGGATCCGCACCGGCGGCAATCATCTTCAGGCCTTCGCGGAAAATAGCCTCACCGAACACCGTCGCGGTGGTCGTACCATCCCCAGCCACATCGTTTGTCTTGCTGGCCGCCTCTTTAACAAGCTGGGCACCAAGATTCTCGTAACTGTCGTCCAGATCGATATCTTCGGCGACCGTTACACCATCTTTTGTTACCTTGGGTGAACCCCAACCCTTATCGAGCACCGCATTTCGTCCGCGCGGACCAAGCGTACTGCCGACAGCACGAGCCAGCTTGGAAACGCCCGCCAGCAGAGCCTGTCTGGCAGCATCATCAAAAACCATTTGTTTTGCCACGGGTCACTCCTGTTTGAATCAGCCGATGCCTCAATCGAATACCGCTGCTTCGCAACGGTCAGCGCAGTGAATACCAGCAAACGCATCGATTCCTGCGAAAATGACAGTCTTCCATTACAGATCGCTCCTATAAAGCAACCTGTGTGCCACACGCCCAAAATCTTGAAAGAATAGGGTTTTCCCCTGTATTCTCAGCAGATCCTGCATGCGTCAGGGAAGTTCCCTGTGACACGAGGAACGAGCTTCCAGGCCAGCCCTGCCAATTTGGCAGAAAACATCCCAAGGCGAGGAACATGGCCTGGCCTGCCCGTCTGACGCCCCACGCTGGCCGCGACCAGCCGCGCGTCCAGCCAGTCAGGAGAACTCCCGCGCACCGCGGAGACTCTACACCATTGGTGCCCTGCCACCAGAAATCATTTCCGTGGCTGGAACCATAGCCCGTACGCCGTCTCCCCGAGAATCGCGCGGCGCGCCTCAGCCTCCAACTCCAAACTCTCGGAAAAAATACGCAGATGATCAGCGTAGGAAATCTGCGGGCACCACAATTCACAAGGAAAATCGCTGCCCCAGACACAGCGATCCGGGCCAAACGCCCCGATCACCTGCAAACATGCAGCGTGCAGTGCACGACAGGGGTAGGGAGCTTTCGTTCCAGTCGGCAGAAAAGTCAACTTTGCATGCGCGCGAGGCAGCTTCGCCAAGGCCACGATATCCGTGAGTGTCGGCTCTAGCGTCGGCCCCACCTGGAGGTTCAAGCAATGGTCAATCACAATCCGCAGTTGCGGGTGCCGCGCGGCCAACGCTTCGATCTGCGTGCGATACTGACGGCCTGCCAGGACATTGATCACGATCCCTAGCGATTCCGCCATTTTCCATAAGCGCGCGACGCCCGGATCATCCAGGCGGCCACTTTTGGCGGGAATGCTCCGCATCCCGCGAACATTGTTCATCAGCACATGCTGTTTCAATTTCTCAGGGCTCTTCGGATCATCCGGATCAAGCGTGACAACACCCACCATGTAATCCGGATTTAGTCGCGAAGAGTCCGAAGTAAAACGGTTGTCCCAGCGATAGTAGGTACTGGTCTGGATCGCGGTGACATACCTGACACCAGCAGCTTTCATCTCTGCCCTCAAGTGCCGCAAGGTGCCTTTGCCTGGGGGCGGGCGATAGGGTTTTTCAATCGTGGGATACCGTTTCTCATCCGTCCCGTAAATGTGCGCATGGCAGTCGATAATCATCGGCTCCGCCGCAGCCTGCGACGCGGTCCCCGATTTGCGTGGCAACGATGCGATTGCCATGCCTGCCGAAACACCATGGAGAAACCGTCTCCTGGGAAGGAATACTGTCATCGTCTGCCTCATCTTAAAAACAGGAAACACGACACAATCTGGGAGCCAGCGCGGCGCAGCATCTGGCAGCAGTCCGAATGATACCTGATCTGCATGCCCGAGGGGCGTCCGGTGAAACGAGATTCTCGGAAGTCAGGCAGCCTTTCGGCGGCGTTGTTTGCGCCGTCGACGGCGTTCCGACTTCGACAGGCGTTGCCTGGGTGGTGAAGATTCCCCAGCAAGTTCGTCAATCAAATCGGCCGTGGTGTCATCCTCTTCACCCGCTGCATCGACAGCCAGCGCATCCTCAGCCTCCTCGATTTGCGGTGACGCATCAGCCGCGGAGTCCTCCACTGCCACCGTGCTGGCTTGCTCGTCCGCAGATGACGGAAAGGCAAGCACGTCAGGGAGGGCGGCTGGTGCACTGGACTCAACATCCTGCTCGACAGTCTCGCTGCTCGGCTCTTCACGACGTGGCCGTTTCCCCATCCCCTGTGCATCGAGATAAACGTGGCGACTGTAACAAGCAAGTGACATCAGCAACCCAAAATGACCACTCAACACGCTCGCGGATGCCATCACAACCTGATCGAACTCCTGAGGTGCGGAAACAAGGCCGAGCAGCATCAGCGCCGCCCAGGCGTATCCGGTCATCGCAATCCCAAACGCGATCGTCGCCAGCGCCGAATAGCGCAATTCCAGTACCGAACGAAATGTGCATGCAGCAATCACGGCCGACGCTACCAGCAGCCACCAGATGGTACCATCCCCATAAACCGCAATTCCCGTCAGCACGCGCATCGCCGGAGGCAGCAGTTGATGCAATCCGGTTGTCGCGTCCAGGCTACCGACAACCAGCACGGCCGCCACCCATAACCAGCGACGGTAATAGCCACGATAGTCGTCGTGACGATGTCTGCGCAACAGGTAGACCTGAACTGCCAGGAATGCTGTCAGCATCAAAAACCCAGAACCAACCCAGCTCGCCAGGCTACCGGTAGCTCCCGGGTCGAATGGCCTTAATTGATCGGGCGAGTAAATTCCTGGCTGTTGCCCTAGCCTGATAAAGAGAAACTCCACCGCAACGATCAGTACGACGCCCCCAAACAGGAGACAAACCAGTGTCGCTACTCGCCAAGGAATCAAGTCACAAAGACGCGGTTGCCGTTCCGCTAGTGCATCATCGGTATAATTACCGAATTCAGTCCGTGGAGTCATCTTCCGCGGGGAACTGGGCTGCGGCGACTGGCCACCGGCGAGCGAGGGACTGTGATCCCCCTCCTCAATGAGGAGCCGCCGGCGCCGTTCACCACGTTGTCGACGGGTACCCTGCATCCCTGCCAACTCCTGCCAACGTGCTTGCTAGCGGACTCGGGTTGCTTCCGGGCCGCCGGCCTGCCATGTGCCGCGCCGGCCTCCCGACTACATCACGCGTCCTGTCTAGCGCGGCCCGCGTCTATAGTTTTCGGCTCTTGGCAGACAACGGCTGAAATCTGGCCTGAGGTAAATCGGCACAGCGCGCCAAGAAACGCGCCGTCGCCCGCCAACCTGGCGAAGCTGCGCAAGTGAGGTCGTCCAAATAGACGCCGACTCGCCTGCGCTGCCTCGCCTTCCGGTCACTTGGCAAACTGGTTACTGAGGACACCAATCTTCTCGATTTCGACCTCGGCGACATCACCCGGCTGCAAAAATACCGGCGGCTTCCGTGCGGCACCAACGCCAGGAGGCGTCCCCGTAAAGATGATGTCTCCCGGGTGCAAAGTGCAGACATTGGATAGATACGCGATCAAATGATCGACGGGAAAAATGAGCTGCTGCGTATTGGAATCCTGCATTGTCTCACCATTGAGACGGAGCTTGATGTCAAGGCAGCCGGGATCGGGAATCTCATCGGCCGTTACCAGTTCAGGACCAAATGGAGCAAAGTGATCAAACGTCTTCCCCAGCAACCATTGGCCTCCGGGTTTTCCCAACTGCCAGTCGCGTGCAGAGACGTCGTGGCCACAAGCATACCCGCCGACATATTCCAAAGCTTGGTCCTGAGGAATCTCGCGTCCAGACTGACCGACTACCACCACCAACTCGGCTTCATAATCGACCTCAGAACTGAGACCGGGCAATGAAACAACATCGTTGTGGGCCGCCACAGCCGTGCTAAATTTACTGAACACCACCGGCTCGGTAGGAGGATCAACACCAGATTCCGCTGCGTGATCTGCGTAATTCAAACCGATGCAGAAGATCTTTCCCGGTTGAGGAACTGGGGCCAAGACACGCACGCTCCCCGCCGGCACTCCATTACCCGCCGCAGTAGCTGCGACTGCCCGCTCTCGTCCCGCAGCCCCCATGGCCAGCAACTCCGCCATTGACGATGGCAATTCAGCATCGGCTTGCTGCAAATCGACGTAATCTCCGTCTCGCACCCCGGCCACGCGAGGCCCTGTTTCGCTTTGATATGTTACTAAACGCATGCTGATTCCCTCATAAGTTTGTCTCCGCGCCGCACACTAATATTGCGCAAGGCAGGCAATCACGAGCCTATCGAAGCGGACGGCGCACATCAACTTCCGCCGAGTTTAACGCCGAGGTACCGTGCCGACCAGCAGCCCACACCGGCATTCAGAAATCTGCCCGTCAGGAAATCAAACGTCAAGAAATAAAACGCTGTAACACATCAAGGGTCTTCCGCGCCATCGTTTCTGCGTTCAATTCTGTCCAGACGTGCCGTCTCCCCTGCTCCGCCAATTCACGGCAAAGCTGTCGATTACCAAGTAACTCCGCCAGCGTTTCAGCCAATCGTCCTGGCTGCTCGGGCGGTACCAGTCGACCACCTCCGGTCTGTCCCAGTAACTCAGGAAAGGCACCGTGGTCAGGCACAACAACCGGGACGCCAGCGGCCAATGCTTCCAAAACAAACAGCCCCTTCGGTTCCCGGTACGTAGTCGGTACCGACAGAAGGTCCAGCGACTGCAGAAATTCGATCTTCTCGCGCCGATCAATTTCACCCACGTATTCAAAAACATCGCCGGCCCCCGCGGCACGCAGTCTGGCGAACTGCGTTTCCGCGTACTTCTGCTGGCCAGGTCCTAGCCAACCCGCAATGCGCAGGCGTGCATCTTCCATACCTGGCCGCTGTCGCAATTCCAGAAAAGCGTCAACCAGCACATGCAAGCCCTTCTCTTCCGCAATGCGTGCCAAATATCCCACGGTAGGCGACGTCGCTGCGGAGCGTTCCGCTGTCGTTTCGGCGGCCAACTGAAAATCGTGAGTATCTACCCCCAGCGGGATCTTGTGGAACCGATCACGCGCAATGCCAAGATACTCGGACATGACGCCTGCGTAATAATCGCTATGCACCAGAAAACCGTCGATGTGATCCACCAATCCTCGGATCAACGTCTGGGCGCGCCCGCGATACGGCTCCACGAGGTTGTCCAGAAAAATATCATCGCCCTGTAGCGTCACAACAACAGGCACATTCAACGCCTGCTTGAGGCTGGGAACACAACCAGCTATGAGAATATTGCTGAAGTTGAGCAAGTCAGGCTTCTGCTGGCCTTGCATCCACCGACACAGCCTGAGAACTTCCTTGCGCTGTCGCCCCCGACTGCCCTGCAACATGGAAACCGCCAAAGCCCCTAGTTGGCGTGGGCTGGTCTCCATCGCGCGTGAAGTAATCCACCGTATCAATCCAGGGCGATCTAGCCACCGATCCAGTATGCCCGGCAAATAGCGAAACAGGAACAATTTCTGCTGCAGGTAGACATTCAGACCTCCAAAAAAAACACGATCAATGGTCGCGTCTTCTTCATCAGTCCGAATCGGCGTGTAGGTGGGAATCAGCTGAACATCCACACCCAATCGGTGCAGCGCCCGCGCCAAAGTGTTGTCATGAAGGCAACTACCGCAGTACATCCCTCCGGCACCTGCCGTCAGGTAGTTAATCTTCAATACGGATTCCGTTGTCTGTGTCGGATCGGACATGCAAAGGCCCATGGTACAAGTTCAGCTCGCAGGCACAAACCACGCGACATCATGAACGACAGAGATTCCTGAGCTCACGGCGTCGCACCCATCCCGGTCAGCTCATGAAACGCATCCACCGTCTGCCGCAGTAAAACGTGGTATTCGCTGACTTCGATCTCCGGCCCCATCAACTCTACCTCCCAGGCACCGTCATATTCGGCGGCGCGCAACCGGCCAACAATCTCATCCAGTGGTAGATTTCCTCGTCCCAGGGGAAATCGATCCTGCTCATCACTAGGCGGCCCGGCGGCATCGGCCAATTGGACCAAGCCAATTCGCGGAACAAGTTCCGGGATACGGTCCAATACTCCTGGATCATGGCCAAAATGATACGTATCAAACGCGATTTTCAGCCATGGCGAACCAATCCGATCGATCAACTCCAGCGTCTCATCGAGGGTATGCAAAAAAGTCCAATCCGACGCGGATTCTGGAGGCATCGGCTCCAACGCCAGCGGCACACACGCATCCTCGGCAGTTTCCAGTAACTCGCATAATGCCTGCTGCAACAGACGACGGGCATGATTACGCGTGTGACCAGCACGCGCACCACTATGAACAAGGAGACAGTTTGCCTGGAGTTCGGCGGCAACCCGCATTGCCTCAAGGGCATCCTGCAAACTCTCGGCGTAACTCCGCGAATCGCTGCCTGTAAAGCCACCGGTCCAATGGAGGCTGGAAACACCGAGGCCAGATTCTGCCAACAGATCGAGCCCCCGGATTTCACCAAAATCCGCTAGTTTTGGGCGCCAAACTCCCATCTGGCCAATGCCAGCTGCCAGGTACTGCTCTACGTCTTCCTCAAATGACCATCGGTAGGTGGTCATTTCGTTCATCGCCAAGGTCACCATCGGGGCACTCGTGCAAACCGGTTACAGTCTTCGTCACATGCGATGTGGGGCGTAGTATGCGGGAAGCGCCAGGCAATGTAAACCGCGGCGCAACCCCAGCCCGTTTTCACGTCTAAACCGTAATTTCGTTACGACATGAAGGTTACAATCCGAACGTGCAGGCGCTTGCAAGATCGACCCTGAAAGACGCTTCGCGCCCTCCGAGCAGTCGTGTTATAAGAAAATAACGCTGCATCACCACCGCAATCGTCTCCCTGGTAGTGTGCCTGTCGGTGCCCATTCACCTGGCTCTTTTCGTAAAGCCTCCTAATCTTGAAGCGTCATTAAAAATGATCCGTGTACATCAACTGAGCAAAATCTACACGGACTGGCAACAAGGCGATTCCATCGCCCTCAATGCCATTTCATTCCATGCCAAACGTGGAGAAATCTACGGACTTCTGGGAACAAACGGAGCGGGCAAGACCACCGCATTGAGGATCCTGGCAACCGTCCTTGCACCCAGCAGCGGCAACGCCACTATCGATGGCTGTGATGTCGTCAAGGATTCTGCACTGGTACGCCAGAAAATTGGATTCGTCTCCAGCAATACGGCGATTTATGACCGCATGACAGCGTGGGAACTGGTCACCTATTTCGGCCGTCTGCATGGCCTGGACCCGGAATTGCTGCGTGACCGCATGGAGGGGCTGTTTACACAGCTTGAGATGCACGACTTCCGCGATGTACTCGGTGCGAAGATGTCGAGTGGAATGAAACAGAAGACTTCCATCGCCAGGGCTTTGATTCACGACCCACCCGTACTGATTTTTGATGAAGCCACCGTTGGCCTCGACGTCCTGGCAGGCCGCAGTCTGCTGGATACCGTCTGCAAACTGCGGGATCAAGGGAAATGCATCGTCTTCTCCACACACATCATGCGAGAAGCGGAACGACTCTGTGACAAGGTGGCCATTCTGCACCGGGGCCGCTTCCTGGCGGAGGGAAACTGGCGTGACCTGGCGCAAGAGCACGGCTACGCCGACCTGGAAGAACTCTTTTTTGAACTAATCCGCGAAGATCGTTCCGTCGATTCGTCAAGTTCACTTCGAGAATCGGTCGCCTGCGAAACCACCGTCTCGATGGCGGCCAGTAGACTCACCTGATCAACCGTAACCACAGCAGATCTCACTGGAAATTGACCGTCCGGCTACGACTTAATCACCACGGTAACAACTATGCGTTGGTCCAACATACGGCTGGTCTTCTGGAGAGAGTGTCGCGATCAGTTACGTGACCGCCGGACGCTCTTCACGATCGCGGTCCTGCCGTTGTTGCTGTATCCTCTGCTCGCGATCAGCGTATTCCAGGTAGCCCAGTTTCGCCACGACCACCCCAGCCGCGTCTGGGTGATTGGTGCCAAACGTCTCCCCTCCCAGCCCACCCTCCTCCATGGCGACCGTTTCAGTGACGGGCTGGTCGACAATGCCACTCGGGATTTGATCGCTCTGGGCTCAGCACCACCGGACTGGACCGCGTTGAGCCAGGAAGCCCTCAGCGAACGGGTGGAACAGGAAATCCAACAAGGTCATGTCGATGCCGTGGTCCTGTTTCCAAATGATTTCTCACTTCGGCTCGAGCAATTCAATCAGCAAATGGCAGAACGCCCGACAAGTCAAGATACGCCACTGCTCAGCTTCAGTGAGGTTCCCGAGCCCACACTCTTCCTGAACACCACCAATGACAAGTCGAGACTCGCTGCACAACGAACAAAAAAAGTACTCCAAAGCTGGCGTGAACAGATTGTCCGTGCAGGACTGCGCTCACGTCAAATCCCAATCACCGCAACCCGCCCGTTTCGCGTAGCTCACGTCGATCTCGCAGAAGCAGGGCGTCAACAACTGGCTTTCTGGTCCCGTCTGTTACCCTTCGTCGTGATGATCTGGGCTTTGACGGGTGCCTTTTACCCAGCGATCGATTTATGCGCTGGCGAAAAAGAACGCGGCACCCTGGAGACACTCCTCACCAGTCCGGCCGATCGCCGCGAAATTGTCTGCGGGAAACTTCTCACAGTCACTACGTTCAGCTCAGCAACCGCGGTACTGAACCTAAGCAGTCTGGTGCTGACGGGGTCTCTTTTCTTCGGGCAGATGGAGCTTGTTGAAGGCGCACAACCTCTCCAGCTGGGAGCCCCCTCAATCGCCGCAGTCGTCTGGCTGCTCATCGTACTCCTCCCCATTTCCGCGTTATTCAGCGCACTTTCGCTTGGCATTGCCGCCTTCGCTCGCAGCAACAAAGAGGGGCAGTATTACCTGATGCCATTGCTGCTGGTCTGCTTGCCATTGATGATTTTCCCGGTACTACCCGCCTGTGAACTCGACGCGGGCACTAGCCTGATTCCCCTCAGCGGAATCCTCTTGTTATTGCGCACGTTAATCGAAGGAGATTACCTGCTGGCGGCCCGCTACTGCCTGCCTGTCCTGGGAGTTACTGGGCTGGGTTGCTGGCTGGCAATTCACTGGGCAGTTCACCAATTCAACCAGGAATCGGTGCTGTTTCGCGAAAGCGAACGCGTTGGCCTGCGGATTGGTCTCAGACACTGGTGGCGTCATCGCCAAGAGACACCCGGTGTTACGGGAGCCCTCTGCTGCGGTTTACTGCTTTTGTTCATGCGATTTATCGCCGGCAGTCAGGCTTCTATGCCTGCGACCTGGCGCGACTTTGTAACAAGTCAGATGTTGGTTCAGGTGGGCCTACTGGCGGTACCGGCAGTACTCCTGGCGTGCCTGCTGGGCCGCCGTGTCCGTGATGGCCTGCTGTTGCGCTGGCCGGGTTACCGACCCGTAATCGCAGGCGGCTTTCTGGCTGTCTGTTTCCATCCGCTGGGAATGGAACTGACTCAGCTGATCCACAATCTGTACCCTCTTAGCGATGCCATTGGAAAACAACTTCGCGAACTTGAGTCGATCATGGGGCCCGCATCCCTGGGCACACTCATACTAACGATGGCTGTGTTGCCGGCGATCTGTGAAGAACTCACCTTTCGCGGACTGCTTTTCTCAGGCCTGAGGCGTTCTGGCAGACCCGGTTTCACGATTCTGACCAGCAGCCTGTTCTTCGGCGCGATTCACGGCGTCTTCCAGCAATCGCTCTCCGCCTTTGTGGTCGGGATCCTGATCGGCGGACTGGCCTGGCGGACGTCTAGCATCCTGCCCGGAATTCTCTTTCACTTCACCTATAATGGCCTGAGCGTATTGCTGGGGATGGTTCTGCCGCTCTACCTGCCAAAACAGCCGATACTGCAGCTCGCCTTTGACGGAGCGGACGGCGCTTTGCGTTACCACCCACTGATCGTTGCTAGCGGCGGATTAGTCTGCCTGGCAATCGGGCTGTGGTTTCGTGGATGGCGCGTGGACACGCAACCCAAGGAGCAGACCCTCGATCACCACCCAGACACTCCCGCGACCGAGTCGCTCGGCACCACACCGGCGGCATAAGCGACTCCAGCTCTGGTAACAAGCGGAACTTACCGGGGCCCCAGCTGCTGTAACCACGGACCAGCGTTATCCAGGTCGTCCAGCAACAGATCCGGCTCAGACAATGCCAGCTCATCCCGGTCGTGGACCCCTGTCGCCACTGCCAATGCCTGGCAACCAATGGCCCGCGCGCATTGCACGTCAAAGGGCGTGTCGCCAATTACCCAGATCCGATCCTGTGCTGGCGTTTGGTCCGCCAGACGTTGCTGCACCATCCGCAGGGCATCGCGAGCCACATCATCCCGGTTTTCATGGAGCTCCCCAAAAGCGCCGAATGGAAAGTACTGGTAGATTCCGAAATGCTCCAGTTTGAGCCGCGCACCATCAGGTAAATTCCCTGTCAACAAGCCCATCACGATGTCTGCGCGCGCGTCCAGCGTTTCCAGTAATGACTCGATACCGGGCAAGATCGTTCCTGTGCGTTGGCCCAATTCATTCGGCAAACGATCCAAATAGCCGTCACGCAAGCGCCCCCAATTTTCTGCATTGTTTTCCAGACCGTGCAGCTGAAACAGATCGCCTGCAATCGCGCGGTCCGTGCGGCCGCTGAATTTGACCGGGCGTGGGTCACGTATCGCAAACGTGTCACGAAATGACCCCATCAAGGCGGCACCACCAGCTCCTCCAGAGGAGATCAATGTCCCGTCGATATCGAATAAGGCCACATACATGGGAAATTCCAAACTTTTCTGCGTCAAACCCGGGAGTTGTTTCTCTGCCGCGTGAACGATCGTATCCCAGCAGCAGCGACTCGAACACCCGGAACCAGCCGTTAGCCGTGTTGCAAAAGGAACACAATTCGCCAATTCTGTGCATAGTCTACACTGCTGGTTTTGTTTCACTCCTTCGGTCACGGACAGATTGCCTTCCATGGAAATTCAAGCCTCTCGTCTCACGGGTCTGGTAGAACAGCTTTTTACGGCCGCCGGTTGTCAGGCAACTGAAGCCGAGACGATCGCCCGCCGGCTCGTACAAGCCAACCTCGTCGGCCATGATTCTCATGGTGTGATCCGTGCGCCGATCTATATCCAATGGCTCCAAAAAGGAATGGTACGCGCCAACCAGTCACCTCAAGTGGTCCTCGACAGTGGTGCCCTGGGCCTCCTCGATGGCCAGCTTGGATTTGGCCAGGTGATGGGTGAACACGCCATGCACATGGCGATCGACAAGGCGCGGCAGTCCGGAGTCTCGGTCGTCGGGCTGCGCAATTCAGGGCACGTCGGCCGCGTCGGAGATTGGCCGGAAATGGCAGCCGCAGCTGGCATGATTTGTTTTTGCCTGGTGAACACAACCGGACTGGGAATGCTCACCGCCCCATTTGGCGGAATTGACCGGCGATTGTCGGCGAATCCTTTTGCCGCCGGCATTCCTGCGGCAGACGGCAAGCCGATCATCCTGGATATCTCGTGTAGCGCTGTCGCAGAGGGCAAACTCAAGGTCGCACTCAATAAAGGGGTCGCCGTACCTGAGGGCTGCATCATCGACCACGACGGCCAACCCACCACGGACCCTGCGGTGTTTTATGGCGACCCCCCCGGTGCGATCCTGTCCTTTGGTGGACACAAGGGATACGGGTTGGGTTTGGTCGTGGAACTCCTGGCTGGAGCCCTCACCGGCGGTGGCTGCACGCAACCCGGCAAAGATCGGCTCGAACAGGGAATGCTGTCGATCGTCATCGACCCCCACCGCTTCCAGCCAGCGGATACTTTCTCCAGCGAGGTCGATCAATTTATCCAATGGGTCAAAGGCTCACGGACACGCACTCCCGAAGGTGAAATCCTGACTCCCGGCGAGCCCGAACGCCGAACACGCGAGCAGCGCAACCAGGACGGCATTCCACTTGACGACAAAACCTGGCAACAACTTGCAGCGAGTTTCGCTGAATGGGGTGTTCCCGTCGATTGATTCTGCGGCCGAGTGCCACTCGGTTTTATCCGTGCTAATCACCGCACCAGGCATTCCTTGCGAGTGACTACCGGCGCACGCCTGGCACAAGCACTCGCTCCCGGACATTTCGGCAGCCGCCACTCTGGCCGCTATGGTACAGGTGTCCTAGGATGGTGCGCCCTGGTTAGCCAGTATCTCACATCAACACAGAACCCACCCATGAAAATCTCTCGCATTCTGGTTTTCCAGGTCGACCTGCCGCTGCACGAGGGCAATTACAATTGGTCTGGTGGCAAATCCGTAGAGGTCTTCGACAGCTCAGTGGTCCGCGTCGAAACCGATACCGGGCTCGCCGGCCATGGTGAAGTCTGCCCACTCGGCCCCTTCTACTTGCCCGCCTATGGCCCCGGAGTGCGTGCCGGAATCACCGAACTGGGTCCACATTTACTCGGCACCGACCCGAGAGAATTAGGGTGCCTGAACACCCTGATGGATCAAGCCTTAAAAGGCCATCCCTACGTAAAGTCGGCACTCGATATCGCCTGCTGGGACCTACTGGGACAACATTGCCAGCAGCCTGTCTGTACGTTGCTGGGAGGTCGTTACGGCGAGGATTTCACCCTGTATCGGGCAATCTCACAAGACGCCCCTGACGCCATGGCGAGTCGCGTGGCCCAATATCGAGACGAGGGATATCGGCGATTTCAATTAAAAGTTGGCGGTGACCCTGATGTGGATATTGAGCGAATTGGCATGGTCGCAGAGCTCTTGCGCACCGGCGATAAACTAATCGCCGACGCCAATACGGGATGGCTACCGCACGAAGCAGCTCGAGTGGTGCGTGCGGTCCGTGACATTGACGTCTACATCGAACAGCCCTGCCTGTCTTACGAAGAATGTCTGTCCATCCGACGCCGCACCGACCACCCGTTTGTACTGGACGAGTCCGTTGATGGCATCGACATGCTACTTCGCGGTGCTGCTGAAGATGCCATGGATGTCGTCAATCTGAAGATCAGCAAGCTGGGTGGTTTGACAAAAGCTGCCCTGGCACGTGATCTCTGTCAGCAGAGAGGGATCGCCATGACAATTGAAGACAGCTGGGGGGGGGACATCGTCACTGCGGCAATCGCGCACCTGGCCCATAGCACGCGTCCTGAATTCCTGTTCACCGCCACTGATTTCAATAGCTACGTGACCGTCAGCCTGGCCGCCGGTGCACCCCAACGGACCAACGGAAGGATGGCGGCAGCAACCGCTCCCGGGCTGGGAGTACAACCTCACGAAGAAATCCTCGGTGATCCCGTGATCGACATCCGCTGATCGATCTACCGCGTCCTGTGTGCTCTCCAAACCGGTTCGACCTTAACGCCACGGGGCTGAGAAATAAGATCTGGTGCAATGTCTGGCACGCGTGTTTGTGTCTGACCGGGTCCACCTCTTGCGTTACTAGTTGTAAGGCGAGCCGGCTTCCCACCCGCGTTCCAGATGTAGCTGCCAGGCAGACCGGGCATCAAACAATCCCTGACGCCCAGACCGGGGTTTGCCCAACTACCCACTGCGCGTATACATTAGCATCGCTTGAAAACTGCAGACGAGGATGGATCCCCATGACTAAAATCTCAGTAAGTACCGCCCGGCAACACGAAACGATCGGGCAACAAGTCGCCCTGCAAGGCTGGATTCGCACCCGACGCGACTCCAAGGCCGGGTTCAGCTTTCTCGAAATTAACGACGGTTCGTGCATGGCCAATCTGCAGGTCGTGGCGGACAGTGAACTCCCCAACTACGATCACGAGATTAAACAACTGTCGGCAGGTTGTAGCGTTACGATCGCGGGCGAAATCAAGGCCTCCAATGGGCGTGGCCAATCGACGGAACTGCACGCTAGTTCGCTAAGGGTACACGGCTGGTCCGACCCGAAATCCTACCCGTTGCAAAAAAAGCGGCACACGTTTGAAAAATTACGTGAGTGGGCTCATTTACGCCCACGCACTAACACCTTTGGCGCCATGGCACGCGTCCGGAACTGTGTGTGTCGCGCCATTCACGATTTCTTCCAACAAGAGGAATTTCTCTACGTTCATACGCCGATCATTACTGCCAGTGACTGCGAAGGCGCCGGAGAATTATTCGAAGTCACCACACTGGACCTCGAAAACCCACCGCGACGCGACGGCAAGATCGATTTTTCTCGAGACTTTTTTGATCGGCCCAGTTACCTCACGGTAAGCGGCCAACTGGAAGCCGAGATCTACGCTACGGCGTTGGGAAAAGTCTATTCGTTCGGCCCGACGTTTCGCGCGGAAAACTCAAACACATCACGCCACCTGGCCGAGTTCTGGATGATCGAACCAGAAATGGCGTTTTTCGACCTCAACGACAACATGCAACTGGCGGAGAAGTTCCTCAAACACGTCGTGCGCACGGTCCTGTCCGACGCCGGTGAGGATATGGAATTCTTCAACCAGCGGATCGACAACTCTGTCTTGACCACGCTCCACGCCATCGCTGACAAGGAATTCGTACACCTCACTTACACCGAAGCTGTTGCATTGCTTGAGAAAAAGAATGCGGACTTCGAGTTCCCGGTCACGTGGGGGCACGACCTGCAATCCGAACACGAACGTTTTCTCACGGAAGACGAAATCGGCGGTCCAATCATCGTCTCCGACTTTCCCGCCGCGATCAAACCGTTCTACATGCGTGTCAACGAAGACGAGCGAACCGTACGAGCGATGGATGTCCTGGTTCCCAACGTGGGTGAGATCATTGGCGGCAGCCAGCGTGAAGAGCGACTCGATGTGCTGGAGTCTCGTATGCAGCAGCAAGGCCTGGAACCAGACGACTACTGGTGGTACGTCGATCTCCGGCGTTACGGCACCGTCCCACATTCCGGTTTTGGACTAGGTCTGGAAAGAGCCTTGCAGTTCATCACGGGCATGAAAAACATTCGCGACGTGATCCCCTTTCCGCGAACACCTGGCCACGCAGACTTCTAACAAACTGCTGGCAACCTGGTAACACTGTGCACGGGTAACACTGTGCACGGGTAACACTGTGCACGGGTAACACTGTGCACGCTCCCACAGCGCGCAGCCGCCATTCGCGCCACCACGGCATCTACACCTGTGCGCCAATTGGACACCCAGGGGCTCAGCCCTCCGGTCGGGATACCACCATGGTTCTCCGGCGTGCTGCAGCCGCTTCTCGCGGATTTGGGAATCACCGTCAAGCGAGGTATGTTGTGTGTCATCGCGTGCTTGTCGCGATTGCGGGTGACTTCTACCAACTGGAGGTGGGTGATGAAGATCAGTGACGTTCTGACTTACGGCGTCAACATGGGTGATGGCAACCATATCTTTGTCAAAGTCCTCACCGACGAACACCTCTACGGAATTGGTGAAGCCTATCGCGTCGGCCCTGACCACGCAGTGGAACAGACCGTCCACTACCTTAAAGACTGGGTGATTGGTGAAGACCCCACACGCATCGAGCATCTCTGGCGATTGATGTACAACGGCTCCCGATTTCCTGGAGGGTCGATGTTGAACGCGGCCATTAGCGGCATCGAGACAGCCCTCTGGGACCTGAAGGGAAAAATTCACAACACCCCCGTCTACCAGCTTCTGGGTGGACGCTGCCGTGATCGTGTGCGGGCCTACCTGGGAACTGGTGGCGGGACACCTGCGGCCTGTGCCGAAGCCGCACTCAATGCCGTTCGTCAAGGTTTTACCGCCATCAAAATGCAACCCATGCCACCGGGGCGGGAAACGATGCCCTGGGGCAGCGTACTCAAAGGCGCAGCACAACGGCTGGAAGCAGTCCGCCGGGCAGTCGGAGACGATGTTGAAATCGGCCTCGACCCGCACGCCCAGATCTTTGAACCCGTGCGTGCCTGGGAACTCTCAGAAGCAGTCCGACCCTACCGCCCAATGTTTTTCGAGGAGCCACTGCGACCAGAGAACATGGAAGCAATGGCACAACTCCGCGCGAAAGCCGGCATCCCCATCGCCACCGGAGAAATGCTGTACACCAAATATGAGTTCCGCGACTTGATCGCCGCCGGGGCCGTCGACATCCTGCAACCCGACCTGGTCCTCTGTGGCGGTTTGATGGAAGGAAAAAAAATCGCCGCACTCGCAGAGGCCAACTATCTTACTGTCGCACCCCATAACCCGCTGGGCCCCGTCTCTACTGCCGTCGCGGTGCATTTCGCAGCGTCAACGCCCAACTTCCTGATCCTCGAATATCGCATCGATAGCCGGGGGCCAGCGCGACAACTGATCCGCAAGCCGCTGGACCTGGTAGACGGGCACGTGCAAATCCCTGAGACCCCAGGCCTGGGAATCGAATTGAACGAAGAGGCTTTCCCCGACCATCCACTGGCCAACTGGCACCGCACCTTCATTCGTGAAGCGGATGGTAACATCGGCTACCAGTAACTCCACCCTGCGGACTATCGCGGTGCCGGCTGCCGCGAGAAGAGGTCACGCATTTCTCGGATTCGGTCCAGATCGAGACCATTAGGGCGGTGCTCAAGAAACCAATCGAGATCTGCTACTGCGGCATCACGACGCCCCGTATTGTATCGGATAATCGAGCGTGCTCCACGTTCTGCGATCGCCTCTGGTTCGATCGCGACCATGGCTTCGAGGTAGCGTAAAGTCGCTTCGTTGTCCTGGCTCCGCTCAGCCAGCCCACGCAAGTTTGCCAGCATCCTCAGCACGATCGATTTGGGCGTCGACGGGAGCAGGTCCGCATCGCGAAGTGCCCTGCCGGCGTACTGACGCACAAGTTTGCGAAGGCCTTCCGCACCCACGTGCCGGGCTTCATTAAAAACATCGACATACTGTGGCTCCGCGCCTTCTCCCACAACCCTCACAATAAAATGCCCGGGCAAGCCAACGCCCTCAATTTCCAGGCCGACGCGCCGCCCCAATTCGATGTATAAAACCGAAAGCGTGATCGGCAACCCAGTGCGATCATCGAGCACTCGATTGAGGTAACTATTCGCGCGATGGTAATAGTCAAAGCGCGCTCCGTGGAATCCATTTTCTTTGAACATGGATTGATCTAATGCCTGCAGCCGGTCTGCCCGTGTTGCCTCGGGTGACAACCGCTGGCGAATGCCTTCAGCAAGCCGTTCCACACTGGCAACATATGCGTTCACGTCGACTTCCTCTTCATCCAGTTGCGCGATCAGGAGACCCGCACGCAACAAGTCCACAACACCGTCTTTCGGACGCGTCACGGCTACCAACTCCCGCACCACCTTTTGTGTATGGACATCACCTGCCACACGACGCAACTCAGCTGCCTGGCGTTCGAGGGCTTCTGCTTTATCGCGAAGCACGACCACACTGGCTGCTGCGCGTTCTGTCAAGGGAGCAAGGTCAGCAGGACGCAATGATTCAATGCCAGGGAGTTTCTCAACCAGTGATCGCAATTCGTCCGCCACTTCGGGTGCGATCCGCGACGGCGCCAACTGGTCACCAACGATAAACTGTTTGAATTCTGCGCGGGTATCCCGAAACTTGGCCAACCCCACGCGTCCTTTCGTAAACACGCGATCCGACGACTCAATCACAAGGTGGTCATTGAGGTAACACAGCAACCGTTTCTCTTCGACGCGCACCTTGAGATGATTCCACCCCTCTGGCTGGTAGTGCGGGCTGGAAATCTCTCGCAACACGTTCCACGAGAAAACATTCTCTCCATCGAAGCGGCTCAACCTTAGCTTTCCTGCACTGGGATAAAATCCGTAATGTTTCTGCTCACCATCGGCATGAAAGACCAGACCCGCCGCCCCCTGTTCATCATCCAACTTGACGAAGACCGCAATCTCATAGGGCAGTCCTGGAGACTCCTCGTTCCGCAAACACAATGAGCGCCCTCCAAACCCCTTTCCTTTCCCATCGACCAGCAGTCGACCGCCGCGTTGCTGCCAACGCGCCCCAAACAGTGGTGTCCACAGATGGCGATCTATCTGTCCGATGGTCAGCCAACGTTCCAGCGGCACCGGGTTAGGGCGGTCCAGCAGCGGTTTCANATCCTTGCTTTGGACCGCAAACCCGAGATTTTGCTTGACCAGTGACTTGGCAGTAACGACTCCGTGCACCCGGCCCAGCATGTCGAGGACCGGGCCGCCGCTGTTCCCTGGCTCAATCGGTACTGCCAGCTGTAACATCTCCCGGCCATCAATCTCACGGCGCCCCGACACCACGCCGCTGACCACACTGTGCTTTAGTCCCAGCGGATTCCCCAGTACCACAACGCGCGCTCCGTCTGCGATCTCCTGGGAGTTCCCTAACGGCAGCGGCAGTAGTGTTTTCTGGCCCAGATCCACCTTCAGCACCGCCAGGTCAAGCATTTGATCGGACGCGTGCACCGCGATGACCGGTAAAAGCTCCTTGTCCGCGGTCCTGACCGAAATCGGACGACCGCGCCCGACGACATGTAAATTCGTGGCAATCAAACCATCGGCCGACACCACAAACCCCGTGCCCAGCATTTCCTCTCGACCGTCTCTGTCGGGAACCGTAATCACGACGACCGAATTCCGGACGCGCGACACCAACTCTGGGACACTTAGGGGAACTGCCGATGGCACTACTGCAGCCACCGCCGGCTGCGGTGGCTGTTCATCCCCCGCGCCCACGCCGGTCGACAAGCCTGCCCACGACAAACAGAGAAACAAGACCACACTACGATGTCGCAACGGCATTCGTTTCGGTCTCCACCAGCGAAAGGGAAATGAACGCTGCAATGCCACTGCACGCGCGTCGCGTTGATTCTATCGCAGACTACGACTTCCGTCACGGAGATTTATTCCTTGCCACACCAACCACCACAGACGCAGCTCACCCTGGAACCCACTCAACTTGCCGGGCAAGCCCGTTGATCGCCCCAAAAGCAGTGGCATCCACCAGACCGCACCCCGAAAAGACAACAAACGCTGGCAAGAACCTGGCGGGATGCCCCCGCAACTCCCTTGCAACTCGGCGAAACTCCGCGAAAATGCGAGGCGTCGTGCGCGGCACCAGCGCCGCGCGGCGACGAGCACAACTACGCCACGGCCTCTTCCTTCAACGCGTCATTGGATTAGAGCATGGAATACCGTTATCTCGGCAGCACCGGTGTGCAGGTCTCACCCATCTGTCTGGGCACCATGATGTTCGGCGGGCAAACCGACGAAGCAACATCAATCGAAATCATCCACAAAGCACACGACCTGGGTATCAACTTCATCGATACCGCGAACATGTATAACGCGGGAGAATCCGAACGTGTCGTGGGCAAAGCAATCGCAGACCGCCGCGACGATATTGTGCTGGCCACGAAAGGACGCCAGCCGATGGGCCAGGGCCCCAATGAAAGTGGTGCCAGTCGCCTGCATTTGATGCGCGAAGTAGACCGCAGCCTGCAACGCCTGAACACCGATTTTATTGACGTGTACTACCCCCACGCCCCCGACACAAACACACCAATCGACGAGACACTGCGTGCCATGGACGACATGGTGCGGTCGGGGAAAGTACGGTACATGGCGTGCTCTAACTTTTGGGCCTGGCAGGTCGCCGAGGCGCTGTGGACCAGTGACCGACTGCAACTGAATTCCATTTGCTGCGTGCAGCCGCTGTACAACATCGTCAATCGTAATATCGAAGTCGAATTACTCCCATTGTGCCAGAAACACGGCCTCGGAGTGGTTAGCTACAGCCCGCTGGCACGCGGCATTCTGACCGGGAAATACGCTCCCGGCGAAGCACCACCCGAGGGAACGCGTGCAGCCCGGAACGACCCACGTATGATGCAGGCCGAATGGCGAGAAGCAAGTCTTCAGGTCTCACACGCGCTGGGAGAATACCTCGCACAGCGAGGTATCAACAGCACCCAATTCGCCCTCGCCTGGTGTATGGCCAACCCGATCCTCACCTCGATGATCATTGGACCTCGCACAGTGGAACAATTCGAAAACAATCTCGGCTGCCTGGACATCACCGTGAGTGAAGAGGACGAATCTTTTGTCGATTCACTCGTACCTCCGGGTGAACATAGCGGCCTCGGTTTCCAGGACACCGCCTACCCTATCAGTGGCCGCGGCCACTGATAGGCAACCTGGCGCACTGTAGCTAATCCAGTCCCTCTATTCATGGAGATTCCGTCGATGCTCGGACGCCGCCGTTTCCTCGGTGCTTTGGCTGGCGCGACCGCCGCCCCCCTGACCTCTCCTGTAGTGCGTACTCGGGCTGCCACTTCCAAACCCAAGCGACGACTGGCCGTCGTAACCACGGAATGGAGATACCCGTCCCATGCCTGGCACATGGCAGAACGTTTCCTGGCAGGCTATCCCGTCCAAGGCCAATGGCACGAACCGGGTTTAGAGCTGGTCTCGGCATACGTCGACCAGCGCCCAGCCAATGACCTCAGCCGACAACGCGCTGCGAAATTTGGCTTTCAAATTTATCCCAGCATCGCGCAGGCGTTGCGTTGCGGAGGCGATCGTCTGGCAGTCGACGCCGTCCTGATCATCGGTGAACACGGTCAGTACCCACGCAACGACCTCGGCCAGACTCAATACCCCCGCTACGAATTCTTTCGTGAGGTCGTTGAAGTCTTCCAGAAAGACGGCCGCGTGCTGCCAATTTTCAACGACAAGCACCTCTCCTGGAAATGGGACTGGGCCCAGGAAATGGTGGACACGGCGCGGACTATGAAAATCCCATTTCTGGCCGGTTCTTCGCTCCCGGTAACCTGGAGAATGCCGGCAATCGACCTGCCGTACGGTGCCTCGGTCGACGAGGTCATGTGCGTCGCCATCGGCGGAATTGACAGTTACGACTTTCACGCCTTGGAGACCATCCAATGTATGGCCGAACGACGCAGCGGTGGCGAAACTGGCGTAGCCTGGGTCGAGGCGATCCGTGACGATCAGGTCTGGAAAGCGCTGGACCTGGGAAAATGGGAAGACGGCGGCTTCAGCCAGCAGCTCTTCAAATCCTGTTTATGCCGCAGCCAAACGCTCACCCAGGAAGACAAGACCAATCACCGCTACCCGACGATGGCCCAGATCCGTGAGTGGGTGAAAAAGCCTATCGCGTATCGGTTTCAATACAACGACGGCCTCAAAGCGACCATGCTCCTGCTCAATGGCCTGGTCAACGACTTTACCTTCGCCGCGCAACTGACCGACCAGGCGAAGCCGCTCTCGACGTTGTTCTACCTGCCGCCTATACCGAACGTCGTCTACTCGGCGGCCTTAATGTCGAAAGCCGAGGAGATGTTCCTCACCGGAAAAGCCCCGTATCCGATCGAGCGGACCCTCCTCACTTCAGGCCTGGTTGAAGCGGGCGTCCGTTCCCTGGCAAACAATTCACAACGGCTAGACACACCCTACCTGAACGTCAACTACCAGGCACCGCGTCGCTCTCAATTCTGGCACAACTAACCACCACGCTGACCGTTCCGCCTCCCGGCCGGAACTCACACCCTCTCCTGCGCGTCGCGCAGGTCGCAACACCCCACCTCAGTACCACCTGACATACTGAGACCACCGACCCATTCGGCCACACGCACAGCTGAAAAAATGCGAGCCATCGCGACGGCACGACATAAGTAACGCCAACCGACCAGGGCCTCGCTTTCCCATCTGCCGGCATCCCTGACGCAGGGGCCTGACTCTGTCGGCTGGCATCGCACGACAGCCAAACGTCAGCCGATCAGATACAACCAATATTCCCATATCCACCCCCACACGGGGCAGCAGCAGCCAAAAGAAAACAGGATCGCGATCGCCACCCACAGCATCGGCTT